>NZ_CP189974.1:1200000-1500000 GCF_051549785.1 Candidatus Caldatribacterium sp. SIUC1 | reverse complement strand
TTCCTCATCTCCCCCTATGGCGGTCTCCTCTTCCTGGGCAACGAACTCCAGGAGATAGGGAACGTCTCCCTTTTGGCGCGCCCAGTGTTCCACGATTCTCTTTGTCTCCTCCGTACGGATGAACGCTCCCTGACCGCGGATGGGCTTACCCACCCCCATGGGGGCGAAGAGCATGTCACCATTCCCGAGGAGTTTTTCGGCTCCCGGACCGTCGAGGATGGTCCGGGAATCAACCTGCGAGGAGACGGCAAAAGCCAAACGGGAAGGAAAGTTGGCCTTGATGAGCCCGGTAATGACATCCACAGAGGGTCTCTGGGTCGCGACAACTAGGTGAATACCCACGGCTCTTGCCATCTGGGCAAGCCGGCAGATATAGGTCTCAACGTCCCCTGGCGCAGTCATCATGAGGTCAGCAAGCTCGTCGATAACCACAACGATATAGGGGAGCTTTTCCCTATCTTCCACGATGCTGTTGTACTCCTCTATGTTCCGACAGGAAACTTCTGACAGAAGCTCGTATCTTGTGTCCATCTCCCGGCAGAGCCACTTGAGGAAACGCACAACCAGACGGACCTCGGAAATGACCGGAGCACAGAGGTGGGGTAAGCCAGCGTATACCGAAAGCTCGACCCTCTTTGGGTCAATAAGGGCAATCCGAAGCCGCGTCGGATCAGCCCGATACAGGAGGCTGGCAAGGATGACATTGATGCAGACGCTTTTCCCTGAACCTGTAGCACCGGCGATGAGCAGATGCGGCATGTCCCGAAGGTCCCAGAAAATTGGCTTTCCACCCACGTCCTTCCCCAGAGCAAGAAGCAATGGAGAGGGGTGACCGCTAAACTCCCCCCGTTCAAGGAGTTCCCGCAAGACGACAATTTCTTTATGACGGTTCGGAACCTCAATGCCTACAGCTGCCTTCCCGGGAATCGGGGCTTCAATGCGCACTGCTGCCACGGCGAAGGCCAGCGCAATGTCGTTCGAGAGCCCAACGATCTTATTGACTTTAATCCCCGGAGCAGGCTGGAACTCGTACCGGGTAACCGTGGGGCCAACCTGGACATGCACCACCTTGCCCATCACCCCGAACTCCGCAAGGGTTTGCTCGAGTTTCGCTACCCCCTCCTCGATGTCCCGACGGCTCTTTTCGAATCGCCTTGGAGGAGGAGGGTTGAGAAGTTCCACTGAAGGCAAAACCCAGGAAGACTTCCTTTCCTCCTGGGGAGGCTTTGGTTTCGGTTTCCTCCGGGGGGAAGGTCCAAGCTCTGAGTGCTCAAAGAGCTTAGGGATACTAAAGGTCTCCACTATCTCGGTGTTTTCCTTCTTTGCAGGCGCAGGCGACGGACTCTTCGGCTCCTTCGAAGGAGCCGAAGAGGTGGTCTGCACGCTTCTCCTACTTTTGACGAATTGCACAAGGGTGGCAATCTTTCGCAGGAGCTTTCCGTCGCTCAAAAGATAGGTGCCAAGAAGGGCCACGAGAAAGAGGAATAACGCCGTCCCCAGGTCTCCGAAATACCGCCGAAAAAAGCCCAGCAAGAGGAAGCCAACCACACCTCCCACTTCTCCCGTAGGGAGGGAGAAACCCCTTCGCAGAGCTTCCTGCTCAGAAAGGGCAAGGAACACAAAAAGCCACAAAAAGACACCGGTGATTCTCCCCGCAAAACGGTATTTCCTCGCAGGATGGAGCACCGCCAGCTCATAGACGACAAAACCCAGCAAAAAGGGCAAAACATAAGCCCCGAGACCAAAGGCTCGGAACGCTTGATACCGGAGAAAATCCCCAACCACCCCCATTCCTGAGGAAAGGAGGGCAAGGAGGAGGTATACTGCTGTCAGAGTCAGTATCGAAAGAACGAAGAGCTTTCTCTTCGGTTCCACGATGCCCACACTCGTCTTTATTTTCTCCTCTGCGGAGGCTTTGTGTCCTTGGGGGGAGAAACCGCCGCAATGGCTTCTTTATGGCTTAAGGTAATGCGTCCCAGAGAATCAATACCGATGACCTTCACCAGGAGGTCTTCCCCTGGCTTGACAAAATCCTCTACCTTTCGGATGCGCTCAAAGGAAAGCTGGGAAATGTGGCATAACCCTTCTCGGCCGGGAAAAATCTCCACAAAGGCCCCGAAGTCGGCAATCCTCGTCACCTTCCCAAGGTAAATCTTCCCGACTTCGACATCCTGGGTCACATTCCGGATCATTTCGATGGCCTTCTCTTTACCTTCCTCGGTACGGGAGAACACGAGGACCTTCCCGTTCTCCTTGATATCTATGGTCACCCCGGCCTCTTCAACAATGCGCTTGATGATCTTTCCTCCCGGACCGATAAGTGCACCAATACGGTCTGGATTGATTTCCACAATACCGATGCGGGGCGCATACGGCGAAATGGAACTCCGCGGCCGGTCAAGCACAGAGTCCATGATGTCAAGAATGGAGATTCTGCCCTCTTTCGCTTCCTGGAGAGCCTCAGCGAGAATCTCCCACCGTAACCCCTTGTTCTTGACATCAAGTTGAATAGCGGTAATGCCCTTGCGGCTTCCCGCAACCTTAAAGTCCATTTCTCCGTAGTGGTCCTCTGAGCCAATGATATCCCGAAGGAAAACCTTCCTGTCACCGGAAAGAAGAAGACCAATCGAAAGGCCGGCACAGGAGGAACGAATGGGAACCCCTGCATCCATGAGGGAGAGGCTACCCCCGCACACCGTGGCCATAGAGGATGAACCGTTCGACTCCAGAATCTCTGAAACCACCCGGATGGTATAGGGAAACTCTTCCTCCGGAGGAATGAAGCACTCCAGCGCCCGCTCTGCCAAGGCCCCGTGGCCAATTTCTCGCCGTCCGGGACCACGCATGGGACGGACCTCTCCGGTGCTGTAGGGTGGGAAATTGTAGTGGAGCATGAAACGTTTAGCCTCCTCCTCCTGAAGGCCGTCCACTTTCTGCTCTTCGCTCGTTGCACCAAGCGTGGTGATAACCAGTGCCTGGGTCTGTCCCCGGACAAAGAGGCTCGAGCCATGGGTGCGTGGGAGGCACCCAACCTCGCAGTGAATGGGCCGAATTTCCTGGGGAGTCCTTCCGTCCTGTCTCCGTCCCGTGGTGAAGACCAGGTTTTCAATTTCTTCCTTCACGACTCTATCCCAGACAGGGGTCAGGAAGGAGGCATTCCCAAATCGCGTTTCGGCTTCCTCCTTTGCCTTCTGAAAGAGGGCGTTCATCTCCTTCTCCCGGGCTTTCTTTTCTGGAATGGTGATCATCTGAGCGATGGCTTTGCGGTATTCTTCATCAACGAAAGCCTGAAGCGCATCCCAGAAGGGAGGAAGGAGAACCTCTCGTTTAGGCCTTCCAAAGGAGGCCAGGATATCCTTCTGGGAAGCAATCATCTTCAGGATTTCCTCGTGTCCAAGGCGCAGAGCCGCAACGATTTTCTCTTCATCCACTTCCTTTGCGCCAGCTTCAATCATGGCGATGCCATACTCAGAGCCGGCAACGACAAGGTCCAGACTGCTCAATGCAAGCTCTTCCAAGGTGGGATTCACAATGAACTGGTCCCCAACGAGACCTATACGGCAGGCTCCAATAGGTCCCTCAAAGGGAATTTCCGAAAGCCCCAGAGCAAAGGAAGCCCCAACGATGGAAATGACATCAGGAGGATGGCTTTCGTCAACAGAGAGCACGGTGACGACAACCTGGACGTCGTTATAGAGGAGCTTGGGAAAGAAAGGACGAATGGAACGGTCAATGAGACGGGCACTCAGGATTGCTGGAACACGGGGTTTCCCTTCCCGCTTGATGAAACCACCGGGAATCTTCCCCGCAGCGTAAAAACGCTCTTCAAAATCCACAAGAAGCGGGGTAAAATCCACCTCTTCACGAACCTCGTCGGACATTGTGGCTGTCACAAGAACCACGGTATCACCATAACGAACGGTTACCGCACCGTGGGCTTGCTGGGCAAGTTTTCCTGCCTCGATGAGGAGTGTTTCTCTTCCAAAGCCTATTTCCCACCTGTAGGACACAATACTACCCTACCTCCTTAACCCGAGTTTTTCAAGGATGGCATAATACCGATCAACGTGGTACTTTCGGAGGTAGTTGAGAAGCCTCCGTCTTCGCCCAACCATGATGAACAAACCCCTTCGGGAATGGAAATCCTTGGGGTGCTGCTTCAGATGCTCAGTAAGCTCGCGGATGCGTTCCGTGAGAAGGGCAATCTGCACTTCAGGAGAACCGGTGTCCGTACTGTGGATCTTGAACTGTTCGATGATTTCCTTCTTCCGCTCTTTTGTCAGAGCCAACTTCGCTCCACCTCCAGCTTATCTTCTCTCAGACATTCAAAAGGTAGTTTATCACAGAAACACAGGTACTGTAAACCCTTAGGGCGCTGGGCTGTGCGCCTATTATTGACAGCGCCCGTTCCTCCTGATAGGATGATAGCAAAACCGCATTTCAAGGGGGGTAGGTGTATGCGAAAGCTCTTGTGGTGTGTGGTGCTGGTAGTCCTCCTCGTTGTCGCCTCCGCGCTTGCTGCAGAGAAAACGTGGGAATCCCAGCCAGGAGAGTTCAAGGGCCAGACCATCACGGTGCTCATCACTGATCCCCACTCCGCCGTTGTGGAATCCTGGAAGCCGGAGTGGGAAGCCCTCACCGGAGCGAAAGTAGAAATGGTGGTCGTTCCTTACGCTTCCCTCTACGACAAAATGATGACGGACTTCATCACCGGAACTGGTGCTTACGACCTCATCTGCTGGCCCTCCACCTGGGCAGGGGACGTCATGGGTGGTGGATGGGTACTGCCACTTGAAGACCTCATGAAAGAATACGGTTACCCGGACTGGGACGACGTTGTCCCAGCCATTAAGCTCATCGTCTCCTGGGGTGGCAAGGTTTACGCACTTCCTTACGATGGCGATTGCCACATGCTCTACTACCGCAAAGACGCTCTTGAGAACCCCGACTACAGAGCAAAGTTCAAGGAAAAGTACGGCTACGAGTACAATATCCCACCGAAATCCTGGGAAGAGATCATGGACATTGCCGAGTTCTTTACTGGATGGGACTGGGATAACGACGGAGAAACAGAGTATGGCATTGCCTTTATCGCTCAACGGAAGACCCAGGCCATGTGGTCGTACCTTGATATCGCCATGCAGTACGCGGCGCAGCCCGGTGTTGCTCCCTTCTTTGATCCTGACACCATGGAGCCTCAGGTCAACAACCCTGGATGGGTTGAGGCCATGGACGTCATTCAGAAGCTGACGAAATTTGCTCCCCCAGGTCTTTTGAGCTACGGGTACAGTGAGCTCCGCCAGGCCTTTGTGTCGGGGAACTCGGCAATCGCCCTTGACTGGGGAGATATTGGCATTCTCGAGCAATCCCCGGAGAAGTACGGTAGTAAAGTCAAGGGACTCTTGGGGTATGGTCCACTCCCCGGCTCCATGAAGACTTACGACTTCAAGGCAAAGCGGTGGATTGAGGGATACAACCAGGTGAACTTTCTGAACTTCGGAGGGTGGGTCTTCTCAATCTCCAAGTTCTCGAAGAATCCCGTCCCGGCGTACAAGTTCGCCACGTACTTCACCGCTCCCGAGCGAAGCCTCCTTGACGTCTGCGGCATCCACGGATACACTGGAGCCAACCCCTGGCGCTTCTCGCACTTCAAGAACATCGACAAGTGGGTCGAGGGCGGTTGGAGCAAGGATTCCGTCACAAAGTACCTGGAAACCATCCAGACCATTCTTTCCGACCCCAAAGCCATCACAGATCTTCGCATTCCTGGAGCCGCAGAGTACTATGACTATCTTGACCTCTACCTTGCCGAGGTGCTCTCTGGAACCAAGGCACCCAAGGATGCCTGTGACGCCATTTACGCCGAATGGGTGAAGATCACCGAAACTCATGGAAAGGAGAAGCAAAAGGCCCTTTACCGTGAGTCCCTTGGGCTTCCTGCAGAGTGAACGCCTTCCAAAGGGCTGGGGGCATCCCCCAGCCCTTTGCCTTTCAGGGTGTGAACACCGATGAGAAAAGAGGCCACAAAGTTTGGTTTCCTTCTGCCAGGACTTTTGTACCTTATGGCCATGGCGGTGTTTCCCCTTATCTGGTCACTGACACTGAGTTTCCATCGCTGGAAAGCCGCCACAGCCGCACCAAGGGTTTTCGTGGGTATCGAAAATTTCCTCAGCATCTTCTCCCGGGATCCCCGTTTCTGGAACAGTCTTCGCTTCACGGTGCTTTACGTTGCCATCGTGGTGAGCGTGGAACTTTCCCTGGGTCTTCTTCTTGCGTACATTCTCAATGAACGCATTCGTTTCCGGAACTTCTTCCGGGTACTCTTCCTCCTCCCCATGGCAGCACCGCCCATTGCCGTTGCCTTCATGTGGCGAATGCTCCTCAACCCTGATGCAGGCATCGTGGTCAAAATCCTGAATTCCCTGGGTTTGAACATGGTTCGATGGCTCACCGATGCCCGGCTCACGCCTTTTGTACTTATGGCGGTAGACATCTGGGAGTGGACGCCCTTCATGTTCCTTGGTCTTCTCGCTGCCATGCAATCGTTCCCCGTGTCCCTGTACGACGCTGCTCAGGTTGATGGAGCCTCTCGCCTGCAAATCTTCTGGTTTGTCACTTTCCCTCTCCTTCTTCCCATCATGGTGACGCTTGTGCTCTTGCGGGCTATCGACGCCTTTAAGCTTTTTGAACTTGTCTTTGGCATCACCGGCGGTGGGCCAGGAACAAGTACGGAATCCCTTTCCTATTACACGTACACCGTGGGCTTTCAGTACTTCGACCTTGGATACGCCTGTGCACTCTCGTGGGTATTCCTGGTGATCGTCCTTATCATGGCCAACTTTCTCCTCAAGAGACTCCGCAAGGAGGTATGAAATGAAAAAGGGGCGAATTACCGGGTTTTCCGTCTTTGCCTGGGTCGTTCTCGCTCTCTTCTCGATATGGACAGTCTTCCCGTTCTTCTGGGGTGCCATCACTTCCTTCAAGTCCCCCGGGGAACAGTACACCACCACTTTCCTCCCCCTTGTCCAGTTCCGGCCCTCTACCTACGCCTGGCAGGTTGTGCTCGGACAGGCAGAGGGCGAACGTACCCGCCAGGGCCTGCGAAATAGCGTCCTCATTTCTTCGCTGAGCTCACTCCTTGTTCTCCTCCTTGGATCCCTTGCCGGTTATGCCCTCACCCGCTTTCGCTTCCATCGCTGGAAAAACAAAGATATCGCCAGCTGGATTCTCTCCAATCGCATGTTTCCTCCCATTGCCGTGGCCATTCCCTTCTTCCTCATCATGCGAACCCTGAGGCTCCTTGATACTCTACCTGCCGTTATCATGGCTCACACGGTGTACAATCTTCCTCTGGCCATATGGCTCATGATGGACTTCTTCCGTGAACTTCCCGAAGAGGTGGAAGAGGCTGCCCTTATTGATGGGTGTTCATCGTTCCAGGCCTTTTTCCGCATCGCCCTGCCTCTTTCGCTTCCAGGAATCGTTGCAGTGTACATCCTCTGTTTCATCTTCTCCTGGAACGAGTTCCTCTTTGTGGTGACGCTCTCATACCGGAAGACCATGACCATGCCGGTGATCATCGCTGGAACGCTCACCGTACGGGGATTGGATTTTTGGAAGGTTTCTGCACTGTCGATCCTTGCCATCACCCCTCCCGTGGTCCTCGCCGCGCTGACTTCCCGTTTCCTCATCCGAGGGCTTACGCTTGGGGCTATTAAAGAGTAAGAGATAGAGGAGGTGGAAACATGACCATCAAACACATCCTGGTGCCGACGGATTTTTCACCCTTCTCAGACCTGGCGCTTCGGGTTGCCTCATCTCTGCAGGAAAAGTTCAACGCCAAGGTCACCGTGCTCCATGTACTTACCCCCCTTGAGGCCGATACCCTAACTGCTCAGCCTGGGAATCCCTGGGAGAATGTGGTGCTGCGGATTCAGAACACCATGGCCGAGGAGGTGGAGAAAAACGCCCCTTCCCTTTCCAAAGAACTCGTGAACCTTGAAGTCGTGGTGGGAGAGCCAGCAGAAGAAATCGCCCGCTTCGCAGAGGAAAACGGTGTTGACCTCATCGTCATGGGAACCCACGGGAGAACGGGGCTTGCAGGGATCCTCCTTGGGAGCGTGACCATGGGAGTCATCAGGAGAACGTGTATCCCTGTGATGGTGGTGAAGTGCCCGGAAGGGCTGAAATGACGCAATCCCTGCCCCGGACGGGGCAGGGATTTACAGGAGCTGGGCGAACTCCTCCTGGAGGACTCTCCGGAACTCCTCCTCTTCAAAAAGGTTCCGTCGTCTTTTCGCTCGTTCCTCCACCTTCATTTCGTAAGTCGGCTGAGGGTTGCGGTAGAAAACCCCAAGAGGAATGCGATCACCCCACTCGAGGCTTTTCTGGAACGCCGCCACCTGGTCCTCAGGATTGTGGTCCTCTCCAAGGTAGTACACCCGCTCCCGGTACCAGGCATAGGTGTTCACAGGGTTGAAAGTCACGCAGGGTTGCAGGATATCCACGAGAGCAAAGCCACGAAAGCTCAAGGCCTCTTTGAGAATCCCCTTCAGCCCCTCTCTGTCCCCGGCAAAAGCCCTGGCCACAAGGCCTGCTCCCTGGGATATGGCCAGGCTCAGGGGGTTGAGCGGTCTTGAGAGGTTTCCCCAGGGTTGCGCTTTACTCCTGAAGCCCTCCCCTGAAGTCGGGGAAGCCTGGCCTTTCGTGAGACCATACACCTGGTTGTTGTGAACGAGAACGGTGATGTCAGGGTTGCGGCGAATGGCGTGCAGGAGGTGATTACCACCCTCACCGTACATGCATCCATCACCCGATTCGGCAATGACAAGGAGTTCCGGCCGAACGGTCTTAATGGCGAAAGCCACAGGAATGCTCCTCCCGTGGAGACCATTGAAGACATTGACCCTGAGGTAGTGAGGGGCTTTGGCCGCCTGACCGATCCCAGAAACCACCACAACGTCCTGAGGACGATACCCGAGCTCGTCAAGGGTTTCCTTCAAAGCCTGAAGGATGCCGAAGTTTCCGCATCCGGGGCACCAAGCAATTTCCACATCTCGGGCGTCAAAAGGGGTAGCCACGGTCACAGCACCTCCTCGACCTGCTCAGCGAGCTCCTCAACAAGAAAGGGAAGTCCATCGTAACGACAGATCCTTCTGGGGAACGGAAGGAGTGTTTCTCGCTCAAGGAGCATGGCCAGCTGGCCGCTGAAATTCTGCTCCACCACAACAGGATTGGGGAAACGCCTAAGGAAGTCCCGAAGGCCTTCTGGAAGGGGGTAGAGATCGCTGAAATGCACTACTCCGATACTCTTGCCCTTTTGCGCCAAGATCTTACGTACCTCAAGAAGCACTCCCCAGGTGGATCCCCACCCAATGAGCGTAGCGTCTCTCCCCTCAAGCACAAAGGGAAAACGCATTTCTTTCCGCATGAACTCGAGCTTCCTCATTCGCTTCTCCTGCATCACCTTTCGGAGTGCGAGGTCCTCGGTGAGGTGTCCACGTTCGTCGTGTTCGTCACTGTCGGCAACCACAAGAGCTTCTCCTCCAGGGAAAAGCCTTGGAGAAATGCCATCAGGAGTCAGGGCATATCTCCGATAGGGAGAGGTACCATCCCAGGAGAACAGGGGCCGGACCGGGCGCTCCTCACAGGACAGCCGGTCGTAGGACCACCTGGTATCTGCAAGGTACTGGTCACTGAGGATAATCGCCGGGACCTGGTACTTCTCGGCTAGATTAAAAGCCCGAATGACCATGTTGAGCGCTTCCTGGGGATCCCGAGGGGCAAAAACGAAACGGGGAAATTCGTCGTGGGAAGCATGGAGCACGAAAAGGAGATCTCCCTGAGCAGTCCTCGTTGGAAGACCAGTGCTGGGTCCGGGGCGCTGTGCGTCGATAACGACGATGGGGGTTTCGGTCATTGCCG
Organism: Candidatus Caldatribacterium sp. SIUC1; assembly: GCF_051549785.1. Lineage (GTDB taxonomy): Bacteria > Atribacterota > Atribacteria > Atribacterales > Caldatribacteriaceae > Caldatribacterium. The sequence goes on along the minus strand of NZ_CP189974.1, from coordinate 1,490,076 downwards.
CTAATCCCAATCCCTCGCACATGAGGCAGAATCCCCCGCCCGACGTTCCCGTCATAGCCCGTGCTCCCGCATAGGACGCCCCAACGGCCATGTTGATGGCAGCGATTTCGTCCTCTGCCTGTTCCACAATGAGACCATAGGCTTCGGCCCTGGAGGCGAGGAAATTCAGAATTCCTGTCGAAGGAGTCATGGGATAGGCACTGTAGAACGTGCATCCAGCAAGGAGCGCTCCAAGCCCCAGAGCTTCGTTGCCGCTTATGAGGTACCGTCGGGAAACCCCTGAGGGATCTCGATGTCCCTTAAGAAACGGAGAAGAGGAAATCATCCCCGATGCTTCCACGAGCCTTGCCCCCTCCTCCAGGGCTTCCTCGTTCCTCGCTACAACCTCAGGGCCCTTTCGGGCAAACGTCTCCCGAACGTACTCCCGGGCTTTCTCAAGGCCCACACCCAGGATTGCCAGAACCGCTCCCGTAGCCACCATATTGGCAAAGACCCGGTTCCCAAGGCGCAGGGCCACCCCTTCAAAATCAAGAGGCAAAAGACGAACGTCTTTGCCGGGTGTTCCGTTGCCGGTCTTCCCTAGAATCACTCCGCCCTCCTTCACCTCGCCACAGTGCAGGTGGTACGTCTCTTCGTTGAGACACACGAGGATATCCAGCGCCCTCTTTCCTCCTGAAACCCACTGCTCTGCAGCACGTACAAGAGTGAAGGTATGGCCCCCTCGAATCCGTGACTGGTAATCCTCGATGGAGAACACGTAGTACCCATGCCGAGCAAGGATGAGGGAAAGTACTTCGGAAACGGTTTGTACTCCCTGCCCTGCCGCACCACCCACCTTCAGGGTAACGTCGACCATAGCTCCACCTCATTTGTTTTTGTCAAAGAATAACCAGAAACGGCTCTCAGGTCTTCCTGGTGGTGTCGAGGAAAACCACGTACTTCGGATAGGGAATCTCAATGTGTTCGGCGTCAAAGGCCTTCTTGATATGGTACAGAAGGTCCCGTTCCACTTCCCAGTGTTTCTGGGGAAGCACCTGCACCACCACCCGCAAAACCACACCTGAGCCCTCCAGGCGAACAATGCGCTGCACCGAAGGCTCGCCAAGAAGGAGGTTGGGGTGGCTCTCCTGGTACGCTGCCACCACCCTCTGGAGCACTTCTACAGCCCTGTCGATGTCCACCTCATAGGCTACACTGACCTCAACCACAGCTCGGCTGAATCCCCGATTGTAGTTCACGATACGGGAAATTTCCCCGTTGGGAATGGTCACCAGCGCCCCCGACAGGGTACGAATCCGCGTGATCCGTAGACCGATTTCCTCCACAGTCCCGGTGATGTCTCCAACCTGCACCGTGTCTCCCACCGAAAGGCTGTCCTCAAAGACCAGAAAAAGCCCCGTGAGGATGTCCCGAATAAGGGTCTGGGCACCAAAACCTACAGCGATACCCACCACTCCTGCACCCGCTAGAATTGCCGTGGCGTCGATGCCGATTTCCCGAAGGATCAGTACCAGCGCAAAGAACACCACAAGGTACGTCACCACGCTCTGAAAGAGGGGGAGAAGGGTATTGAGCTTGCGGGGGAGGTCAACCTGCTTTTCCGGAGTTTTCAATCGTCTGAGGAAGAGCTGCCGGAAGACAAAACGACTTGTGTACACCAAAATCCACGAAAACCCGATAATGGCTCCGATGTGAAGGACTCTCTCAAGGAAAGGGCTCACGGAAGCACAGCGATCTCCTCTTTGCCCCTTCTGAGGTTCAGGGAAAGGTCCAGGGCAGTCCGGACCTCCTCGTGGTACTCCTGAATGGACCGTATAGTCATTTCCCCACTTTTGAGCCGCTCAATTGCATAGACTGTAGCTTCTGCTCCTGAGAGTGTCGTGACACAGGGAATGTCACGCATAATGGCTTCTTTTCGAATGACGCTGCTCTCTTTCTGGGCTTTCCCTCCAGAAGGCGTGTTGATGATGAGATGAATCTCCCGGTTCTTAATCATATCCACAATGTTCGGTCGACCTTCCCCGACCTTCTTCACGACCTCAACCGGAATACCGTTATTGCTTAAGACCTTTGCCGTACCTTTCGTGGCCACAATCCGGAAGCCCATGTCCCAAAGTTTTTTCGCGAGAAAAATCACACCCCGTTTGTCCTTGTTCTTGACGCTGATGAAAACCGTTCCCTCAAGGGGGAGATACGACTGGGCAGCGAGTTGGGATTTCGCGTAGGCCATGCCAAAGTCCCGGTCAATCCCCATAACCTCGCCTGTTGAACGCATCTCAGGGCCAAGAACGGGATCGACCCCTGGAAAACGACGGAAGGGAAATACCGACTCTTTCACTGCAAAGTACGGGATTTCGATTTCCCGTACAAGACCAATGTCCCGGAGCTTTCGCCCCGCCATCACCTGGGACGCAAGGCGGGCGAAAGGAACACCGGTAGCCTTGCTCACAAAGGGAATGGTCCGGGAAGCCCGGGGATTCACCTCAAGAACGTAGATCTCGTCATCCTTGACCGCATACTGCACATTCATCAACCCCACAACCTTGAGTTCCCGGGCAAGAGCATAGGTGTACTTCTTCACCTGGTCAATAATGTCATCGCTCAGAGAGAAAGGAGGAAGAACACAGGCGCTGTCGCCAGAATGGATTCCCGCCTCCTCAATGTGTTCCATGATTCCTGCAACAACGGTAAGCTCACCATCACTTATGGCGTCGACGTCGATTTCGATGGCATCTTCAAGGAATTCGTCAATAAGCACTGGCCGTCCGGGGGAAACCTCCACAGCCTGAGAGATGAACTCCTCGAGTTCCTCCTCGGTGTAGATAATTCGCATGGCCCTGCCTCCGAGAACATACGAGGGTCGGACCATGACTGGATACCCGATACTCTGAGCGACGCGTTTGGCCTCCTCAAACGAGGTTGCCACGCCATTCCTTGGTTGTCTGAGACCCAGGCGTTCCACGAGACTTTTGAAGCGATCCCGATCTTCAGCAATGTCAATGCTCTCCGGAGACGTTCCCAGAATCGGCACTCCAGCCCGTTCCAGGTCCTTGGCCAGATTCAGGGGAGTCTGCCCTCCAAGCTGGAGGATAACCCCCTCGGGACGTTCTTTCTCGATGACATTGAGAACATCCTCAATGTACAGGGGCTCAAAGAAGAGCTTGTCTGAGGTATCATAGTCGGTGCTCACCGTCTCGGGATTGCTGTTCACCATAATGGTTTCGTACCCCAGGTCCTGCAGACCCCAGGTGGCGTGAACACAGCAGTAATCGAACTCAATCCCCTGGCCAATACGATTTGGCCCCGCTCCGAGAATAACAACTTTTTTGCGATTGCTGGGGTTCGCCTCGCACTCCTCCTCATAGGTGGAGTAGTAATAAGGGGTCTCAGCCTCAAACTCTGCAGCACAGGTATCCACCTGCTTGTACACAGGCTCAATCCCCAAGGATTTGCGAACCCGACGGACTTCCCATTCATCGGTCCCGAGAAGACGAGCAATCTGCCGATCGGAGAAGCCGAACTCCTTCGCTCGCCGGAGGAGATCCCTGTCAATCTGGTGGAGCGAGGGAACCCTGCGCAGTTCCTCTTCCATCTCGACGATTTCTTCAATCTGGCGGATGAACCATGGATCGATCTTCGACCACTCAGAGATTTCCTGAATGCTTAGTCCCTCTTTCAGGGCCATTTTGATATAGAAGATCCGGTCAGGGTTGGGACGCGTGAGCTTCTCGTAAAGGATTTCCCTCCGCTTTGCCCTGGGAACGTCATCCCATCCTTTCACGTCTTCAAGACCGCATTTTCCTATTTCCAGGGAACGGAGGCCTTTCTGCAGTGCTTCCTTGAAATTCCGCCCAATGGCCATGGTTTCTCCAACACTCTTCATAGAGATACCAAGGTACGGTTCCGCCTCGGGGAATTTCTCAAAAGTGAACCGGGGAATCTTGACCACACAGTAGTCCAGAGCAGGCTCAAAACAGGCAGGGGTCTTCTTCGTGATGTCATTCGGGATCTCGTCAAGAGTATACCCCACGGCGAGTTTGGCAGCGATTTTAGCGATAGGAAACCCGGTGGCCTTTGAGGCCAGGGCAGAGCTCCGGGACACCCGGGGATTGATTTCAATGATGACCATACGACCGTTTTCGGGGTTAACAGCAAACTGGATATTACACCCTCCTGTGTCCACACCGATTTCCCGAATAGCCCGGATGGCGTAATCCCGCATCTTCTGGTACTCTTCATCGGTAAGCGTCTGCGCAGGAGCGACGGTGATGCTGTCGCCGGTGTGAATTCCCATGGGGTCCAGGTTCTCAATGGAGCAGATGATCACCACGTTATCCTTTCCATCGCGCATGACCTCGAGTTCGTACTCCTTCCACCCGATGACCGACTCTTCAATGAGGATTTCCCGGATCATGCTGCTGTCGAGGGCCCGCTGGGCGAGTTCTTCGAATTCCTCAATGTTGTAGGCGATAGCTCCTCCCGTTCCCCCCAGGGTGAAACTCGGTCGAATCACAAGGGGAAAGCCGATTTCCCGGGCAACCTCCAGAGCTTCCCTGATGTTATAGGCCTGGCCGCTTCGGGGTACATCAACGCCAATTTTCAGCATGGCTTCCTTGAAGAGCTTTCGGTCTTCGGCTTTCTCGATCGCCTCCGGCGAGGCTCCAAGGACCTTGACACCGAAACGGTCGAGAACCCCTCGCTTTTTCAGCTGGACGGTAAGGTTGAGTGCCGTCTGGCCTCCAAGGGTTGGCAAAAGTGCATCAGGACGTTCCCTGGCAATGATGTTCTCCAGAACCTCAGGGATCAGGGGCTCAATATAGGTTCGATCAGCCATCTCCGGATCGGTCATGATGGTTGCGGGATTGCTGTTCACAAGGATGACTTCGTACCCCTCGCTTCTCAGAGCTTTGCATCCCTGGGTACCCGAGTAATCGAACTCACATGCCTGTCCGATGACAATCGGGCCCGAACCGATAATGAGAATCCGGCGAATATCCGTCCTTTTAGGCACGGCAGTCCTCCACCATCCTTATGAACCGGTCGAAAAGATACGCGGTATCATGGGGTCCAGGACAAGCCTCAGGGTGGAACTGCACGGAGAAAAGCGGAAGTTCCCGATGGGCAATACCCTCGAGGGTAAAGTCATTGAGGTTCACGTGGGTGACCTCCACATTCCCTGGAAGGGTATCGGCGTCAACACTGAAACCATGGTTCTGGGTGGTGATAGCTACCTGTCCCGTTCGGAGATCCTTCACCGGATGGTTCCCTCCATGATGGCCGAACTTGAGCTTGAAGGTTTTTGCCCCCAACGCCTGGGCAATGACCTGGTGTCCAAGACAAATCCCGAACACTGGAACCTTCCCGATGACCCGGCGGGCGAATTCCACAACATATGGTAACGCTGCAGGGTCTCCCGGTCCGTTGGAGAGCAGGATGCCGTCAGGTTTTTCTCGAAGTACATCTTCTGCCTGTGTAAAGGCGGGGTACACGATAACACGGCAGCATCGTTTGGCCAGCTGCCGCAAAATCCCAAACTTTACCCCGCAGTCTAAAACGGCAATGGTGTAGGTTCCATCCTCACTCCACACATAGGGCTTTTGGGTTGTCACCTTCTGCACCAGGTCTTGACCAGCCATTTCAGGGATGCTCCGCGCTTTCTCAACCAAAGACACTGGATCAAGGTCAAGGCAGGACATCACCCCACGCATGGCTCCTCGTTCCCGAATGTGACGCGTGAGCGCACGGGTATCAATGCGTTCAAGCCCCATGATACCGTGGCGTTTCAGGTACTCTTCAAGGCCTTCCTCCGCTCTCCAGTTGCTGTAGAGGGAGCTCTTTTCTCGAACGATGAAGCCTTCTACTTGAGGCTTTGCCGATTCCACATCCTCAGAGTTCACACCGTAGTTCCCGATGAGGGGATACGTCATGGTGACAATCTGGCCCTTGTAGGAGGGATCGGTGAGGATTTCCTGGTAGCCGGTCATGCTGGTATTGAAGACAACTTCCCCGCTAACTTCTCCTAAAGCTCCGAAGGCGTAGCCCCAGAAAACCCGTCCGTCCTCTAAAGCAAGCAGCGCCTTCACAGCAACACCCTCTGCCTAATATACCATACCTGTCAAGGGGTGCCTGCCCTCTTGAGGAAGGCTTTTAGGGTGGGAAGCCACCCAGTGGTAGTAGAGGCTCGCGGGAAGAAAGTAGTGGAGGTACCGCCAGTTCCGAAGAAGCCGCCGGGCAATGCGGGGTAAGGAGTAAAATTCCCGAAAGACGAAATTATATCCTTCCTGAAGCTCCTGTGGAGTCATCTTCGCCGGTTGATACACCACGTGGGCGAAATCGTACTTTGACCAGTCAAAAGAGAAGATGCGCCCCTGGGATTTCAGCTGGTGGAAAACCTCTGTTCCGGGAAGAGGGGTAAGAATCGAAAACTGGGCGAAGTCGATTTTGGTGTCCTCAATGAACTGGAGTGTTCGACGAAAAACGCCAGGGTCATCCTCATCAAATCCAAAGACGAAGGAACCTACCACCATAATGCCGTGCTGGTGGAAGCGATCGATGAGCTTCCGATACTGGTCAACCCGGTGGAAAGATTTGTGCATCTCCCGGAGATTCTCTTCGTTCACCGATTCAAATCCCACAAAAAGGGCAATACATCCGCTCTGGGCAGCAAGGCGCAGGAGTTCTTCGTCTTCTGCCATGCGGAGTGTTCCCTGGCTCACCCATTTCCTCTTCAGAGGTACAAGCGCCCGAAAGAGCTCCCGGGAATAGGCAGGATTCCCCACGATGTTGTCGTCTAAAAATCCAATCACTCGGGAGGGGTACTGCCGGATCTCTTCGACAACTTCCTCCACTGGACGGTGGCGGTACTTCCTCCCCATGAAGGCCGAAACAGAGCAGAAACTACAGGCGTGAGGACATCCCCGGGTAGTCTGAAAGACATACTTCAGGAGATACCTTCCCCGTAGAAGGTCGAGCCTTGAGTAAGGAAGACCGGCAAGAGACGGGAAATTCTCCCTCTTGTAGAATGGTTGCAACGTCCCTCGTTCACAGTCCTCAAGGAGTCCCTCCCAGAGACCCTCTGCCTCCCCAATCACCACACTATCCGCGTGTTCCTTCGCCTCCTCAGGAAGCGCCGTGGGATGGATACCTCCGAGGACAACCTTCACCCCTCTTTTCCTGAACTCATCGGCAATCTGATAGGCCCGAACTGCCGTAGCACTCATGACGGTGATACCCACAAGGTCATACGACTCGTCAAAATTCACGTCCTCAACCCGCTCATCCACAATGCGAACCTCGTGGCGCGAAGGGGTCAGAGCAGCAAGGAGGGGAAGGCTGGCCTGAGGGAAAGGAACATACCATGCCTTTTTTCGACGTGGTGCGTTCGGATCCGGAGCAACAAGAAGAATCCGCAAATAATCAACCCTCTTTCTCTCTAATCTCTCCTGCATTATACACCACTCTCCTGGGGTTGAGAATTGTGCTACAATGAAAGCGTGAAGAGGAGCACAGGAGCACTCGGTATCGTCGCATGTCTTTTCGTGATGGCCTTTTCTCCCTTGGGGGCCCAGGAGAAGGTTCTTGGAGGGAGAATTGTGGGGATCATTACTCCGGTTCTTGAAGATTTTGTCGAGCGTGTTCTTGACCGTGCCCTCTCTGAAAAGGCACAGGCAGTGCTCTTCCTCCTCGACACCCCCGGAGGCCTCGAAGAGTCCATGCGGAACATTGTGCGGAGAATCCTCCAGTCCTCAGTGCCAGTTGTGGTGTACGTCCATCCCCAGGGGGCACGAGCTGCCTCTGCAGGAAGTTTCATCGTCCTTGCTGCCCATCGCGCTTTCATGAGCCCAAACACCACCATCGGAGCGGCTCACCCGGTGACCATTGAGGGGGAGAAGGTGGGCGAGAAAATCGTCAACGATATGGCTTCCTTTGCCCGCTCCCTGGCTGAAAGTCGAAACCGAAACCCCGAAATTGCGGAGAAAATGGTTCGGGAAAGCCTCTCGCTCACCGAGCAAGAGGCATACACTCAGCAGGTCGTCGATGGAGTCTTTGCGTCTGTTGAAGAGGTTCTTGAGGCTCTCCATATGGGGGGAGTCCCTGTCTTTTGGGTGGAGATGTCGGGGAAGGAAAAATTCCTCCAGCTTCTTGTCAACCCGAATCTGGCGTACATCTTTCTGGTGCTGGGAATCCTTGGGCTTATTTTTGAGCTCTCCAACCCCGGCGCCGTTGTCCCTGGAGTCTTTGGAAGCATTCTCCTTTTGCTTTCACTGTACGCGTTTTCACTTCTGCCCACCAACTGGAGCGGAATCGTTCTCCTGCTCCTCGGTTTTCTCTTTCTCGCCCTGGACCTTTTCGTCACCCCGGGCATCGGTGTCCTCACCGCAGGAGGGATAGTTTCCCTGCTCCTCGGTTCGCTCATGGTTTTCAGCCCTCAGGAAGGCATCCGTATTCCCCTCGGGCTCATCTTCGCCGTCACCGGAAGCGTGACAGCGTTCTTCGTCTTCGCCCTCTTTATGGCCCTGCGCGCCCACAAGCAAAGGGTGACAACGGGTGTAGCATCCATCATCGGGAAGACGGGCATCGCTCGGGAGGACCTTGTCCCCGAGGGGTTCATCGTGGTCGACGGAGAGCTGTGGTGGGCAAGGGCAAAAACCCCGGTTCGAAAGGGGGAGAGAGTGGTCATTCTGGGGAAAGAAGGAGCGATGCTCCTTGTAGAGAAGAAGGAGGGATAGACATGGTTGTGTTGGGCACCATCATCGTTATTGCGCTCATTTTCTTCCTTGCGTCCATCCGGGTAGTTCGGGAATACGAGCGTGGAGTCATCTTTCGTCTGGGGCGTCTTGTGGGAGCAAAAGGTCCGGGACTCTTTTTCATTATCCCCTTCATCGACCAGCTGGTGAAGGTGGACCTCCGGGTGGTCACCATGGACGTTCCCAAACAAGAACTCATCACTCGGGATAACGTCCCGGTCACGGTGGACGCAGTAGTGTACTTTCGCGTCATGAATCCTGAAGACGCAGTGACCAAGGTAGAAAACTACATTACGGCCACATCGCTGATTTCCCAGACCACCCTTCGTAGTGTTGTCGGACAGTCAGAGCTCGATGAGCTTCTCATCCATCGTGACAAAATCAACGAGTCCCTGCAACGAATCATTGACGAAAAAACCGACCCCTGGGGGATCAAGGTTTCGGCGGTAGAGATCAAAGAAGTGACCCTCCCTGAAGAACTCAAAAGGGCCATGGCTCGGCAGGCAGAAACCGAGCGGGAACGCAGGGCCAAAATCATCAACGCTGAAGGCGAGTTCCAGGCAGCCGAAAAACTCTCCCAGGCTGCCCGTATCATCGCAGAAAACCCCATCGCCTTGCAGCTCCGATACCTTCAGACCCTGAGTGATATCTCTGCAGAGAACGCCACAACCATTGTCTTTCCGCTTCCCATCGAGCTCCTTGAAATCTTCAAGAAAAGAGCATAAGCTGTCCTAAGGCTCAGCCCTTTTCCAAGAGGCTTGAATCTCACCAAAGTAGATGGTATGGTAATCCCCCTGAGGATAGTAGGTCTCCTGGATAGGGGGTACAAGCGTTGAAGGTTCAACCCGCGTCTTCTCGACAACAGTACACTGAAGGGTGGCAACACACTCGGCGACGGAGGGAACGGGGAACCCTCCAAGGTACACAGGGGTAAGCGCACAGTGGGTGAACTTGTTCATCGCCCGTCCCGAGTATCTCCCACACTCTTCAACGGCCTTCTGGAGCTTTGCAGGAGGAACGTTGATGGTAAAAAGAGGGATTTCCTCAAGGAGAACATGGGTGAACCGGGAAGGACGAACCAGAATGCAGGCGACTGGTCGCCCCCAAACTATCCCAAAGGACACCCACCCGATGGTCATAACGTTCGTCGCTGCGTGTTCCTTCCCCTGGGTCACAAGGAGCAACCCCCCTGTGGTTCCAAGGGCCTGGAACGCCAGAGAACACAGTTCCTCCCAGGAACATCTGTCAAAACGCACAGGTCTCACCTCCATTGCGAAGCGCTATGCGAGTGCTCCGCCTCTTTGATCCCTGGCAGGGAGAGCTCTGTACTTGCCCTCCAAAGTATACTTTGAACCCCTACACCGGATGTACCCATCGGTGCCTCTACTGCTACATCTCCTCCTTTATCCCCCGGGCCTTTGAGGTCCGAGAAAAGCCTCCCTTCCTGCACCTTTTGGAAAGGGACCTGAAAGAACGCGAAAAAACCCTCTATCTCTCCCTTGCGAACTCTTCTGACCCCTACCCCCCGGTGGAAGCAGATCGGGAACTCACAAGGGCGATTCTCAAGCTTTGCCAGAGGGAAGGTGTACCCGTGCTGATTCTGACCAAATCTCCCCTGGTGGTACGGGACGCCGATCTTTTGCGGACGATGCAGGCCGCAGTAAGCATCACCATCACAACCCTGGACAGCCAAAAAGCCCGGCTTCTTGAGCCCGGTGCCCCTCCCCCGCAGGACCGCGCCCGCGCTCTTCAGACCTTGGCGGAAGCCGGTATCCCCACAATCCTTCGCCTGGATCCCATTATTCCCGGCATCAACGACACTCAGGAAGAATGGCATACCATGCTTGCGCGGCTTGCTCCGTACATCAGGCAGGTTGTTGCCTCCACCCTGAAGCTCCGGTGGGATACAGGGGAAAGGATTGCTGCCTCCTTCCCGGAAACACGACACTTTCTGCCTCTCTTCTCCGAGAGAAAAGGACGGAGTCTGTACCTTGAACAAAAGGTGCGGCACGCTCTTCTGGAAGAGCTCCGGGAAATCGTCCATGCTCACAATCTCCCCTTCTCTACCTGCCGAGAGGGTTTCCCCGAGCTCAACGACCTCACCTGTGATGGAAGTGCTCTGCTCAGTCAATGAGGTGTTCAATGTCGAAGGAGGCAATGTCCTCTTTCGTGTAAAAGCTCTCGAAATTTTCCTCTGCCGTCCCCACAATGGCCACAGTGAGTTCTTTCATGAGGTCGAGGTCCCTGGGTTTCTCAAGGGGCTGGCCATTCGGGTCACGGATGACCCGAACCACAGGGCGAATCGGGAGACCCTCGTTCAGACGAACCACCACGGCAATCTCCCCGGTTGTGAGACGAACGGTCTCCCCTACGGGATAGGGAGCGATGTGACGCACCATGGTGGTGACCACCTGGAGGTCGAAGAGTCGTGAGGCATTCCCCATGAGGTACTCCAGGGCCTCCGCGTAGGAGAAACGCTTTCGGTACGGTCGGTCCACCGTCAGGGCATCGTACACATCGGCACAGGCGCAGATACGGGAGAGGAAATGGATGTCTTCTCCTGAGAGCCCATAGGGGTATCCGCTGCCGTCAAGGCGCTCGTGGTGCTGGAGGGCGATAACTGAGGCGAGAAAGTCGTACTCCGGGTTTCTCTGGATCATCTCCTTACTCCAGACAGGATGCATACGAACGAGATTCCGTTCTTCCTCAGTGAGGTTTCGTTCTTTCACCAGAAGGTCTTCGGGGAGACGAACTTTCCCAAGGTCATGGAGAAGAGCACCAAGTCCAAGTTTTCGAAGCTGCAGACGGGAGAGGTTTAGGCATTTCCCCACAAGGAGGCTCAGAACAGCCACGTTTACCGAGTGATGGAAGATGAGGTCATTGCGGCTCTGCATCTGGACGAGGTAGAAAACGGTGGTGGGGTTGGTGAGGATCTCATCAAGAACCTCCTCAAGCACCTGAAGAACTTCATGGTATGAAACTCCCCCCCCACGTCTGAGGCGTCTCACGGTATCATGGAGTATCCTCTGTACCCGTTTCCTGGTCTCAACGCGCAGCGGTTCGCTTACCGCAATATCCTCAAAGAGTTCGTGTTCCACAAAAATCGACTGGAAACCAAGTTCTCGGAGTTTCTGAATATAGGCTTCAGTGAGCACCACGCCTCTGTTAAGGAGAACAGAGCCGTCTTCCCGGAGCACTGGATACGCGACCTTCATTCCAGGCTTCAGCTCACTCACCGGAACCCGAATCATGGCCCGTACCACCGCCGAAGAAAACAAAAGACCTCTTCTGGGGCACCTCCCAGGTGACCTCTGCCGTCCCCACAATGGCCACAGTGAGTTCTTTCATGAGGTCGAGGTCCCTGGGTTTCTCAAGGGGCTGGCCATTCGGGTCACGGATGACCCGAACCACAGGGCGAATCGGGAGACCCTCGTTCAGACGAACCACCACGGCAATCTCCCCGGTTGTGAGACGAACGGTCTCCCCTACGGGATAGGGAGCGATGTGACGCACCATGGTGGTGACCACCTGGAGGTCGAAGAGTCGTGAGGCATTCCCCATGAGGTACTCCAGGGCCTCCGCGTAGGAGAAACGCTTTCGGTACGGTCGGTCCACCGTCAGGGCATCGTACACATCGGCACAGGCGCAGATACGGGAGAGGAAATGGATGTCTTCTCCTGAGAGCCCATAGGGGTATCCGCTGCCGTCAAGGCGCTCGTGGTGCTGGAGGGCGATGCAGACACTCTCTGCTTCCTCCGACACCCACTCAGACATAAGCTCCGCAGACCAGAGCGGGTGTTTCCTGATGAGACCCCACTCTTCTTCAGAAAGACTCTCTGGTTTATTCAGGACCTCAAGAGGCACGCGAATCTTCCCAAGATCATGCATGAGGCTCCCCAGAGCGAGTACCCGAAGCTGCTGGCGGGAAAGCCGTAGGAATTTCCCGATGAACACGCTCAAAGCGGCCACATTCACAGAATGGGAGAAGACCGCATCATCGTGCTGCCGCAGCTGAATAAGGCTCACCACCGATTTTTTGGTGCTCAGCACCTCATCAATAATCTCATCGACGAGCCTCTTGAGGGGTTCCACCGCGGCCTCTTTCCCCCGAACGATCTGGTAAAAGGACTCGTTAAGGGTCACAAGAGCCTGACGGCGGATATCGTAGGAAATGACCTCCTCAAGGTCAACATCAGCAAAATGGGGATCCCGGACGTAGATGTACTCAAACCCCAGTTCTCTAATCTTCCGGATAAGGCGGTCGTTCAGACGAACTCCTTCTTTCAGGAGGACCACTCCATCGTCCCGAACAAGAGGATAACCAACGATCATGCCCGGCTTCAGGCGGCTTGTAGCGATACGAATCATTGTCCTCTCCCGTTGCCTTTCGGTGTGTTTTTGTCTATTATACTGTCAAAAGGAGCGTGGCAAAAGAGACCTTGGTGAACTGGCGAGAGCATCTCGAAGCGGTAAACATCCCACTCTATATCCTCCCTGCAAAGCTTTCAGGATGGTATGAAGAAGGGGCATGGGTTGCCTCCCCGCCCTGCGATGTTGTGGAGCTTGCACGAAAGGTCCGGGGGAAATTTCCTTTTGTACTCCAGTGGGAGGTATATGCTCCTCCTTCGTCTCTGCCCTTGAGTGAAGGAGAGATGGAGAGCGTTCTCTGTTCTCTCGAGAGAATGATTGACGAATTCCTGTATTCCCTTTCTTTCTACGAGAAGATTGCGAGGAACTACCGGTTCATGTTCTCCCTTTGCCTTGTAGCCTATATCATCGGACTCTTCAGTGTGAACACCTGGTGGTTCATCTGGTTCCGCCAGCCCTATCTTGCGCTCACGGGTATCGATAACTGGGCAAGGCGAAGGCGTTTCCTTCGCCTTGCCCAGTGTCGGCTCCAGACAATCACCCAGGGTCAGGACTCCAAGCGGCACAAAGCCCTTTCTGAAGTGCTGGACTTTTTCCTTACCCTCTCCCCTGGGGATCCTGCGTACCTCGAGAAAATCATGAGCTTCCTGAGAGCAAAGGAAAAGACAGAACCCGTCTTTGGAGAAATTCGCAAGGCGTACGAGAACCTCAAAAGACGCGAAAAGGACAAGAGCTATCTCCTCAAGCGCATCCCGCACACCTCCTGGACCAAGGTCAAACGTTTCTTCCTCGGAGATCTCCTCCTTATCCCTGAGGTCTTCACGCCTTTCCTCTGTGTCCCTGTGCGGGACCTTTCTTTTACCCTGGAAGCAGTGGAGGAACGTTATGCCCAAAATCGAGCTTTACAAGCTCTTCAATAAGAGCGGGTACACGCTTTTCTCCCCAAGACACCCCTTCTTCGCGGAAGAGCGATTTGCCCAGTACATCCGGGCTTTTCGGGGCGAGAAAACAGAGATCATCCTCCACGTCGAGGAGAAAGAACAAGAAAGTTTCCTGACACACCTGCCTCCGGAGTTCCTGGCCGTTGAAGAAATTTCGAACGGGTACGCCATCACTCCCCGAAAATCCGCCAGGGAAGTGCAGGAGTACCTGAAAAACGTGTTCTTCGACACCCTCCGGAAAGATGACGCCCTCCTTCTTGAAATACAGAGACACCGGGACCTTTTTTACCACTATGGTCGTTTCCGTTTCCGGGGCTTTTACGGCATTCTCCACCGCCTTTTCCCTATCCTCTTCATCATGCATGGCATTCCGGGGTTCCAGCCAATGGCCTGGGACATGATCATCGGAGACCCGTACTTTGAAGACCGAAACTTCCTCGAGATTTCCCGGCACTACCAGCAGGTGTCCTGGGGTCTGGAAAACGCCTTTGAGGATATGACGCTTCGAGTTGTCGAAAACCACGCACTTCGCTTGCTCAACGACGTGGTCCGAGAGGACAGAAACGGTGAGGGTTTTGTGCAGGCCTTTCGCCTTGCCGCACGGCTTGGCCTTGGATTCCTTAAAGATTTCTTCTGGCCGGCAACCCAGGCGACGGAAAAGAGCGAGTGGACAAGGTTCCTCCGCCCTCCTGTACCCCTTGCTCCATGGAGCGATTCGCAGTGATGTCGGTTCTCGTTGATCCTGCCCTTCTGGGAACCCATCTTGGGCTCCTCGAGAGAGGTTACGAAGACTTCCTGGAGGTGATGGAGACCCTCGCCCTTGAACACCTGAGCAGGAGCCCTGTTCCAGGGCGTTTCCTCTTCCTTCCTGACGCAACGGGGAATGAATTCCGCACCGCTGGGGGGAGGAGAATTCCTGTTCTCGAAATCGGCAATCCCGAAGCACGGGGGAACACCCTGGTCTTTGAAGCCACGTGTCATGGGGGAGAAAAAATCCACTCCCTGACCCTGTTCCTTGCCTTTCTCGCCCTCTGCCAAGGAGGTAGCGAGTGGGAAACCCTCCTGGAAAAGGCGTACTGTATCTTTTTGCCCGTCATAGACCCGGATGGGTGGCACAAAGAAACCCGGGCGTACGTGGACCGCAGCGGTGAGGAGGTTCGTACCCCTGTGGTGGTCAGCATGAACCATATCCGGAACTTCTTCGGCTGGGAGGATGCCAATGCGGCTTTTGGAAGAAAGACGGCGACAACCCGTGGACGGCGTATCCAGGCACTCCAGCAGTATCTCCTGTCCCAGCCGGGAAATATCCGGGTGTACTCCAGCCTCCATGAGACTGTAACCTTAGAGAGTGAATATGTGTACAAGAACGCCGGCATCATGATCTTCCTCCACGAGCGTCTGTCTCCTGAAGAGTACGAGCGCATAGCCCGTCTCCGGTACCATCTCACCTTCTGCGAGAAGGTGGAATACTTTCTGAGGAGTCGCTTCCCCTTCTTTCCCCCAAAATACCGGGGCGAGGTGTTGATGCACTATCCTTCAGTGCAGAAGACACTGGCCATACGGAATTTCATCCGGAAGTGCGGGTTGCCCATTTTCCAGGATGCCTTTGAAGCCGCTTTTCGGGAAATCCCTTTCTTCATAGAACGGGATCTTCCCGTCTTCGAGGGCGTCTATCTCATCGGTCCCATCTTCCAAAAGGCAGGGATTGCCCTTGCACCGGATTTCTACCAGTACCACACCGGATGCACGGGACGAACCATTGAGACCTTCGCTCAGCGCAAAGAACTGAGAATCCTCCAGGGCCTCGCTTTTGTTGAGGGAACGCTGCGAGTTGAAGTGAAAGGAGAACGTTTCTGAAATGCATCTGGAACGAGCCTTTCTCGTTGAGATTCCCCACCCCCTCAATTCTGAAGAGAAAATCGTTGTAGGTTTAAAGAGCTCTCTGAAAAAGCACTACCAGAGGCTTTGGGCTTTTTGGAGAAGCCCCGCAAAGCCCTTTCTCCTCTACTGCGTGGACAGTGCCAGTCCCGATGCATCAACAAGGAAGCGAGTCCTCGAATACGAACGACGGCTTTTTACCCAGTGGCGGAGAGAGTACGAGAGCGCTCTGGGCAGGGATTTGCTTACTCTGGTGCTCTGCATCCTTCTCTCCTATGCCATATGGAACATCGGCTTTATATTCCAGGCAGTGGATGCGCTCTTCATGCTGGCCGGAGATTACCTGAATCCGTATGCTCGGGTCGTTCTCATTATCGCTCCCCTCCTCTACGGGGTGTACCACAAACTCCTTGTGGGGGATACCATCTTTGCCAAAAGAAAGGCCTTTGCCTTTCTTGAGCTTCCTTTGCACCTTGGGGCCCCCCAGAAGGCGGAGTTCGAGAAAGACCTCAAGAAGTTCATCGCCCGGGCGCAGGGCCCCCAAAAAGAAGCCCTCCTCGCCCTGCTCCGCGCTCTTGAGAACAACGACGAGGAGACGGCAAAGAGCATACTTTCTGCCCTGAGCACCTATCCCCTCCCCTTCAAGGAAACCCAGCAAATTACTTCTCTCTGCAGAGAACTCGAATTCCTCCTCGAGGGACAATTCTCCCACCGGATATGCCGGATTCGGCGGAATGAAGCCCTCGAAGAGTTCTTCTCCTCTCCCCTGTACCAGAGTTTCGCCTCGCAGCTACAGCGCCTTGTCCAGGAACTCCCCTCGTCCTCTGTTGCCCTTTTCGAAACACTCCAGGCTCTTGAGCAAACCCTGTGCTCCAGGATGCGGGGAAAGGTGGAGGAAGAAGTGCTTGAAGCTCTCTTAGAGTATTACCGGGAAACCCGCCATGCCCTGATTTCCAGGGCGCGAAGAACCCTAAAGCTTTTCGAATCCCCCAGAGAGTTCCACCTCTTCCCGACACCCGTTCAGACCGTGCTTGTGAGCTTTTTGCTCGTTGGTGTGAGCTTTCTTCTTTTCAGCGTCCATCTCGTGGACCGGGAAGACTTCCTCATCGTGCGAAGCCTAAAAATCGGATGGCAAGGATTTCTCGGTGAACGGCTTGACATCGTCGAACGGGGTGTGTCCCTGGGGTCGAAAAAACTCCTCCTTACCACCCCAAGACCGTTCGCATTCGCGCACCGGGGAACACGTCGCCCCCAGTCCGTCGATGCGCTGTTGCTTTTGCGAGAGGTTGAGCCTGCTCCTCAGGGAGGTATGCTGGGAACACTCCGGTACCTTTGGGAAAAAAGCATGGCATTCTTCAAGGAAGGATACGGGAATGACTTTGTAGTGCTCCACTTTTCCTTCAAATTCCAGATTGCTGACCCCGAAAGGTGGAAACAGTATGACTTTGACGGGAGAGGGAAGGAACGGCTCTCACGGGACCTGGAAAGCTTTCTTTTGGCTTACGCCGACAGAGTACGGGAAAAGTACCGCCAGGCCTTCTTTGAGGAAGAATACGAAACGGCACGGGCGAAGCTTGTGGAGATTTCCCAAAGCCAAACCTTTCGGGAATGGATTCGCCGTTTCCTCTACCCCTCACCCCTTGATACGTACCGAGTAGGGTCGGTGTACGACATGTACCTTCTTGGCCTTGAATGGTTGCGGCGCCACCCGCACATGGAAAACAACCCGGAATGGCAGGCTTTTGTTGAGCACGAAATGGCGCTCATCCGCGAGAAGATGCAGAGTGAGCACGACGACCTCATCGCCAACCCTCTCCGCGTCCGAGACTTTGTACGCAACCCTAACGTTCTTGAGCTTGCAGATTACCCTGGTCTCTACCAGACGCTCCTTGTGATGGCCATCAATGAAATTGCCATGGGTAAGCTCCTGGAAGACCTCAAGGACGAGGCTTACCGAAGAGGCTTCGAAGGAGAAGCCTTGCAGTACCTCAAAAGCGAGAGTCGACTTTTCCAGAGTATTGGTGTCGACCTCCTTGAAGTTCGAACGTCCCTTGAGCGGGTATCGTACCTGTACTATCTGCGATACCTCCAGAAACGCCAGAATCTCTTGTAAGGCGAGGGAACGGGGATGAGCGGCAAAAGGATTTTGGGCATTCTCGGGACCTGGGTTCTTGGTTTCCTGCTGTTTCTCCTCTGCGTTCTAGGCTTTTGCATCTTTTTCGCCTCCTGGCACACTCTTCCCCCAGAGAGTGTGGCTATTGTGCGGGAGGTGTGGGTGCGGGAAGGGGTGCTCTTTGGACCCAGCGCGCTTCCTTTTAGAATACGGGTTGTGGAGAACACCAAGAATGTTCCGGTTCGCCTCTTCGTCCAGCCCCCTCCTTTCGGAGTGGTCGAGGAGGTCCTGCCTCTCCGGGGAGACATTGTTTTCTCTTTCCGGGTCCCGCTCTGGCGGAAGGACACCATCACCGGAAACCCCTACGATGGCAGTGTCGCCTTCGTGGGCGAAGTAGAAGCAAACCTTCGAGTGGTCAACCACGAGCGCTTCGCCAAAAGGCTTGACCCCGTTCTTGCCCGCTACGCAGGGGCAGGGCAAATTTCTCCTCTCCTCGCAGCACCCGAACGGGAAGGTCAGGCACTTCCCCGGAAGCGACAGGACCTGCTTTGTGAAATACTCCGCCTGGACTTCTCGCAGCGTATGATGGGAGAGTTAGGGAAACTTTTCCAGAGCCTCCACTTTAAGCTCTACTTTGCCGAAAAAGTCCTCAAAGAAGCTCCCGCTCCTTCTCCTTCGGAACGGAAGATTGTGATCTGGAAGTACCTCGAGAGATACCCCTGGTACAAGCTCGAACCCCAGGAGATGGGGAAAATCGTTGCCGAAAACGCGGAGATCTTTGAAAAAATCATGACCTACCTGCGTGAGGAACACGAAAAAGGTGAAACCTATGAAAAACTCCGAGGAGAAATTCAGGAGTACTTTGCACAGTACATCACACAGCATCCACAAAGCTATGCCCAAGAACTCTGGGAATACGCCATTGAGAAAGCCTCCTTAGACCACCCTCTGCGCTTGAC
Source organism: Candidatus Caldatribacterium sp. SIUC1 (assembly GCF_051549785.1). Lineage (GTDB taxonomy): Bacteria > Atribacterota > Atribacteria > Atribacterales > Caldatribacteriaceae > Caldatribacterium. Next base: position 1,471,070 of record NZ_CP189974.1, on the reverse strand, counting down.
GCCTGAGGTTCTCCGTGCCCTCACGTACCAGTACCTCCATGGGCGTCCCGCCTTCTTAGAAAACCTCCTGAAGAACGAGGATTACATGGAGTTTCTCACCGCACAGTACGGCGTGGAAATGAAAAATCTCAGTATCCGGATTACCGAGGATTTGGCTTTCCGGTATCCAGAACTCCTCAAGTAGAGGTGAAAGGGAATGCTCCAGAACATCAGGGTTTTTCTCTCCGATATGGACGGAACGTTTTACCTTGGTAACCGTCTGCTTCCCGGAGCTTTAGATTTCGCTGAAACTCTCAAGAAGCAGGGGAAAAACCTGTACTTCCTCACTAACAATTCCTCCCACCGGGCCACTTTCTACGTCTGGAAACTCCAGAGGCTAGGCCTTCGGGATTGCACCGAAGAGCACATCATCACCTCCACCGATGCCTGCATCTTCTACCTGAAAAGGAACCATCCCGGCTCCAGGGTGTTCCTCCTTGCCCCCCGGGAAGTGAGCATAGACTTCCTGCGGGCTGGATTCATCCTGGTTCAGGAGAACCCGGATATCCTGGTTCTCTGCTTTGACACAACGCTCACATACTCCAGACTGGCAAAAGCCTGCATTTTCCTCCGAAAGGGCATCCCGTTCTTTGCTACCCATCCCGACCGTAACTGCCCCACGGAAAGCGAGCCGCTGATTGACGCTGGATCCATTGTAGAGGCCATAAAAGCTGCAACCGGAAGAACCCCCCGGTACTTTGGGAAGCCTTACCCGGAAATGGTGGAATACGCCCTCTGGCGCACAGGGGCGAGCAAAGGTGAAGTCGCCATCCTTGGAGACCGGCTGTACACCGACATCGCCATGGGGCAGCAAGCCGGCATCACCACCATTCTCCTGCTCACCGGGGAAACCCGTCGTGAGGACCTCAGGTCCTCTCCATGGCAGCCAGACTTTGTATTCGCTTCCCTTGAAGAATTGGCTCAGGCCATCAGGGAGTGAGGAAGGTGGGAAAAGACCCCTTTGCTCTCCTCGGAACAGCTTTCCCTTGTTCCTGTGGCAAAACCCACAGGATTCGGACGAAGAGGATTCTCGTGGGCAAGGGCATTCTCGCCCGTATGCCTGGAGTCCTCAGAGAACTCGGCTTTTGTGGAAAGGCCCTAGTGCTCTTTGATGATGCAACTTACGAAGCCGCGGGAAAAGAGGTGTGTAGCCTCCTTTCCCGGAATGGCTTTGCCGTCATTCCTGGCCTTCTCAAAAAGCAGGAACACTTTCCTTTCCTTGAGCCGGATGAAGAAGCCAGAAGCCAGGTTGGAGAGTTCCTCTTCCATCGGCCGGATTTCCTCGTGGCCGTAGGATCAGGAGTGATCAACGATCTGACGAAGTTCGTCGCCCACAGAGCGGGTCTTCCCTATGTGGCTGTTGCCACCGCTCCATCCATGGATGGATACGTGTCTCCTGGAGCACCGATGCTTGTTGGGGGGTACAAGGTGACCTATGACGCCACACCTCCGGTGGTGCTCTTTGCCGACATAGAAGTCCTCTGCTCTGCTCCCCTTTCACTCATCCAGGCTGGTTTTGCAGACCTCGTCGGAAAAATCACCGCCAACGCCGACTGGACCATCCGCCGGGTACTCTTCGGCGAGGATTTCTGCGACGCCCTCTGGGAACACACTACTTCCTTCCTGAAAGCTCTGAGTGCTCACGCCGAAGGTATACAACAACGGGATGAGCAGGCCATCACTGTACTCACGCAGGCCCTCATCCAGTCTGGGCTCAGCATGGAGATGATCGGGGATTCCCGTCCTGCCTCAGGAGGAGAGCATCTCATCGCCCATCACCTCGAAATGATGGCCCTCCACAGAGGCATTCACCCCTCTTTCCATGGTCTACGGGTGGGAGCGGCAACCTGTACCGTGTGGAACCTCTTCCAGCGCTTCCTCGCCGAAGAACTCCCCCAGAGAGGAAGGCTTAAAGCCACCGTGGACCAGGAAACGTTGAAAGTCCACTTCGGTCCCCTCTTTCCCTTTATCGAAAAGCCGGCTCAGAAAAAGCTCAACATTTTGTGGCCGGAAATTGACTTTTCCACCCTCAAGCAGGCTGTGAAGGAGAAAATCGCCCTTCTGAATCCTCTCCGCCTTCTCGAGCGGGCAGGTATCCCCACGAGCTTCGAGGCCCTGGGGTTTTCTCCTGTAATGGTCCGTGAGGCCTGTCTTTTTGCCCGATTTCTGCGCGATCGGGTGACGCTCCTTGACCTCCTGGATCACCTTGGAGTCCTTCAAGAATTCCTTGATACCACCCTCAGCGGATGACGCAGGAAGGACATTCGTCGGTTTCCTTTTTGGACCCTCTGGGGACTTTCTTCCACAGACCGAGTTCTGCCTCCTTGGCTTTCTCTTGCATGCTCAGGAGATACCCAAGGAGGTTTCTCCCTGCAGTCTTCTCGTCGAGAGTCACAAGACCTTCACAGAGGAGTACGGCATTGACGATGCAGGGTTCTTCTTCCGGATCCTGCTGCACGTAAAGGTACCCTACCCAGGGGTGTTCTTCCAGAGTATGTCCCAGAGCAAAGTCAAAACGCACCTTCTGTCCTTCCACCAGTTCCCGCAGACGGGAAAGAGCCAGACGGTATATCTCGGGATTCTCAAGGGGAGATGAAACACCAGCAAGCTTCACCCGAATCCTCTTGAATTCCCCCTTTTCCAGAATTTCGGCAACGACAAGGTTTGGACGGACACACTTCACAACCCGAATTTCAGGGAGCTCTCCCTCCCCAAAGGCCCCAAAGGGGAAGACAAGAAAAGCCATCAGCACCACGCCTAAAACTCCAAAAAACACGTTTTTCACTCCGTCGCCACCCTCCCCCAGGCACCGGTGTCATCAGCACCCTCCACAAGAACCGGGAGAATCTTCCCTGTCCACGTCTCCTGGAGATTCTCCACCCGCACGACAATGTAATTCTCCGAGTGACCTACTCCTGCACCATTTTCGCAAGATTCCACAAGGACTTCAAGCCTTCTACCCACGAAGGACTGGTGGTAGCGCCGGGAAAGTTCTCTCCCCACCTCGATAAGGCGTCGCACCCTCTTTTCCTTTTCAAGCTTAGGAATGCCCTCCCTCTTCTCCCATTCGAAAGCTGCGGTACCGGATCGAGGAGAGAAGGTGAAAACGTGCATTCTCGAAAAGCCCAAGGTCTGACAGAAACGCACGGTTGCTTCGAAATCCTCCTCCTCCTCTCCCGGGAACCCCACGATGACATCGGTGGTGATGGCCACATGGGGACAAAATGCCCTTGCGGTCGTCACCAGTGCCTCGTATTCTCTGGAGGAATACCCGCGAGACATCTTCGCCAGTATCCTATCGCTTCCACTCTGGAGTGGCAAATGCAAATGAGGGCAAATTCTCGTTCCCAGGGCAAAGAACCTGCGAAGGAAATCCCTTGAGAGGAGGTAGGGTTCAAGGGAGCTCAGCCGAAAGCGAATGTTCCTGGTATTCTGCACAAGGAGCTCCAGAAGGTCAATGAGCGTTACGGATTGCAGGTCCCTGCCGAAGTACCCAAGGTTCGTTCCACAGAGAACCACCTCCTGAACCCCCTGTGCTTCAAGGTACTGAACCTCCCGCAGGATATCTTCAGGACTTCTGCTTTTCACCCCCTCCCGGAGATAGGGCACAAGACAGAAGCTGCAAAAGTGGTCACATCCATCCTCAACTTTCACCCAAGCCCGGGACCGAGAAGGAAGAGGAAAGGGAGGGAGAGAAAGGGTGATACCTAAGTGTTCAGCGAAGAACCGGCAAACCTCCTTTTCTTTCTGGTCCGAGACGAGGAAAATCACCCTTTCTTCAGGAGGCCTGTATCCACGACGTTGCCAGGCCTTGGCACAGCAACCGACAAGGAGCACCAGAGCTTCTGGATTCCTCCGTAGAGCCCGACGAATGTACTGCCGGGTTTTGCGCTCTGCTTCCCCAGTCACCGCACAGCTGTTGATAACATAGCAATCCGCAACTTCTTCGAAGTCAACCACCTCAAGGCCCGCTCCGCAAAAAGCCGAGAGCAGGAGGTCACTTTCTGCCTGGTTCACCTTGCACCCAAGGGTTTTCACACTTACTCGCATGGTTGCCCTCCATAAAGGCCACAAGAAGCGATGCCCCAAAAAGCGCCGCGGTTTCGCTGCGGAGAATCCTCCTTCCCAGAGACACCGGGTGTATCCCCATCTTAGAGAGCGCCTCCTTTTCCCTTTCGGAGAAATCCCCCTCAGGACCGACAATAAGTGCTGCCGAACCTCCCACCTCTTCTCTTTGCAGAACTTCAAGAAATTGCTCCCTGCAAGAAGCATCGGCAAGGAATACCCGCTGCCTTTTCCCGGAAAGACCAACAAGGAAGTCCTCCCACGACTCAAAAACCCGTACTGCGGGGAACCAGGTTCTCCCGGACTGTTTGCAGGCACTCACGACGATTTTCTCCCATCTCGCCATGCGGTCCTTCGAAACCCGCTCTTTTACAGAGCGTTCCGCCGGGAAAAACCCAATCTCCGTGACCCCTATTTCGACGAGTTTCTCTATCATCCAGTCCATCCGCGCTGGGCTTCTGAGAAAACCTTGCCAGACGGAGAGGAAAAAAGAGGGAACTGCGTCCTCCACCTTCTCTTCAACGAGCACCAGAGCATGCTTGTCTTTTCTCTCGAGCAGTACCCCCCGATACAGTCCTCCCTTGCCATCACCAATGAGGACAGACGCTCGGAGGGGAACTCGCTGTACCTGGAGATGGTGGGTTTCCTCAGGAGAAAGCACGAGAACTTCCCCAATTTGGGGCGTCGGATGGAAGAGAAAACGACCCATGGGTGTCACTCCTCAGGGTGGATGAAGGCCTCCCGCAGACGGTCAAAAAACCCTCCCTTCCGGTTCTCCCCAGAGCTCCCCTCCTGAACACTACCACGCTCGATCTCGAGGAGCCGTTCCAGGAGTTTTCGGTGCTCCCCACTGACCCCCCGGGGGACATAAAGTCGTACCCGCAGAATCTGGTCTCCCCGGGTTCCCGTCCGGGGATCAGGAAGACCCTTCCCGCGAAGGCGCAAAAGCGTTCCGCTCTCCGTCCCGGGAGGAATGCGGATCCTTTCGCTTCCTTGCAAGGTAGGAACCTCAACTTCGTCCCCAAGGACAAGTTGAGTGTAAGTGACGACAAGGTCATAGTAGAGATCCTGTCCCCTCCGTTCCAGAAATCGATGTGGTTTCACCTTTACGAGGACATAGAGATCTCCTGGAGGACCTCCATGCTCACCTGCTCCTCCCTCTCCCGAGATCCGCAGGCGATACCCTGTGTCCACTCCAGGGGGAACCCTGATCTTCATCCTTCGTTCCCTCTGGACTTTCCCTCGACCCCGACAGGTGGCGCAGGCCTCTTCCACCACCCAGCCCCTGCCCTGACAGTACGGGCATGGACGAGACGTAATGATGGAACCAAAGAAAGAGGTCTGGGTATGGCGTATTTCTCCTGTACCGTGACAACTACCACAGGAAATCTTTCTTCTTCCCCCTATCCCCCGGCAATCAGGGCACTCCTCCAGACGCCGGAAGGATATCTCCTTTTCGGTACCGAACGCGGCCTCCTCAAATTCCAGCGTAATCTCAACCGTGACATCCTCACCCCGAACAGGCCGCGCCGCCCGTTCCCTCCGCCGGGTTTGCGTTCCGGATCCGAAAAAGAAATCGAAGATATCCCCAAAACCCGCGAACTCCCGGAAAACCTCAAAATCGGGCCCAAAATCACCATACCCTGCTTGTGCCTCGCCTCCGAAAGCACTGTGTCCAAAACGATCGTACAAAGCCCGTTTCTCGGGGTCGGAGAGAACCTGGTAGGCTTCGTTAATCTCCTTGAACCGCTCAGCCGCCTCCTTGTCCCCGGGGTTTACGTCGGGGTGATACTGACGAGCCAGGCGACGGTATGCCTTTTTAATCTCTTCCTGGGTCGCGTTCCGGTCAACCCCAAGAATCTCGTAGTAATCCCGTTTCATTGCCCACCCACCTTAGCGCCTCCTGCAAAAAAAGAAAGCCCATATCCTCCAGGATATGGGCTTTCTTTCCATCACTTTCCTTCATCATCCACAACCCGGTAATCTGCGTCCACGACGTTATCCCGAGTGTTCCCGGTAGCGCTACCCCCCGAGGAGTAGCCACTTGAAGACCCGCCCTGGGCTGCTTTCTGGTAGAGCTCCTGAGCCATGACGTGCGAGGCCGACTGGAGATCGTCCATCTTCCGGCGAATGTCTGCGACATCGGTGCCTTTCAGGGACTCCTTCAGAGCGTTCAGTGCACTTTCGACACGAGACCTTGTACTCCCTGAGAGCCGATCGCCTGATTCGCGGAGCGTCTTTTCCACCGTGTAGATGAGGTTATCCGCCTGGTTCCGGAGCTCTGCTTCTTCCCTCTTGCGACGGTCCTCTTCGGCATAGAGTTCGGCTTCCCGGATCATCCGCTCAATCTCCTCCTTGGTGAGGCCACTTGATGCTTTAATGGTGATGGCCTGCTCTTTGCCCGTCGCAAGATCCTTGGCCGAGACATGGAGAATACCATCGGCATCGATGTCGAATTTCACCTCAATCTGTGGTACACCCCGTGGAGCCGGAGGAATCCCAGTGAGCTGGAACCGGCCAAGAGAGAAGTTGTCCTTCGCCATGGGCCGTTCGCCCTGGAGAACGTGAATTTCCACCGTTGTTTGGTTATCTGCAGCGGTGGTGAAGATTTGGCTCCGCGAAACCGGAATGGTGGTGTTTCGCTCGATGATTTTCGTAAAGACACCACCAAGGGTCTCAATACCCAGGGAGAGAGGCGTGACGTCAAGGAGAAGAACGTCCTTCACTTCTCCCTTGAGGACACCAGCCTGGATGGCTGCACCCATGGCGACAACCTCGTCAGGATTGACACCCCGGCGAGGCTCCTTCTTAAAGATTTTCTCCACGATTTCCTGGACTTTCGGCATCCGGGTCATGCCACCGACAAGAATCACCGCGTCGATGTCTTCGGGTTTGAGACCGGCGTCACGCATGGCCTGTTCGCAGGGTCCAATGGTTCGCTCAATGAGGTCAATGGTCAGCTGCTCGAGCTTTGCCCGGGTAATGGTCATGACCAGGTGTTTTGGACCGGTGGCATCAGCAGTGATGAAGGGCAGATTGATCTCTGTCTGCAGTGCCGTAGAGAGCTCGCACTTTGCCTTCTCCGCAGCTTCCTTCAGACGCTGAAGCGCCATCTGGTCGCCCCGGAGGTCAATCCCCGTGTCTTTGCGGAATTCCTCGATGATATAGTCCATGAGTCGGCGGTCGAAATCATCACCACCCAGGAATGTATCCCCAGCGGTTGCCTTGACCTCAAAGACTCCGTCGCCAATTTCAAGGATGGAAATATCGAACGTTCCGCCTCCAAGGTCGTACACCGCGATGATTTCTTCCTTCCCCTTCCCAAGGCCATACGCCAGGGCTGCTGCAGTGGGTTCGTTAATGATGCGTTTGACATCGAGTCCTGCGATTTTTCCTGCGTCTTTGGTCGCCTGTCTCTGGCTATCGTTAAAGTAGGCTGGAACGGTGATAACAGCCTCCTGGATTTTCTCCCCTAGGTACTCCTCGGCGTCCTCTTTGAGTTTACGGAGAATCATTGCCGAGATTTCCGGAGGAGTGTAGATTCGATCCCCCACTTTGACACAGGCCTCACCGTGTTTCCCGGGGACAATCTCGTAGGGGAGCACACGGCGGGCTTTTTCCACTTCAGGGTCGTCGTAACGGCGACCCATAAGCCGCTTGATAGAGAAAATGGTGTTTTTGGGATTCGTGATCGCTTGCCGTTTGGCCAGCTGCCCCACCAGGATCTCACCTTGTTTAGTGAATGCCACAACTGACGGAGTCAAACGAGATCCTTCCTTATTGGGAATGACGACCGGCTGGCCACCTTCAAGGTAAGCGACCACCGAGTTTGTTGTTCCAAGGTCTATCCCAATGACTCTGGGCATTTCCCTCAACCTCCTTTCAGGCCATTCTGTCCTGTAAGATGCGGTTCACCTTGACCTGCGCTGGGCGCAGGACCTCGTCGTGATAGAGATACCCTTTTCGTATCTCTTCGACAATTTCAAAATCCTCCCGGTCAGGGAGGGAAACCGTCATCATCGCCTCATGGTACTTGGGGTCAAACTTCTGACCCCTGGTCTCTATGGGTCGAACACCCTCCTTCTCAAGAATCCCCAGGAACTTTCGGTAAATGAACTCCACGCCCTGGAGGAACGCCTCGTGAACGTCATTTTTCTGTCCCTCGGCAAGGGCCTTTTCAAGGTCATCGAGAACGGGAAGGAGTTTCAGAATCAAATCTCGATTGGCGGTCCTCACAAACTGCTGCCTGTAGAGCATTTCTCGTTTCCTGAAGTTATCGAAATCAGCCTTTACGCGTTTGAGGTCATTCAGGTACTCATTGGCCAGCTGCTCTTTCTCAAGGGCTTTCTGCTTTTCCTCCTCAAGGGCTGCTCTGAGCTTTGCGATTTCTTCTTGCAGTGATGCTTCCCCGGTTTCCTGGAGTGGGATGGATTGCTCATGGCTCGTTTCGTCATGCAAAAGTTCCTCCTTGTTCTCCATGTTGCCACCTCCTTTCCTTTACCTTCTTCGACTATTCACAGTTTATCGAGCAACTCTTCATTTGTCAAGTAAGGTCAAAAAATTTCTTCCCCCAGACACAAAAACCCTCCCCTCATGGGGAGGGTTAGTCCTCAGGAAACCTTTACCGTCACACGATATAGGGTTCAAGGAGCTTCTTTGCCAGGAGAATCCCCCGGAGCTTGCTCTCGGTGTCCTTCTCGAAACTCCGATCTTCGTGCTCGATGCTCACCACGTAGTCATACCCGACCTCGTGGAGTGCCGTCAAGAAGGCAGACCAGTCGATGTCTCCTGTTCCGGCTACCTTGTCCACGTACCAGCCAAAACCGAAAATCCCCACTTCGTACAGTTTGTCCCAGAGGATTTTCGTGTCCTTGGCATGGACGTGGAAGATTCTCTCCTTGAAGTCGTACACCACCCGGACGTAGTCAATCTGCTGCCAGATGAGGTGGGAGGGGTCAAGGTTCAACCCAAAGTAGGGAGAGGGAATGGCCTCAAACATCCGTTCCCAGATATAGGGGGTGGTGGCGAGATTCGTCCCTCCGGGCCAGCGGTCCAAGGTGTACAGCATGGGGCAGTTCTCGATGGCGAGTTTCACCCCATGGTCCTCGGCGAACTTCACAAGATCGGGGAAGACCTTGCGGAATTCCTCAAGGGCCTCTTCCACGTTCATCTTCGGATCCCGACCCACGAAGGTCCCCACCACCGGCACCCCAAGCATCTGCGCCGCCTTGATGACCTTCTTGAGGTGCTCATGGGAGAAGCGGCGATTCTCGAGGTTGGGATCGAGGTTATTGGGGTAGTACCCAAGCGAAGAAATGGCAAGCCCGTGGGAGGCAAAGAGCTCCCGAATCCGGGCAGCCTCCTCTTCGGTGAGACTAGCGACATCGATGTGCTGGGTTCCGGCATACCTCCGCTTTTCATAAACCTTCGGCCAACAGGCCACCTCAAGCATGTGAAAGCCGTTTTGGCTGGCCCACGCAACGAGTTCTTCAAGGCTCATCTCAGGCAAACACGCGGTCATAAACCCCAGTTTCATAGCCTTCCCTCCTACCGTACCTGAACCCACGCGCTTTTTCTGGCGCTCTCGAGGATCGCTTCACACAGGACGACCTCCCGCAACCCATCCACAAAGGTGGGGAAGGTCCAGTCCTCTCTTGGCCGGGCCTCAAGAATTGCAGAGTATACCTCCCGGAAGAGGTGTTTCGAGGTATCCGGAAAACCCTCGTTGTGCCCCCCGGGGAAAGAGATGATCTGGCGCGTGGTTTCACTCACTAAAGACGGGTCCTTCATGAGAAGCTCGTTGGCCTTGTCCCTTCTCCCAATCCACAGCTCGTTCGGTCGCTCCGAATCCCAAAAGAGCGCACAGAGAGATCCGTCAATCTCGTAGGTGATTCTGTTCTTCCTTCCGGCCGCTACCTGGTTCACGGTCATCACCCCATGGGCACCACCGTCAAAATGCAGAAGCACGCTGGCGTAATCCTCGGTAGTGATGGGGACGGTTTCGTAATCTTCGGGCTTCAAAATCTTCCCAGCGTATGTCTCTACAGGCTTCAGAGGTTTTTTTCGGGTTTTGTGGAAGGTGGCAAAATCAGCGAAAACCTCCACCACTTGCTGTCCCGAGATGTACTCCACAAGGTCCAGCCAGTGGGAGCCGATATCCGCCACTGCCCTTGAGGGTCCACTGAGCTCGGGCTCTAGACGCCAGTTGTAGTCCGTTTCGTAAAAGAGCCAGTCCTGGAGGTACGAACCGTGGATGGCGAAAATTTTCCCAACCTTTCCTTGACTTACCAAGACACGGGCCTCCCGTACCAGGGGGTAAAACCGGACGTTAAAGTGCACCGCGTGAACCCTTCCGAATTTTTCGGCAAGCTCCACGAGCTCCTCGGCCTCTCTTCGGTTCATCGCCAGAGGCTTTTCACAGACCACGTGTTTCCCAGCAAGGAGGGCCTCCTTCACCATGGTGTAATGCAGGTGATTGGGTGTGCAGATGTGCACGACCTCGATATGGTCTTGCCGGAGCAATTCCCGGTAATCTCCAAAAGCGAGTTCGACCGCAAGATCGTTTGCCTTACAACGAGCGACATCTTCATTGATATCAGCAAGCGCCACAACCTCAGCAAGGAAGGTCCGTCGCGCTGCTTCGATATGGGCGGGACCGATGAACCCAGTACCAATAACCCCAACCTTCAGCGTCCTTCTCACCCTATAACCCCCTTTTCCAGGCGTTCCTTTGCCCAGGTCGCCGTCCCAATAACCCCTGCGTCAAGACCAAGCTGTGCGGGAACGAATTGAATGGTGTCAACCGGAACCATGAAAAGCCGTTCCCGGAGGCCTTTGCGGATACTCTCAAAAAGGAGTTCCCCTGCCTGGGCAACACCCCCACCGATGACGATCATTTCCGGGTTCACCACCACGCAAATACAGGAGAGCGCCTGTCCAATGTACGCCCCACTCCGTTCGATGATTTCCAGAGCCACGCTGTCTCCCTTCTGCGCTGCCTCAGCAATGACCTTTGGCGTGACCCGGGTGAGGTCATCGGCAACGAGGTCCCGAATCAGGGTGTCATTCTGCTGCACCAGAGCGCGCAAGGCCTGAGCCACCATGGCTGGGCCTGAAGCGTACGCTTCAAGACACCCCCGGTTACCGCACCCACAGCGCACGCCATTGGGCTCCACCGTGATATGGCCGAACTCCCCGGCGCTCCCGTCTTTTCCGATGTAGAGCTCTCCGTCGATGATGACCCCCCCACCGATGCCGGTACCAATGGCCACCATGACCATGCTGTTGACGGTTTTCCCTGCACCAAATCGCTTTTCCGCCAGGGTAATTGCCCGGACATCGTTAATCACTGCCACGGGAAGCCCAAGGCGTTTCTCCAGCCACTCCTTCACCGGAACACCGTGCCACTTTCCAGGGAAGTTCGGCAGAAGAATCCCCACCCCGGTTTTCCAGTCGATGAGCCCCGGTATGCCGATTCCCGCCGCCCAGACCTTGAACCCCCGGGCTTCGAACCTCTGGCGAAGCTGGAGTGCTTCCTGGGCAATGTCATCAAGGACTTCCTGTGCGCTTCGCATGGCCCTCGTGGGGATGACACTTCGCTCGAGTACCACGCCGTCCTTGTCCACAAGGGCGATTTTGGTATTTGTTCCCCCGAGGTCAATTCCCAGAAACAGCGCCTTGGCGACCATCGTCTCCCAACCTCCTACACTTCAACCTGGCGGCGAATCTGAGCCTGATCGGCAACAAGAAGGACCGTAAAGCGGAGGCGGTCTCCCCGGGCCACGGATTTCGTCCATTCCACAGGGACCTCATTCCGGAGGTACGTCACCCGCTCAATAATGAACGCTGGAAGGCCGACGCGACACTCAAGGTGTTGCGCTTCCTCCTTTCTCACTTTCCCAACTTCGTAGGTTTCATAGGCGTGGTCAAGGAGAAGACCGTACTTTTCCCGAAGCACTGCATAGAGCGACCCCCGCTCGAGATCTTCCTCGATAAGCCCCGGACAGAGATACAGAGGAATAACAGTGGTTTCAAGGAGAATTGGCTCGTTGTTGGCACAGCGAACCCGGACAATCCGGTTCACCTTTTCCTCCTGTGCAGGAAGCCGGAGGATTTCCCGTACTTTGTCATCCGCAGTAACCACCTCGCAGGAAAGCACCCGGGAACTCGGCTGAAGACCAAGCTCAAGCATGTCCTCGGTGAAACTATAGAGCTTCGGCAGCCTTCGACGAAGTTTCGGAGAGGTGACGAAGGTTCCTTTCCCCTGTTTCCGATAGAGAAATCCCTCTTCCACAAGGCTGTGAATGGCCTGTCGAACCGTGATCCGGCTCACCCCGTACTTCGCGCACAACTCGGTCTCTGGAGGAATCCGATCCCCCGGCTTGAGTACCCCGCTGAGAATCTGACCTTTGAGGATATTCTTCAGCTGCTGGTACAGTGGAATACCGCTCTCTTCAAGAATCTCAGGCATTGCTCCACCCTCCTGTTGTTCAGGATTCTTTCCCCTCCCGGGAGGAAGGGAGGAGTACGCCTTCTAAGTATACCGTACTCACCTTCTTTCAGCCATCATCCCAGGGGGTACCGGGAAACGCTCACCGCCCTCTTACCTCTGTGGGCAGGGAGGCTACCAGGGCAAGGTTTCCATTGAGTATGACATCCTCCTCAAGGAGGAGACCGGCGTTAGCTCCATCAGTAACGGCTCCCCGGAGATTGCGGACTTCCTTTGCATCGCCGATTTTCCCAACAAGAAGTCCTGCTTCAAGACACTGCCTGTAGAAGGCATCGTTGGGCACAACCTTGGCGAGGATGACCTGGTCGACTTTGATCACCCTTCGTCTGAACTCACTGTCCTGAAGCACAACCTCTCCTCCAGGACGAATTTCAAGCACCGTTGTCTGGGTGAAGACCGTTACCGGATGCTTGTAAGGACGAAGGGTGAGGGCTTCACCATTCCCTCCTGCAAAACGTTTCATCATGACGTCCCGGTGGCACGGTTCCATCCAGGAAGCAAACTCCCGGTTTTCGGTAACAATGTAGATCTTCTTTCCTTCGAATCCGAGTTTCTCCGCAGTGTCTGCCGCTCCAAAATGGTCCCCCCAGATGAGTACCGTTCCCCCACATTCCAGTGGCTTTGGCCTATCACCTGGGTAGTACGCGCACCCTATGGCCTTACACCGGAGAACCTCGTCAAAGGAAACCACAAAAGGCAGATCAATACCGGGAATATCGGGACGAAGAACCCTGCCCCCAGTGGCCACAAGAACAACGTCGAAAGCCTTAAGATCCTCGATGGTGGGCTCGGTCCGAAGACGTACGGTAACACCAAGCTGCGTGATTTGTTCCCGTAGCCAGTCAGCATACCAGCGCATTTTCGTTTTCCCTGGAACGGTACAGCAGAGGAGTATCGCTCCTCCCAGCTCTCCGGTCTTCTCAAATACCGTGACCTCATGACCTCGTAGGGTGGCAATTCTTGCTGCCTCAAGGCCACCTGGACCCCCACCGACGATGGCAACCCGAAGGGGCTTCCTGGCCTTCGGAAGATCGATAAACCGTTCGTCACCCATTGCAGGGTTGATTGCACAGCGACACTCCCGCTTAATCATAAGGGATTCCTGCCAGCATCCCACAAGGCACGAGATGCACTTACGAATTTCCCTCACCCTCCCCTCTCTGGCCTTGTTTGCCCAGTAGGGATCTGCAATGAGCTGCCTCGAGAGCCCAACCATGTCAGCTTTTCCCTCAGCGAGAATTCGCTCACAGTACTCAGGGTCCCGCAGGGTATGGCTCGTTATAACAGGAATCCTGACGTGTTTTTTGATTTCCCAGGCAGCATAGGTGTTCCACCCCTGAGGGTAGTACATGGGATCCATGGTCGGCCCGGGCACCTCGAACGTTCCGGCACTAATGTCAAGGAATGCCACACCGTTTTCCTCCATCAGCTTGGCAATTTTGATGCTCTCCTCGAGAGTCCTGCCACCTTCGATCCACTCTTCTCCGGAGTACCGGATACCAATGGGGAAGTTCTTTCCGCACTTCCGCTTAATGCGGTCGATAATCTCAAGGACAAATCGCATCCGGTTAATGAAACTCCCACCAAACCGGTCATTCCTCCGGTTGATATAGGGGCTCATGAACTGGGCGATGAGATACCCATGGGCTCCGTGGAGTTCCACGGCATCGAAACCCGCCTGCTGAACGCGCCAGGCAGCTTCAGCGAACTTCTCAATGAGGTCATAAATCTCCTCGATAGTCATAGCCCGGATGGATTTCCCTTTCTTGGAAACTTCCTCAGCGTAGACGATTTCGTGTCCCGCGGAACCGGGAAGGGATACCACCATATCGGTGGCAGAGAAAAGGTCTTTCCTCGGCCAGGCTGCCTGTCGTCCTGGATGCTGAATCTGCACTGCACACCGGGCACCATATCGGTGCATCGCTTCGGCAAGACGGGCAAGCCCGGGGATCATGGGATCTTCATCCGCTGCAAGGCAGGTCACAGTGGGTCTTCCCGTTGCCTTGTCGGGAGTTGTCGCGCCAACAATGATGAAGCCGCAACCCCCCTTGGCAATTTCCTCATGGTACCGGATAACTCGCTCGTTCACCGAGCCATCGGCGTTTGCTGAACTGATATCCGTAGGCACATGGACAATCCGGTTAGGGACGACAAAGTTCCCAATCTCGATAGGAGAGAAGAGATGGGGGAAATATGGATTCTTCACTGGAATGCCTCCTCTCGCTGTGCTCAACAACACTCTTCCTTCCCTTTTCTCCGGTAACACTCCTCCATAATCTCTTCAGTCCTCGTTGCTCCAAACCTCGTGGCACCTACCTCCCGAACCTTCAGGGCGGCATCGAGATCCCGCACGCCTCCCGCTGCCTTGACCTGGACTTTTGGAGAAACGGACTGCCTCATCAAAATGAGGTCCTCAATGGTCGCACCTCCGGGACCAAACCCTGTGGAAGTTTTGACAAAGTCAGCCCCTGCCTCTTCAGCGAGCCTGCACCCGATGCGCTTCAATTCATCCGTGAGGTAGCAGTTCTCAAGGATGACCTTCACAATAACTCCATGCCGGTGGGCAACCTCGACCACTGCCTGGATGTCTCGCTTTACGTACTCAAAGTCGCGGGAACGGAGTTTCCCAATATGGATAACCATGTCGATTTCTTCTGCTCCATCGCGAATGGCCTGCTCCGCCTCGAAGACCTTGGTTTCCGTCTTGTGAGCGCCGTGGGGAAAGCCAACCACAGCCCCAACCTTGACTTCGCTCCCCTCAAGGAGCTTCCTGGCCAGAGCTACATCAGAAGGGCGACAACACACCGAGGCAACGTTGTACTTCCTGGCAATCTCACATCCCCTCACAATGTCCTCATCGGTGAGATCGGGTCGAAGGAGGGAATGGTCAATCATTTTGGCAATGTCTTGACAGGTGTAATCCACCACCACACCTCCTTTGTAATAACAAAATAAAAACATGATATCGCTATCCATTGTAAAAGAACATCGCTGACTTCGTCAAGGGGGCTTCGCGAAAATCCCTGATGGTGGTTACTTCCGTTCTCCCCAGAGGAGACTCAGACGTTCCGCGAGGACCTTCTCATAACCGCGCTGGGTGGGACGATAGTACACTCTCCTTCCCAGCGAGGTGGGAAAGTACTCCTGAAACACAAACCCTTCCGGAAAATCGTGGACGTACTGGTATTCCTTGGCGTACCCCAGTTGCCGCAAAAGCCCGGTGGGAGCATTGCGAAGGTGCAAGGGAACAGGAAGCGAGCCGTATTTCCTCACATCCTCCAGAGCTTCCTGAAGCGCCCGGTACGAAGCGTTGCTCTTTGGGGCACAGGCAACATAGACTGTGGCCTGCGCAAGGGCAAGTCGCCCTTCAGGCTCTCCCAGAAAATCGAAGGCCTCCCGAGCAGCCAGGGCAATGAGCAGTGCCTGAGGATCGGCATTTCCGACGTCTTCCGAAGCACAGGCAATGAGACGTCGCAGAATAGCATGGGGGTCTTCTCCAGCTTCAAGCATTCGCGCAAGCCAGTACAGTGCTGCATCGGGGTCACTTCCTCGAAGACTCTTATGGTAGGCCGAAAGGAGGTTATAGTGTTCCTCCCCTGACTTATCGTAGAGGTAGGAGACTTTCCGGAAAAGGCCCTGCAAGAAATCAACGTCAACCTGCTCTTTGCCTTCCTGCCTTGCGAGGTGGGCAGCGGTTTCAAGCATATTCAGCGCCTGGCGAGCATCGCCATCGGCAAGACGGGCAATCCACTGCAGGGCTTCCTCTTCAAAGGGTGGAGCCTTCCCCCGTAGACCCCGCTCTTCCTCAAGGGCACGTCGAAGGAGATACAAAAGGTCTTCAAAAGGTATTTCCCGGAAGATGACCACTTGCACCCGGGAAAGAAGGGGTGCAATGATTTCAAAAGAGGGATTCTCCGTGGTGGATCCAATAAACGTGATAAGCCCCTCCTCAACGTAGGGCAAAAGGAGACTCTGCTGGCCCTTGTGGAAGCGGTGCACTTCATCGATAAAGAAAACGGTTTTCTTCCCATGGAATTTCAGGGCATTTTCAGCTTCCTGCACTGCTTCTCGAATCTCTTTGACTCCCGAAGCCACTGCGCTCAGGGAAGTCATGCGGTACCCACAGGCTTCGGCAAGAAGAAAGGCCACAGAGGTCTTTCCCGTTCCCGGTGGCCCCCAGAAAATGAGAGAGGGGAGAAATTGGGCTTCCACAATCCGGCGCAGCAACCCCTGGGGACCCGTAAGATGGGGCTGTCCCACAACTTCATCCAGCGTTCGGGGACGCATTCGAAAGGCAAGAGGCTTTGTTTCTTCCCGGACTCCAAAGAGCTCTCCTTCCCTGAAAACCGTCGCTCTCTCCTTCCTTAGAACTTCTGTTCTACAGTAACATTATATTCCTCGGGGCAAAAGAACACAAGCCTTTATTCCCGCAAGGCAAGGGAGACCGTTCTGGAATCCAGTGCCTGGGCCAACCCTTCCCGGAGTACCCCGAGGACCCTCTCAATCTCAGCAAGCCAGAAGAGGGTGAGACGGGAAAACTGAAGGAAGCATCCCCCGGTGACCCGCTGCAGCATCCCAAGAAATGACGTTGCCGAAAGGAGCGCTCCCATATCTTCTGCATCAAGGCATGAAAGGTCCGCAAGATACGCCTTTACGGCTTCCTGGAAGACATACTCTTCGAGGGGAATGAACCCCTGTTGAGGACAGGCATCGATAAGGGAATGGAGAAGCTTTTTCACCACATTCTCCAGACGCCTCATCGCTACCGTAACACCTCTTTGACAACTTCCACCGTCTCGAGGATGTCCTCTCTTGTTACCTCTCTTGAGGTTACAAACCGGACAAGCGATGCAGAAACCGGGGTAGCCAGAACACCCCGTTCCTGAAGAAGCTCGACGAAGCGATGCGCAGTAAGGTCCTTTCGGTGCAGGTGAAGCAGGACAAAGTTCGTCTGCACCCGGGAAAGGTCCACAGAAAGTCCCTCAATTTCTGCAAGTCTTTCGGCAAGAAGTCGAGCGTTTCTGTGGTCCTCTTCAAGACGAGCGATATTCTCCGGAGAGAGTGCCACAATCCCACAGGCACAGAGCCACCCGGTCTGGCGCATTCCCCCTCCAAGCATTTTCCGGTACCGCTTCGCTTCTTCGATGAAATCCCGGGGACCGGCAAGGAGCGAACCCACAGGAGCTCCAAGCCCTTTCGAGAGGGAAATCATCACTGTATCTGCACAGGCGGCGATGTCTTTCGCAGGAACCCCAAGGTATACCGCCGCGTTGAAAAGGCGGGCCCCGTCGAGATGGACCCGTAATCCAACCTCTTCTGCCAGGCGCTTGATGGCCCTGAGCTTCTCAAGAGGAGGAACGATACCCCCGTAGCGGTAATGGGTGTTCTCAAGACAAATAAGACGAGTACGGGGATAGTGGATATCCCGCGGGCGGATTGCCCGACGAATGTCATCGGGATCCGGAGCACCATCATCTCCCCGGAGCGTCCGTACCATGAGTCCGGCTATGGCCCCGATACCTCCGGTTTCTGAGGTTCGAATGTGGGCGTTTTCTTCGAGAATAACCTCATCCCCTCGAGTGGTATGGGTGAGAAGGGCCACGAGATTCCCCATGGTGCCGCTGGGAAGAAAGATGCTCGCCTCCTTCCCCAGAAGGGATGCCGCCAGGGATTCGAGCTCGTTCTGCATAGGGTCTTCACCGTACACGGAATCCCCCAAAGGAGCCTGAAAGGCGAACCGCCTCATTTCCTCCGTGGGGAGAGTGATGGTATCCCGGCGGAGGTCAACGATTCTTCTCTTCATCGTCTCACCTCAGGCCAGAAAGGCAGTGAAAACCTCTTTGAGGATCTCCTTGTCATCCTGAGTAATGGTCCTTCCCTCTTTCAACTCCTCAATACAGTACCCTCCAATGCTCGCAGCAATCATCCGCAAGAGTGCATCTCCCGAGATTTTCTTCCCAGTCCTCGTGGTCACTTCCCCAATTTTCTCTGCTATCCTCTTCCGAATCTCCTGGAGCCTCTGGGCGATTTCCTGGAAGCGCTGACAGGCCTCGTCATGGCTCAGAAGGTCAAAAGCAGCACGCTGGAACACCAGAAGGAGATCCCTCTTCTGAGAAAAGAACTCACAGTAGCAATCCACAATCCTCGTCAGAAGTTCCTTAACATTTCCCCTGGGAAGGGTACTCTCCAAGGCTGCGGCGAGTTCCTCAAAAATCTCCTGGATAACTTTCATAAGAAGGTCGAGCTTATTCTCAAAATAGTAGTAAATCGTGGACTTCTTTACCCCTGAAAGGGCGGCCACGTCTTCGAGAGTGGCATCGAAAAAACTCTTCTCGGCGAAAATCTTCTTCGCCGCTTCAAGAATCTTTCTCCTCGTGTCCTCCAACACTCACCACCTCAGAAGCTGTACTTTACCTCAAGAGCAATACCCTCACCAACGCTCCCCAGTCTACTCCCCTGGGCGCCTGAAGAGACGGAATACGTCAAGGTGACATTCCAGTTATCCTCTGGTTTATATTCTGTCCCAAGCATCCATACCGTGCTTCCATCTTCAAGACTCGTAACACAATTCAGAAAAGGCTTCCACTTTCCGTCTTCGCTCTGCCAGTCGACATGGAAATATCCGTACGGGGAAACCCGCTCTCCCTCTTCCCAGAGGTTCCCCAGGAGGTAGGCGAGATTCACATAGGTGTTGTTCCAGGAATAGTCGACCCCGAGACTCGCCTTCCAGTACGGCGCATCGAAAACGGGAATTTGCACCTCTCCCCCCTGGGAAAGGACCACGGTATGCATCCACTTTTCGGGAACCACAAAGGCCACATCTCCCCGGAGGGTGAGCCCCTCTATCCCGGCAAGGGTCCCCTGGAACTCTAGACCAAGAACAGACCTTTTCGGATACCCCAAATGCACCCGAACGTCCCACAGGCCCTCAGGAAGAAGGGTAATGGTGGTTTCTCGAGGGTACGATGAAAGGAAATATCCCTGAATGTAGCTCAAAGCAATGTCAAAAGCACCTATTGATCCCCGGGCCCGGAGAGCCCAGATAGGAGAGGAAAAACTCACCGGCGGCTCGTCCCTAGTGATGACCATGTTCGTCCTCTGTGGGTCCACCCCAAAGGGGAGGAGAGAGGGAAGGAGAAATTGTTTCTCCACAAATTCGGGGACGAAATTGGCTACAAACCTCGGCTGGTAGAAAAATTCCAAAGACCAGGTCGTATTAAGATACCACTCAAGGTCAAGTGCCGGAACGGGAATCTTCTCCCCGAGGATGTCGGCGCTGAGATCCCGGGAGAACGGGCGGGGATTCAGGACGTCCACAGGGCTCATAATGTCTGAGGCTCCCCAGGTGATCTCAAGAAGCCCCACCCGGAAGTCTGTTGCATCCCAGGGGGCCTGAACTCCCTGGAAACTGACCTCCCGCACCCGCAAGGGGCGAATATTGTTCTCGTCCTGGTACCTCAAAAGAAGCTCCACGTTGCCGAAATAGCGGCTGTCCAGGGGTATGGTGGAAGAAAAATTCACCTTTATGCCGTAGTCGAGATCCCTCTCCTGGAAGCTGTAGGAGCTGAAAGCCGCAACGTTCCCCTGGGTTTCAAGAGCCCAGACCGGGCCCAGAACACAGCCAAAAAGGAGAACAATCACTCCTGCCAGAAACCGCTTCATTGGCGTCACCTCATAATGTCGGCCGCTGAATGGTGCGGACGCTGAAGAAATCATCAGGTAGAGGAATGTCCTCCTCGATGGACGAAACCTCCATGATGGTCGCATGGTTTTCCTTCACATCTTTCAGGGAAAGCTTGAGAATCTGAATACTCCCGTCTTCCCTTTCCCGAACCTCATGAACCTCCAGCGTTTTCCAAAGATTCCCGGCGGTATCGAAGAAGTCAATCTTTTTGAAGTAGAACTTCGCCTTGTCCACGGTCATGTCAAGCTTTCCGTACTTTGAGTCCGCTTTTTTGGGGATGAGCTCAAGGTAGTAGTTGGTGTCATCCTCCCCTTTCAGCGTGCTCTCGTAATCCTCCTTGCCGTAGCCTCCAGAGAGGTCGTCGTAAGTAAAATCCGTCCCCATGAATTTCTCGCTCTTGCTCGAACCGGCAATGAGGCGAACCTTCTTGTATGCCGGCATGTAGAGATAGATTTTTTCACCGTTTCGAAGACTCAATAGCGTAACCCCCTTGACATCTGCAGGACTCAAGAAGCGAAAGATGATGGAGACCTTGTCTTCCCCTTCGTCCTTAGAGTACATGACCATTTCCCGTGCTTCCTCTTTTCCTGAAGCGTCAACGAGCACAATTCTGCCCACAGTCTTCTGAGTCGTGAACTGCGTCCGGCGTGCTTCCATCTCGTCGAGGATCTCCGAAGCGGTGAGGGCGAACACGCAACCTGTGGCAAAAAGGAGAAACAGCACAAAGAGAATCAGAGCAATACCGCGCTTCATCAGGCATTCCCCCTTTGTCGTGCTTTATTGTTTCCAAGGTACTCCTCAAGGTGCAATAGGAGAGCCAAAGCAAGGAAGGTGTAGAAAACCCCGATGAGGAGCACCGTTGCCACCAGGGAACCAAAAATCCGCAGCATATGGATGCGAGAAAGGGCAAGGACATAGAGACCCCCGGCAACACCCAGGGCGTTCAGCAGAATACCCCTGCCCGTATTGGTGAGCGTTGCCTGAAGAGCCCGAGTTCCAGGGTTCTGCGCAACTTCTCTGTACCAGCGGGCCGTGAAGTGAATAGCGTAATCAATCCCCGCACCAATGGCAATGCTTGCCACCATGAGGGTGGCTACATTAAGTGGAATACGGAACCACCCCATCACTCCAAAAGACGTCACCACGGTGAGGAGAATAGGAACCATGGCGACACTTGCCCGTCGTAGAGACAAAAGCTGCAACACAAGAAGGCCAAAGACAATCACCAGGGCAAGGAACATGCTCTTGGCCTGCTGACTGAAAAGCATTTCGTTGATATGGTTGGCGATAATCGGGGTTCCGGTAATCCTGTAGGCAACCGTTATATCGCCATCCTCTGCCTCGAGGTATACCGCCTCGTCAAGGACCTCATACAGTGCGAAGTCGTGGCTCTCTTCAAAACGAACACCCGAAAGTTCTTCCAGCTTTTCCCGCAAGGTCTCAACCTTGACCCTTTTGGCCACCCGCTCAAGGGATGTTTCAAGAACGTTCCCCAGGTACTCGGCGCTCTCGGCATCAAGGCCAAGCTGCTCTTCAAGAACTCTCGGAAGAGGGAGGTTTCCAGCAAGGCTCTCAACGAGAGCCACCTGAACTGCCTCTTCCTCAAGGCCCAGATCTTCAATTTCAAGGCGAGCATCCTGGACAATCCGCTGAACAAACCGGTCGTCTTTCCCGATAAATTCCTGCCAGGGTTTTTCCAAGAATGCAAGAACAACGGCGTGAGCTTTCTCCTGGGGAAGGGAAACGCCAAAAAGGGTGAGATCCTCGATAATGGTCTTTGCGAGGAATTCTCGGGCTTCGGCAGTCTCAAGAGGAACCCGCTTCACTCGCTTCGGACGGCTCTCAAGGAATGCCCGTGCTTTTTTGAGTTCTTCCCTGAGCTCTGCTGAGGTCGTTTCCCGGGCTTTGAACTCGATGAACGTCTCCCGCCCATCCTCGGTCATTCTCCCCTTCAGATACTCATTATCGTTCACAAAGAACCACAGGTTGTTGATTTTCTCCTCCTCAAGGGGAATCGCTCGCCATCCCTCCATGGCCTCATTGAGATCCAGAAGAAAAGAGGCCAAAGAGGAAGGTTCCTGGAAGTTCTGGAACCTCTTCAGATACTGGGCAATCCGGATCATCTCCCGGAGCACAAAGGGTTCTCTGATATTCTCTGTAGTTATGCAGAGGTAATTGTAGTCCGTGCTCCCAAAGCGGTCCTTAAAGTACTCGACGAGTTTCGTGATGGGATGTTCTGCGCCCATTTGCATTCGGATTGTCGTCTCCACGTGAATCCTGGGAATACCGACACAGAGGATGCCCGTAACGGCCACAAGAAAAAGCACAACAACGCGTTTCCGATGGAGCAAGGAGTGACTCAGAAAACGCAAGAATCGGTGGAAATAGTCTCCCCCGTTTTCTCCGGAATGCTCCAGGTGATGGGGAACGTACCGGATAGGGAAAACCGTATAGAACGCCCCCAGGGAAAAAGTCGAAAGAACCATTCCGAAGAAGACGCCTAAAGCCGCATAGAGACCAAAATCGGAAACCGGCCGGATCTCGGCGGTAAGCAAAGACAAAAATCCGCCCATCGTCGTCAGAGCACTCATGAGAATGGGCAGGAAAACACCCTGCAGTGCCCGCTCTGCTGCCTCTTTGCCCTCTGCGACTTTTCGCTCTTCGTAGTAGCGATTGATAAAGTGTATGCCATAAGCACTGACCAGGGCGAGCAAGAGTACAGGGAGCGAAGCCGAAATGACGGTGAAGGATTTCCCCAAAAACACCGCAACACCCATAGCCCAGAGAGCTGAAAGCAGGGCCACGAAAATGGGTAAGAGCATTCCCCGAATACTCCGAAACCCAAACCAGAGGATGGCAAGGAGCACACCTCCCGCAACAGGCGTCAGAAGCCGCATGTTCCTCTGGGCGTCCTTCGACATTTCTTCCATGATGATGCGTGCCCCGAAGAAGGTTACCTGAACATCTGGGGGAATCTCGCCGCGGACTGTCTCCATCACATCCCGGATGGCCTGCCCCTGGTCGACGTTGTCGAAAAAGGAGACCACAACAATGGTCCCTCTGCCGTCGGGAGTCACGATCTTCCCCCACACCAGGTCGTTACCCACCAAGCGTTCCCGGAGTGCCCGGGCTTCTTCCTGGCTTTTGGGGAGGGCCTCCACGACTTCCCGAACCTCGATGCCGTATTCTGTGGTGAGGATTTCCGGCATATTCGTGAGAGCGGTAACCTTCTGAACCACAGGGAGACTCTCGATCCTCTCCACCACATTCTGGAGAAGGGCGAGGTGTTCGGGGGTGAAAAGGTCGTCAAACTCCAAAGCCACGATCATGCTCTTTTTCTGAAAACCGGAAAACTTCTCTTCCAGGGTGTTGTAAAACGATACTTCGGGGTCGCTTTCAGGAACATACTTGGTGACATCGTCCTCAAAGTGGATGCTCTGCAGCTTCCAGAGGAAAAGCAGGGTGAGGAAAAGGGTTATCCCGAGAATGGGCCAGGCGTACTTCCGAACCCACCGGGCCAGGCGCTCCATCCATTACCACCTCCAGGGAACCATCTGACCGTTCAGTCGAAAATTATACTCCTATACCTTCCTTCCCACAACTCCTGAAACTGGACGCTACTATACCTCGAGTTTCCAGGCATTCCTGTAGCTTCCTAGAACCCTGAGGAAGGTACTCCGCGTTTTGAGTTCTTCAAGGAGCTGCTGGTACTTCTCCTCGACCAGATTCCCCTCCCAGTCCACGTAAAAGAGGTATTCCCAGGGCCTCCCTATGAAAGGGCGGGACTCAAGTTTTAAGAGATTCACGCCCCTTCGGGCAAACACCCCTAAAGCCTCGTATAACGCCCCCGGGTAGTTCCGGAGGGCAAAGACACAGGAAACCTTATCGTGTTCAGGAAGGGGTTCAAAACGCGTGGCAATGATGATGAAGCGGGTGAAGTTTCGAGGGTTATCTTCGATATCCTCTTCCACCTTCTCAAGACCATATTTGGCAATGGCCTCATCGCTTGAAATGCAACCGCTCCCAGGACCAAACTCGGCAGTTCTCCGGGCTGCTTCTTCCGTACTCCCTACATTGATGATCCGCACACCCCGAAGACGCTCGAGGAACTTCCCACACTGGGCGAACCCCTGAGGATGCGCAAAGAGCACCCGGAGGGTGTCCTTCGCTGTTCCGGGGTAAAGCCCCAGGTGCTGGGAAACCCGGATGAAACGCTCTCCAACGATGAACGTTTCCGGAAACTCCAGAAGGAGGTCGAAATTGTGGTGAATGCTTCCCGTGATGGTGTTTTCTAAGGGAACCACTCCGTGAGTTGCCTTGTTGCTCACCACCTGCTCAAAAACCTCGCGGAAGTTCTGGCAGGGAAGAAGTTCCACATCTTCCCCAAAGGAACGTCGAGCCACTTGGGAACTGAAGGATCCCTGCTCTCCAAGGAATGCCACCCTCGGCTTTTCGGGGTTTGGGCCTCCAGAGGTCCTTCCAGAGCACAGTACGGTTCCAGCGATGTCCTCCCGCTTGAGTTCCCGACCCACAAGGACACTGATCACCTCAAGGTCCCTCATGAGCTTGCGGAACTGCTCAAAGCGAAGACTCTGGGGACCGTCAGAGAGCGCTCGCTCTGGCTCTGGATGCACTTCCACCATGACACCATCTGCTCCGCAGGCCACAGCGGCCCTTGCCATAGGGATGACTTTTTCCCTGAGACCTGTACCATGGCTTGGATCCACCACAATGGGAAGATGCGAGAGCTCCTTCACCACCGGGATAGCGGTGAGGTCCAGGGTGTTTCTGGTGAAGCGTTCAATGGTCCGGATGCCCCGCTCGCAGAGAACCACCTGGAAGTTCCCAAGGCTTAGAACGTATTCTGCCGCGAGAAGCAGGTCCTCAACGGTGGCGGACATGCCTCGCTTCAGGAGAACGGGCTTCCGCAACATTCCCACCTTTTTGAGAAGCTCAAAATTCTGCATGTTCCGGGCACCAATTTGAATCATGTCCGCATACGCAGCCACAAGTTCAGCATTCTCGGGACTCGTCGCCTCGGTAACCACGGGAAGACCAAAACGTTCCCGGGCCCTGGCAAGGATTTCAAGCCCTGCCTCTCCCAGTCCCTGAAAGCTATATGGGGAAGTGCGGGGCTTAAAGGCTCCTCCCCGAAGGATATGGCCCCCAAAACGCCTCACCACTTCCGCAGTACGGAAGAGCTGGTCCTGCGACTCCACCGCACAGGGCCCGGCAATGACCACCACAGTTTCCCCACCTATGGCAACATCCCCAACCCGCACCACAGTACCCTGTGGCAGGAAAGCACGATGGGCCAGCTGAAACGATGTCTCAAGGTCAATCACCCGTTCCACAAAGGAGGCAGGAAGGACTTCAGAAGCGGGGAAAGTCCGCTCACTGACCACAACCGTCTTTCTTCCGTCAAAATCCACAAAGTGCACCACAAAGCCACGATGCCGAAGGCTCTCCTGAAGTTCGCGCTTTTCCTTCTCATCAAGAACGTGATTCCCGATAACGATCACACATCCTCACCCCGGAGAAAGAATCGGCCACTGGCCTTCGCTTCTTCCTGACAGGTTTGACATTCCCGTACTGAAGCAGGAGCATCAAACCCCCGGAAGAACAGCCCTCCCTCGTACGAACACCGAAAGGCGTCAAAGAAGTACCTTATGGTCAAAACTACTCCCTCAAAAAGCCTTTCTCCCCTCGTTGCTCCCACCGCCAGGAGAAAACCCTTCTTGGGCTTCATATCTTCCTTGAAGAGATACCTCCTTGCCCAGAGCACCTGCGTCCGGTCCACCAGTGCCTTAAAAGGAGCAGGAAGGCCGTAGAAGAACACTGGGGTGCTCACCACGACTCTATCTGCCGCAAGGAGCTTCTCGACCACCGCGGCCATGTCATCCTGAATGACGCACTTTCCCGTGGCCTCACAGTACCGGCAGCCCCGGCAGAACTGAATACGAAGCTGGGAGGGAGTGAGAATCTCCGCGCTGGAAAACCCAGAAGAAAGGAACCACTCAAGGAGCACATCGCTATTCCCCCCTCTACGGGGACTACCGCAAATACCCAGAATCTTCAAAAAACATCACCCTCCTCAATTCTACACGACTTTTAGAATAAAATCCGCCTTTCCTGGTTGAAGAAGAAAACCAAAATTTGGAAGAAAGGAGGCGATCGGGATGCCCATCCCCATTGGTGAAAAGGCCGGGGCCTTTGCGCTGAAGGATCAGCATGGGAACGTTGTTGCCCTCGAAGGCCTCCGCGGCAGGAAAGTCGTTCTCTCCTTCCACCCTCTGGCTTTCACCCGCATATGCACCTACCAGATGCAGGACCTGGAGAGATCCAAAGAGCAACTGGATGTGCTCAATGCTGTTGCCCTGGGCATCAGTGTTGATCCCGTACCGGCCAAGCACGCCTGGGCCAAAGAGATTGGAGTAAAACATACCCCTCTCCTCTCGGATTTCTGGCCCCACGGCGAGGTCGCGGAGATGTATGGAGTTTTCAGGAGAGACGACGGCTTCTCGGAGCGAGCTGTGTACATCCTCGATGGAGAGCACACCGTTCGATGGGTCAAAATCTACCCAATTTCTGAGCGGCCCAGTATTGAAGAAATCCTCAAAGTCCTCGAAAACCTCTGATTGGCCGCTGAGGTTCTCCGTGATCACGGAGAACCTCAGCGGCTTCGCCGGTTACCGGCATATACACTCAACATGGCAAAGAGAATGATACCGAATCCCAGCCACTTCCCGGCGTCACCAAGGCCCAAAGCGGTGAGGAGATTGGTCAGTGCCTGGAGGAAAATCGAACCTAAAATGACTCCAAAATAGCTCCCTCCACCACCGGCAAGCGGCACTCCTCCGACCACCACGGCGGCAATACTCGGCATAACGTAATTCGACCCCATATCTTTAAAAGCAATCCCCATGTTCCCAAGAAGAAGGAGTCCAATAAGGCTCGCCAGGACACCGCTTGCCGCGAATGTCAGAAACCGAACCTTTTTGACGTTAATGCCACAGAGATACGCCGTCCGCTCATTGGCACCGACACCGAAAAGAATCTGCCCCCACTTCGTCCTCTCAAAAACCAGTATCGCGAGAATGCTTACCGGGATGAGCACGAAGAGGATGTTCGGGAACACCCCGGTTAACCTCGCAGCAAGGGTCACGAGGACTGGCGATGGTCTCCCTGTGATGGCCTTCCCCGCCACATAAGCGTTCACAATTCCCTGGAGAATATCTGCCATTGCCAGAGTGACCACAAGCGGAGGAAGCTTCAGGTACGACGTAAGCGCCCCATTGGCAAGTCCCACCAAAAGCCCAAGAACAAGAGCCACAAGAAGCGCTACCCCAAGATAGGCATTCCGTCCATCCATGATGCTTGCGGTGAGCACCGCGGTAAGCGTTGCCGTATACCCCACAGAGAGATCCAGTCCTCCACCCCCGGCAACGATGACAATCATCTGGCAGAGGCCAAAAAGAGCAATGAAGGCCGCGAGTTTCAAGGTCAAGAGGATTTGCTCGAGGGTCAAAAATCCCGGAACGATGACACCACCACCAACGTACAGGAGAACGGTGAGAAGGAGAATGGTAAAAGCTTTCCGGTACTGCACAGGAAACCAGGAACCCCGAATCCATCCGTACCAGGGAAATGTTTTCTTTAGAAACGTCTCCATACGTCTCACCTTAACGGAGTTCTCGACGCAGGGTGGCATATGCCGGACCCGCAATGGCGGCAATGACGATGATGCCCGAAACCAGGGTCTGGTACGCATTGGGAACGTTGGCAAAAAAGATAATCCTCCCCACAAACCCAAGAATGAGTGCACCCACAATGGCAAGGTACACGCTTCCCCGACCACCGGAAAGCGCAATACCCCCGACAACCACCGCAGCGATAGACCGAAGCGTCAGTGGCCCCCCCATGCGGGCATCGCCAGTCTGGTTCTGGCCAACAAAAAAGAGAGCCGCCAGGAAAATCAGAATGGCGTTGAGCACACAGGCAAGCATCTGTGTTTTTCCCGTATTGATACCGCTCACGTAAGCGCTCTCGATGTTGCTTCCCACGGCATAGATGTACCGTCCGGTACGGGTTCGACTTACAACATACCACAAAACACATGCTCCAGCAATTAAGAGGAGGGCCGGAGGAGCATAGTTCCCAAGGCTTTTGAACACTTCAGGGACACCCTCAACCGCGCGCATATTGTAGAACACCCTGAACCAGGGAACACTTTCCCCGCCCGGGGTTGGGCGCAAGAAAAGTGCAATCCCAAGCCAGGCATAAGATGTGGCAAAGGTCACAATAACTGGTGGAATCCGCAGGTACCCGATACCAAGGCCGTTCACTACACCGGTACCCAGAGCCACGAGGAATGCCAGGATGAGTGCATAGACACCTGTTACCGGGTCGTCCTTTTTCATAACCGTGGTGAGCACACAGGTGAAGAGCGACAACGCCGCTCCAGAGGAAAGGTCAATTCCCCCAGAAATGATGACAATGGCCTGCCCCATAGCAAGGAGAATCAAGGGAGCGAAAGAGTTGATGGTTCGAACAATAGACTTTGCTTCAAAGAAGTTTTCCTGCAAAATAGCGGTAATACCAAAGAGCACAGAGAACATCAAGAGACTGGAGGTTTCGGGCTGGAGCAGAGCGCGTTTCAGAACCTCGAAAGGTAGGGCAACGATACCCTTTCTCGCCGCATCCATATAACCTCTCCCCTTCTACCGGACCCGCACAGAAGCAGCGGTGATGGCCTCTTCGCTGATGCCTTCTCCCGTCAACGTAGCCACAATGCCACCCTCGTACATGATGAGAACCCGATCTGCGTACTGGGCCAGCTCCTCGTGATCGCTGGCATAAAGGATAATGCCGATACCCCGCTCTATTGCTAGGCGTCTAATGTATTCGTACAGATCCCTTTTGGCACCAATGTCCACACCTTTTGCCGGATCGGCGAGAAGGAAAACCTTGACATCGAAAGAAAGCCATTTTCCCACAACAACTTTCTGCTGGTTGCCTCCAGAAAGCGTACTCACCGGAGCATCGAGGCCGGAAACCTTGATAGAGAGAAGCTGAACAACATCCTCACACTCTCTCCGGTACCTCTTTTCGGGAATGACCACAGGATGCCGGGGAAGACCAAACTTGGGGAAAACCATGTTACTGTACACCGAGTGTTCGAGAAACAGGCCCTCTTTCTGCCGGTCTCCAGGAACAAGAAGGATGCCATTCTGGATGGCATCCTGAGGGCGACGCAGGACGATTTTCTTTCCCCCCATTTCCACCTCGCACTGTACCCCGGGTAAGCTTCCCGCCAGGGCATAGAGCAGTTCATTCTGCCCCTGACCAGCAAGACCGCCGATGCCAAGAATCTCCCCTCTTGCGAGTTCCAGGGAAACATCTCGCAGAGATTTTACCCTGCTTCTGATGCGAGCCCTGAGAAAGATCTCACGGGACTCAGATCCTTCCCCAAAGGTTCTCTCCACCAGCAAAGGTCGAACGACTTCTCCGGTAATGTGGCCGATGATGGTTTCAGGGTCCTTCTCCTCCCGGTCGAAATCAATATGCGCCACCGTGGCACCGTTCCGGAAAATGGTGACGTCATCGCAAATCTCCATGACTTCCCAGAGACGATGGGAGGTGAAAACAATAGCTACACCACTTTGTGCCAAAGCCCGCATGTAGGCAAAGAGACTTTTGACCTGGGCATGTTCAAGAGCCGCCGTGGGCTCGTCAAGGATGAGAAGCTGTGGTTTCTCGGCGATCGCCTTGGCAATCTCCACAATCTGCATTTCTCCAGGACTGAGTTCGTATACTTTCCTGGTGATGTCAAGGCCTGGCAGGAGTTTACTCAGAATGTCTCGTGCAATCTGTTTCGCTTCCTGGTTGTCGAGGAAAATACCCCGGCTTTTCTCCATACCCAGCACAACGTTCTGCCACACTGTGAGATCAGGAACAAGACTGAGGTTCTGAAAGACAAGAGCAATACCATCTCTTTTTGCTTCACTCGGGTTCTTGTAGTGCACCAGTCGCCCCTTGTACCATATTTCTCCCCCATCGGGCCTGTACACTCCAGCGATAATTTTCGACATAGTGCTCTTCCCCGAGCCGTTTGCTCCAAGAAGCCCCGTGATCCTCCCTTGCCGGCAGCGGAGGTTTCCATCTGAAAGTGCCACAACACCGCCGAAGTGTTTCCGAATGCCTCTGGCTTCAAGGATGACCAACGAATGTTCCCTCCTCCAACGAGAAAAGCGCCGGAGGAAAAGTCCTCCGGCGCTTTGTGTATTACTCAAAGAGCTCGGCGACGGCTTCTTCGGACATGATTTCGGTTAGGAGGTAATCATCGGGTTTGTCCTTCAAAAGCTCCCATGCTTCGTCGAAATTCTCGTCGGTAATGAACATGCTCACTTTGTAGAAGAAGGTATTATCTACGAGAACACCCGGCTTGAACTGTTTCCCGTTGTAGAGCTGCAGAGCAATACGGAAGGCAGTACCGCCGATTCCCGGCGGGTTCGGCTGAGTGCAGGCCTTAAAGTCTGCTCCGGCCTCACGGAGTTTCTTCCACTCTTTGAAGAAAGCGGTTCCTGGATCGCCGAACATGACCTTGGGAAGCTTCCCAGCATCAAGAAAGGCCGAAAGAACACCATATGCCATCCCATCCTGAGTGATGACCCCGTCAATCTGCTGGCCGGAGGCGATGATCTGGGCTGCAACCTCTTTCGCCTTTGTCTGGTCCCAGTATCCACTTGTATCGGCAATGAGTTTGATATCGGGATACTGCTTGAGTACCTCGTAAACGGCTCTGCGACGGTCGTTGTCCGCAGGGTGTCCCTCAAGGCCGTAGATTTGAATGACGTTCCCCTTCTGTAGCGTAGAACAGATCCACTCCACATTTTTCTTCATCCATGTGTAGTGGTCAAGGGTAACGTTGATGACATTTGGTGCGGTTACTGTAGCGTCAAAGGCCACAACAAGGATTCCCGCTTCCTGGGCTTCCTCAATAACCGCATTCAGGGCAGTGGGGGAATTGGGGTTCACAAGGATGATGTCCACACCCTGGGCGATGAAATCGCGGAGGATATTGGCCTGTTCCGTGGCATCACCGTTGACAATGTTGTTGACGATCTTAAAATCAGCAATTTTCCCCGCCGCTTTGTACTCGTTGCCCACTTCTTCCAGGCCATTGATCATGATGGTACGCCAGGAAGTCCCGGAAGACCCGGTGGATATACCCACAACAGGGAGTTTCTTCTGGGCCAGTGCCTGGGACATTCCGAGCGCCAGAAGGAAGCAGAAAAGACTCACCAAGAGAACAAACATTTGGAAACCACGCCTCTGAGTCATCGTGTCTTACCTCCTCTACACTTCGGTTGAAAGAATCTGCTTTTTATCCTGCACTCCCTTTTTCGGCATCTCACCTCCCTTCAATCGGGACCCACGAATCTGCCATACATTATAACAATATCTTAATATGAGTTCAAGACTCCATGCTCAAAAAAACTTCTGCCCGTGTCCCGTCTGGGACACGGGCAGAGCGGTCACCCTTCTTTCTTCTTTGTCATCGACGCCCAGATACCCACAATGCCCAGAATAACCTTCACGACAGCATGCCAGGCCGGCTCCGCGCCGATGTTAAGCCCCGGGATAAGCCCGAGAATCCCCATGATGAGCAGGAGCCAGCTGTAGATGATGAGGAGCACTCGAACCATAATGCATCCCTCCTTTTGGATTGTGGTGTCTTAATTATAGCAAATCAACCACCTTCAAAAATAGGTTTTTCCTCTCCAAAATGCCACTCCTCCGGACTGCGCAGATACTCATAGGTGTTGAAGAGGAGGTTGTAATGGCGATATTCTTCCGAAGCCAGAAAATCCAGGAAATCCTGAACGCCCTTCTCCTGAACCTCCCTTTTCCTCTCCACGTAAAACCTGTGAGCTTTGGATTCAAGGTCCATAGCTGCCTGGAGGATATCGAGCTCTTCACTTGTGGGAGGGATGAGCTCCTCTGCACGTTTCTGGGCCTCGGTGAAGATGTTCTCGAAATACTCCCGTGTGGATTTCCGAATGCCCCCCCAGCTCTCAAAAACGAACTGCTGCCTTTGACGGATACGTTCAAAACCCTCCTGGATCCTCTCGATGTGGACGAGCTCCTCATCGGCCAGACGCTTCAGCACCTCTTTGCTCAGGGGATTTGCGACCCGGGGAATCCCGCTGAGATAGAACTGCCGTCCATCCTCTTCCATCTTCAGAGCAAACTCGAAAATGGCTTCAAGATTCATGTCCTTCCTCCTTCCGTCTGATGAACAACCAGTTGCCCTTCCGAAAACGGATAAGGGCATAAGGCCCCTGAATCCTCCGTCTCAGGAACCGGGCGAGCATTTCTCCATCCGTCCACTTCTCCGCCTCACAGTTTCCCTTATCCCAGATACGTACCACTCCCTCCCCATATCCTTCAGGAATCTCTCCCTCGAAATCGGCATAAAAAAGCGGATGGTCTTCCACCGGGATAGCGAGCCTCCGTTCTCCACTCACCCGGGGAATGCCCCTGGGCATTGCGAAACTCCGCAAAACCCTATCTCTCTCCAGACGAAGATCACAGTGATGGTGTGAAGCCCGGTGCTCATGGATGGTAAACCCGACGTAACTCACCTCCTTCGCTTTTTCCTCTAACCACTCTGAAACTTGTCTTATTCACCGTTCCTTGATAGAATATCCCAAAAAGAGCTCAGAGGAGGAAGAAATGCCTGAACTCCCTCTCAAGTGCAAGCACTGCAAGGCCATTATCGGCCTTGAAGACGTCACTGAAGTTGGCATCTATAAGATTCCGGCATACCGAGGTTCAGCGTACATCCGGTACATTTGCCCTTATTGTCGCGATTTTGGCGAAGTGACCTTTAGTCTCGAGAAGATTGAAGATGTGGCAAAGATTTTTAAGAAGCGACGTAAAGAGGCCCCCCGAGGGCAGATCACCATTGACGAGGTTATCGAATTCCATAGAGAGCTCGAAAAACTCAAAAACGCTGATTTTCTCAAAGACTCCTGAGGCTTGGTCAACATGATGAAGACAAAAGAGGAGCAAAAGAAGGTCTTTCAGGAGCTTCTGGTTCCCGAGCTCCCTGCACTTTTCCGTACAGCTCTTCGCATGACCAGAAACCGCGAGGACGCCGAGGATCTGGTCCAGGAAGCTGTTACCAAAGCTTTCGCTGCTTTTGACCGTTTTGAGGAAGGAACGAACTTTCGGGCTTGGATCTTCAAAATTCTCACCAACACCTTCATCAATAACTACTACCGCCTCAGGGACCGGCAGAAAGCGCCATCGCTTGAAGAGATGGAAGACGAGGCTTCTTTTCAGCCCTCCTTTGAAGGTGTCACCCCTGAGGAAGCTCTGCTCAACACGCTCACCCGGGAGGATATCCTCCGGGCTATCGAATCTCTGCCTCTTGAATTCCGTGCGGTTGTTGTGCTTACCCTCGTTGAGGGTTTTTCGTACAAGGAAACAGCTGAAATCTTGGACATTCCCATAGGCACAGTGATGTCCCGCCTCCACCGAGGGCGAAAGCTGCTCCAGAAGCTGCTCTGGGAGTACTCCACACGAAAAACCGGCATGGAAAAGGAGAACGAGAAGGGATGGACTGCAAAGACCTTGTAGAAAAACTCTATTTTTACCTTGATGGAGAAGTTCTCTCTGAAGAAGAACGGAGGGCAATTGAAGAGCACCTGGCCCTGTGCCGGAAATGCTGTGAGCGGTATGAGTTCGAGCGCCTCCTCTGGGATATGGTGCGGCACAACGGTCAAAACGACCATGTGCCTGAGGCCCTGATCGCTAGGATAGAAGGCGTTATCGCCCGGTTTTGAGGTGATGACCGTGGAGGGATTCCGAAGGGTTCCTGTTGAGCACATTGCCAAGGCTCTGGTGGAAAGTTACCGGAAAACACCCCGTATCACCTGCAGCGAGGAACGGGAGTTTCCCTCGCGGGAAAAGGTCATCTGGATTACCGAAGAACTCCGGGGGTTGCTCTTTCCCGGGTACTTTGGTAACACCCATATGTGCTGGGCAAATGTGGAGTACTTTGTGGGATGCAAACTCGACCACCTCTTTGTTGCTTTGAGCCAGGAAATCTCCAAGGCTCTCCGAAGCGACCCAAAGGCCATGGAGGGAACCTCTCACTCCTGCGAAGAACGAGCTCGCGAAGAAGCCTGGCGTTTCCTTGAAAAGCTTCCGATGATTCGGGAAATGCTTGATGAGGATGTTCAGGCTGCTTTCGACGGAGATCCCGCGGCAAAAAGCATCGAAGAGGTGATTCTGAGTTATCCCTGTGTCATTGCCATCTCCATCTACCGCATGGCTCACGAACTCTTCGTCCAGGGCATTCCCCTCATCCCCAGGATGATGACTGAGTATGCTCACAGCATCACGGGTATCGATATTCACCCCGGAGCCAAAATAGGGCGGAGTTTCTTCATCGACCACGGAACAGGAGTGGTCATCGGCGAAACCTGCGAGATTGGAGACAATGTGAAAATCTACCAGGGTGTGACCCTTGGAGCGCTCTCTTTTCCGAAAGACGAACGCGGGAAAATCATCCGTGGGAGGAAACGTCATCCGACCATCGAGGACAACGTGACCATCTATGCAGGAGCAACGATCTTAGGAGGTGAAACGGTCATAGGAAGAGGAAGTGTCGTTGGAGGGAATGTGTGGCTCACCCACTCGATCCCGGCAAACACCAAGGTGGTCATTGAAGAGCCCCGGCTGAGAATTATTGAAAACCGTACCTGATGAACTTTCTGGTGCACCTCGCGTTCTTTGCAGGCTGGGTGGGAAGCAGAGTTGCTTCCCCCTCCTCCTGGGTTTCCAGCGGTATCGGAGCTACGTGGTTTGCTCTCTTTCTCTCCACAACCCTGTACTTTGCCGTCTTCTCCTGGAAAAGGAGAGCCTCTCTTCTTCAGGGCCTCGGTTACGGGATTGTTGCCGCCATCCACTACCCGGAGTTTCTGTGGAAACTCAAACCGCGGCTTGACCTCCTGTGGGAAGAAAAAAAACAACTCCTCGCCCTTTCCTCAGCAATCACTCACGTATCGCGCCCCAGTTCTCTGCTCTGTCCCTTCTGTAAAACCGAGATCGAACACATCCTCGTTGCGCTTCCTGGGGAAGGCATCGGCGTCCGGAGAAGGCCAGTCTTCTGTCCCCGTTGCCAGACTCGCCTTGACTGTTGCCGGTTCTGTGTCTTCTTCGAGCCAAGAAGTGGACATCCCCTGGGGTGGGGAGAGGATCTGACCTCCGGCCGGTGCACGCTCATCAAAAAGCACCAGTCCGTTGATGAGATTTGCAGCCCTTCCGTAGCCCAGAAACTCAAAGAGATGGGATGGCATACCCTCTACGCAGGGCTCGCCATCCCCGACTCCTTTTCACCACCGGAAGAATGCCGAACGTTTCAATTCGACGAACGAAAAACGCTTCTCGAGCGCCTTCCCTGTATGGGGAAAGAGCGAGCACTGCTTTTACGTCTTGAAGAGGCTATCTATTCCCAGCCTTCTTCGAGTTCCCGCTCAGGCTGAGCAGCAGAAGAGGCGAAGTCAAAACCCAAAAGGGCACTCATTTCATTGTTAATTTCCTGAAGGAGAGAAACCAGACGATCCTGGGCCTGAAAATACGCCAGAATCACCGGGTGAGAGAGTGCTTCCTGGCGAGCCTGCTCAATCCCGGCAAAGTCCTCATCAACAAGGTCCCTCTGGAGGGCAATCCGGCTCAAAGACCTCTGTTCCTCTTCAAGGCGCTCAAGAAGTCGCAACGCTTCGGTATTCTTCGAGAGCATGGAACGGGTATTCTCAAAGTCCTGGAAAGGCTGGGTACAAACGATTTGTTCCACCAGCGACCGAATGGCATCCTTCAAGGATTGAGGAAGAACGATATGCACGTGACACCTCCAACGGCTTTTCTCCTATTATAGGGTGCGTCAGGGGAAATTTCCATCCTTCTTCCGGGACTTCTTCGAAAAAACATCACGTTCATCTACAATGTATAGTGACGAGAGAAACTCGCAGGAGGTGAACGCTGTGGCGAAAGTTGGTGTCATAACCTTCTCAGATGGACGCCCTCACGTGCACCGGGAACTCCTCTCCATGAACCTTGCCTTCCAGGAACGACTGGTGCGACGTCTCCGAGAAGCCGGACATGAGGTTGTGACAGCTCCTGAACCCCCGTGGAACAACGAAACCGCCGTACAGGCCGGAAAGACACTGCAGAGAGAAGATGTGGACTGCACTATCTTCAACTACGCCATCTGGTCATGGCCCCATTTCACGGTTCTCGCCGCCCAGTTCGCTCCCCAACCGTACCTGTGCCTTTCGAATATCAACCCCGGATACCCTGGACTTGTGGGAATGCTGGCGAGCTCTGGAGCACTGGCCAACGTCGGCATACCGTACATTCGGGTCTCCGGAGACGTTGAGGATGAGAAAGTTTTTCGAAAAATCGAAACTTTCATTCGCGCCGCGTCCTGCGTCAAGTCTCTTCGAGGAGAAACCTTCGGGTGTTTTGGTGGACGCCCCATGGGGATGTACACAGCCACCGTGGGAGCGGACGTCTGGGCAAAGGTTTTCGGCATTGATGTGGAGCACATTGATCAGTGGGAAATCGTCCGCAGGGCCGAGACTATCCCCCGGGAGAAGATCGAACAGGCTTTCAGGTGGTGCGAAGAAAATGTGGGAAAGATTCTCTACGACGGAAAACAGCTAACCCCCGAAATCCTGAAACGTCAGATCGCCTCATACTACGCCGTCAAGTCGCTCTGCGAGGAGCTGCACCTTGATTTCTGTGGTATCAAAGGGCAACCAGAGCTCACCAACAACTTCTGTACCATGGATGTCGCGGAGGCTTTCTTAAACGATCCTTACGATTTCGATGGCCCCAAAGAGCCCATTGTATGTGCAACCGAAGCCGACATGGACGCAGCCATCACCATGGAAATCCTCAAGAAACTCGCCCGAACTCCTGTTCTTTTTGCCGACGTCCGGCACTGGCACGAAGATTACGGGGTGCTCGACCTATGCAATTCGGGACAGCACGCAACATATTTTGCCGGAGGGAGTTTCGACTACCGGGACAACCTCCCCAAAGTGGTCTTCTACCCCGAGGGCTTCTACTTCCCCGCCGGAGGAGCTGCGGTTCACCACCTCGCCCACCCGGGAAAGGTCACCCTGGCGCGTCTTGGTCGTAAAAATGGGACGTATTGGATGGCCATTCTCCGGGGAGAGTTCGTGCAGTTTGATGAAAAGACCAACGAGGAAATCATGCGGAGAACCCAGATTGAGTGGCCTCACGCGTTCTGCCGCCTCGAGACCTCCATTGAGCGATTCATCGAGAAATTCCCCTGTAATCACATCCACGCAGTCTACGGCGATTATGTGGACGAGCTCATCATGGTGTGTGAAATCCTGGGCATCCCTTGGGAAATCCTCTAAAAGCAAAAGCCTGGGGATGCGATGTCCCCAGGCTTTTGCTTTCCTTTTAGAAGCTCTTCTCAGCCTCGTTGAGATTGTCCTTGGTGATGACCTTTGGCTCGATGTACACGAGAGGCTTTTCAGGAGTTACGCCTTCCCGGAGGTGCTTCACAAGGATTTCAAAAGCTGTGGCTGCCTGCTTCCCGGGGAACTGTTCAATGGTTGCGTCAAGAACCCCTTCTTCAATGAGCTTCAGGGCTTCGGGAAGGGCGTCGAACCCAACGGTGATGACCTCCTTGACATCGAACTTCCCACTGGCGTCCAGGGCCTGAATGGCTCCGAGAATCATCTCGTCGTTGGCCCCAAATACCGCGTCAATCTGTGGCGTGCTCATGATGAAGTCTTCCATCACTTTCATGCCGTCTTCGCGGCGGAAGTTTGCAGTCTGGGATTTCACGACAATGTTCGGATACTGCTTCATAATCTCGTTGAACCCAGCACTCCGGTCAATAGCAGGACCAGCTCCAGGGGTTCCTGTGAGTTCGATGACTACTCCCTTGGGCTCGCCGTACTTTTCGGTGAGCTTTTCCACAATGAACTTTGCCGCTTTTCTCCCACCCTCGACGTTATCAGCACCAACATGGCACAGGATCTGCACCGGAGCTCCCT
The DNA here is from genome assembly GCF_051549785.1 of Candidatus Caldatribacterium sp. SIUC1. Taxonomy (GTDB): domain Bacteria; phylum Atribacterota; class Atribacteria; order Atribacterales; family Caldatribacteriaceae; genus Caldatribacterium. Next base: position 1,432,663 of record NZ_CP189974.1, on the reverse strand, counting down.
CTTTAATCCTCCGGTCCACAGTCACAACAGGGATGTTGGCCTTGTTCAGGGCTTCAATAGCCGGAATAACCGCTTCGACCTCAATGGGGACAAGGAGAACGCCATCCACGCCCTTGATAATCATGTCTTCGATGATGGAGATTTGCTTTGAGACGTTATTCTCAGCCTCAAGCGAAATGACCTCAATGCCTCCAAGCTGAGCCGCCTTATCTTTCACCGCCTGCTCTAGAAAGGCAAACCAGGCAAAAGAAAGGCTTGGGAAAGAGAGACCAATAGTGAGGTCTTTACTGAGAGCCAGAGATCCCAGTACCGAGCACACCAGAAATACCCCAATCACCAACCCCAGAATGAGCTTCCTCACGCTGTCAACCTCCCCTCAATAGCGCTTTCTCCTCAAAGACCAATTACGGTAAGGATAAACCATGTGCTTCGCTTTCCCACCCCCTCACGCAGTTCTGAATCGGCGCTTCAATCTGTCCAAAAGTACAGCGAAGATGACGATGATACCTTTGACGATCATCTGCCAGTATGGCTGGACCCCCAGAAGATTCAAACCGTTGGAGACAACCCCAATAAGGAGAGCCCCAATCAGTGTCCCGTACACTCCTCCTTCTCCCCCCATGAGGCTCGTCCCACCAATAACCACAGAGGCAATCACGTCGAGTTCATATCCTTGCCCCGCCACAAGCTCCCCAGAGTTCAGGCGAGAAGTCAAAATGAGTCCACTTAATCCCGAGAGGAACCCAAGAAGAGTGAAGGCGCTGATTTTGTATCGCTCAACCATAATGCCCGAGAGAAGCGCTGCCTCCTCGTTACCACCGATAGCATAGATGTAGCGACCGAAAACAGTCCTCTTGAGCACAATGCCAGCAATAACCACGCAACCCAGAAAGAGAATGACCGGAAAAGGAATAGGACCAACCATCCCTGCCCCGATGAAACGGAACGCAGGGCTCATCCCCGAGATAGGCTTCCCCTGAGCCACAAGAAGGGTTGCCCCTCGAAAAATGCTCATCATGCCCAAAGTCACGATAAAAGGGTGGAGCTTTCCTTTGGTGGAAATGAATCCGTTGAGAAAGCCAATGCCTCCACCAATGAGTAGCGGCACAACGATACTCAGAAAAAGGCTTCCACCCCACTTGACCTGGAACCCCGCAGCAATGATTCCCGTGAAGGCCACGATGGACCCCACAGAGAGGTCGATCCCCCCAAGGAGGATAACAAAGGTCATCCCCACGGCAATAACCCCGATAATCGATACCTGCCGGATGACGTTGAGAATGTTCAGAGGATGGAAGAAAACGGGGGTCAGGGCACCAAACATGACAAAGACTACCAGGAAGGCGAGAAGGATGCCAACCCTATCCCAGAAGATGAAGAACTTCTGGAAAATCTGAGTGCTCTTCTCTTCAACCAACACTGGCATACTCTTCCCTCCTCCCCAGAGCAAGTCTCAGAATGGCCTCCTTCGTCGCCTCTTCACGAGAAAGTTCCCCGACTATTCTGCCCTCCCGCATGACAAGAATCCGGTCACTCATGGCGAGAATCTCGGGAAGCTCTGAGGAAACCATAATGATAGAAGCACCACGCTCGAGCAGCCGATTCATCAGGTGGTAAATCTCGACTTTCGCGCCAACGTCTATTCCTCGGGTTGGTTCGTCAAAGAGGTAGATGTCGCAATTGCGGGCGAACCATTTTCCGAGGACCACCTTTTGCTGGTTGCCTCCCGAAAGGTACATCACCTTCTGGAAAAGCGAAGGCGTCTTAATGTTCATATGCTGTACCATATCCTGAGCTATAGCCCTCAAACGCCCATCCTGAATGAATCCCCGAACCGAAACCAGGGGTAGAACAGGAAGACCAAGGTTATCGAGCACAGAAAGGAGGAGGACCAGCCCATGGACCTTCCGTTCCTCAGGAAGGAGAGCAATACCGTGGTTAATAGCATCAAGAGGAGATCGGATGCGGACTTCCTTTCCCCGGATGTAAATCTTCCCCTCGTCAATGGGGTCAACGCCATAGATTGCCCGGAGGAGCTCTGTTCTCCCTGAACCAACCATTCCGGCGATGCCAAGAATTTCACCTTTCCGGAGGGAAAAACTGATGTTTTCAAGGACTCCACGTCTTGTAAGACCCTCCACTCTCAGAACTTCTCCTTTAGCAGTGTGTGATACCCGGGGGAACCTCTCGACAACCTCACGTCCCACCATCATCCGGATGAGATCCTCCATGGTGACATCCTGTACGTCCCGGGTCGCGATATGTTGACCATCCCTCAGCACCGTGACCCGATCACAGACTTCGTAAATTTCCTCCAGGCGATGGGAAATGTAAATAATAGTCACACCCTCACTCTTCAAAAATTTGATAATCCGAAAGAGTCCTTCGATTTCCTTCTGCGCTAAAGTCGCCGTAGGCTCATCCATGATGAGAACCCTTGCTCTGTGGGAAAGGGCTTTGGCTATCTCCACCACTTGTTTTTTAGCCACACCCAAATCCCGGACTTTCTGGTCCACGTCGATGTCCACGTCGAGGAAGCGCATGAGCTCCTGAGCTTCTCTGCGCATCCGGTTCCAGTCAACGAAGAACCTCCGTGTTACGAAGTGATGCCCCATGAAGATGTTCTCGGCCACCGTCAGAGCAGGAATGAGGTTGAATTCCTGATAGATCGCCGCGATACCGTTTTTCAGGGCTTCATGAGGAGAGGAGAAATTCACTGGCTTCCCTTCAAAGAATATTTCCCCTGCGGTTTTTTGGTACACCCCGGTGACAATCTTGATCAGCGTGGACTTCCCTGCTCCGTTTTCTCCCACCAGGGCGTGAACCTCCCCTCTCCGGATAGAAAACGTCACTCCATCAAGCGCCAGAACCCCAGGGAAACGCTTGGTAAGCTTCTCAAAATGGAGAATAGGAACGTCATTCATCTTACTCCCTACTCCACTCTGGGCCCAAAGTGTTTGAGCATCACCAGGTTTTCCGTCGCACTCTCGTTGACGATGGTGACTCCGGCTCGTGCAGCCTCGTAGGTCACAAAGAGCTCATCGCGGGTCATTTCCCCAAAACGAATGAGGGTAGGCGCTTCAACTTCAAGAGCCCCGAATTTCCCATGTCCCTGAACCACGATGACCCCGTATGGTCCATCTTCTCTAATGGTGACACTCCTTCCGGGGAACACCGTGAGTTCTTTGGCAGAGAAATCCTCCAAACCGTAGACCACGTAGTACTCCTCATACCCTTCAGCCCGCATTTCCTCAAGAGGCCGCACGGGTTTTGGCTCAAGGTAGTGGTGAGCGAAGAAATCCGGGTCGGTGTTAGCTTCCCAGTCAAGGAGGCTCACAATGTACTCAAGGTCGTTTTTGTGTTCTGGGGGGACATCCTTCACCACCAGGTCCCAGGGGATGAACCGATCCCAGACGATGTTCTGGAAAGGCGCAAAAACATCGGAGGCCTTCTGGGGTTCGTAGGTCAGAAGGGATCCGGGGGCATGGAGAATTCCAGGTTGAACAATCCAGCCGGTTCCGGGTTTAAGCTTGTATGCCCGGGAAAGGTAGAGAATGCCATTGTCCCCTTTGTTCCACATCTCGAGGCAACGAATAACGTCTTCCTTTTTTGTCCCCGGATTCAGGCCAAAGAACGTGTAGGGAAAGTACCCGCCGTGGTTGTTGAGCTGTGGGGGGAAGTAGTATCCTTCAGGTTTTCCAAGCCTTCCAACTCGCCTGGCCTTTGCATCATCATGGTGCACATGGTGGAAAAGGGGGTTCATGTTGTCAAAAAACTTGGCAAACACTGGCCATCCCCCGTACTTTTCCATCATGGCCTTCCCGACAATGACATTCCCCGCAAGCTCGATGGCATCCCGAAGGAGGACCTTCTCCGCTTTCCCTCCATCCTCAACATAGATGTAGCTCAGCCCCTCATCGGGAAGTGTTTCGGGACCGTTGTCCGCCTGAACCGTAGAGGCGAACCATCGTTCATCAATGCCCCCTCGGTGAACCCCAAAGGCATAGTAATCATCAGGGTGAAGCTTCAGCCGCTTTCCAGGAATACAGAAGGACCGAGGAACCCAGGTGGGGAAAAGACGCAAAACGCCTTGACCTTGATTCAAGGCAATGTCAAGGAGCATCTTCATCGTTCCCATAGGAGAATCTCCTTCCCGCAAATTTTGGCAACAGGATATCGCAAACTCAGGGAAAAGTCCATTGGGATAACGTTTACGCTAAAAAACTACCACAGCCGGTTTCTCCTGTCAATACTGGTTTTTCTCACCTCATCCATGGTATAATTTCCCCTGGAAAGGAAAACGTTTTCGAGGGGCCTGTATGGTTTCCATCAGGGATGTCGCGAGACTTGCAGGAGTTTCCGTTACTACCGTCTCCCGGGTCATCAACAGAAGGGGAAAAACCAGCAAGGCAACCGAAGAAAGAGTCTGGAGAGCCATTGAGGTCCTTCAGTACCGACCAAATCTTCTGGCGCAGGGTCTCAGAAGCCAGAAAACCAGGCTTTTGGGGTTACTTGTCCCGGACATTGACAGTCCATTTTTCGCCCGACTCGCAAGATACATCGAAGAAGCTGCTTACCAGAGAGGGTACAACCTCATCCTCTGCAACGTGGGAGAAGACCCAAAAAAAGAACGCCACTATCTCGAGGTACTCCTGCAACGGCAGGTGGAGGGTATCATCTTCCCCCGTGTTTCAGATGAGAGCCTGCTTTTCCGGATTCCCTCGCTCTCGAGAGTCCCCTACGTTGTCCTCGACCGAACTCTTGAGCATGAGGAAGCCCCAACAGTAAAGCTCGATAACCTCGCCGCAGGGGCTTTGGCGGCTTCACACCTCCTTGAGCTCGGTCACAAGAAGTTCACCTGCATCAGTGGACCTCAGAAAATCACCGTTTGCCGGGAGCGCCTCGAAGGATTTCTCACGAGACTCGCTCAGGAAGGCATTCCATCCCATGACGTTCTGGTCGTTGAAGGCGACTTCAAGATCGAGGGAGGGCGCAAAGCCATGGAGACCATCCTCTCGCTTTCTTCCCCCCCTTTTGCCCTCTTTTGCATGAATGACATGATGGCTTTCGGTGCCATTCAGGTAGCAAAAGAGCGGGGCTGGCGAGTTCCTGAAGATATTTCAGTCATTGGCCTTGACAACAACCCTCTCTGCGAGGTTTTTTCTCCTCCCCTCACCACAGTAGCTCAGCCTTTTGACCGCATCGCCAAAGAAGGTATCGCGCTCCTCTGCAAGCTCATTGAGAAAAAGAAGATACGAAAAAAATCCATTACCGTTCCTCCTTACCTCATCGTACGCCAGTCCACTGCTCCTTTCCGGGAGCAATAGACTGGCGCTTTTTGAGGGATCATCCGAGGATTGCCTTCAGGTCCTCTTCAGGTGTGGTGATGGGCATGAGGTTGAATTGCTCTTTGAGGACCTTGTACACCGGTTCCTTGACGAAAGCCGGCATACTCGGCCCAAGACGCATGTTCTTTACGCCCAGATGCAGCAAGGTCAGGAGAATTGCCACCGCCTTCTGCTCATACCAGGAGAGAATGAGGGAAAGCGGGAGGCTATTGACATCGGTGTTCAGTGCCTGAGCCAAAGCAAGGGCAATCTGGATAGCCGAATAGGCATCGTTACACTGGCCAATATCAAGAAGGCGTGGAATGCCCTCAATCGTGCCAAACTCGAGTTTGTTGAAACGGTACTTGCCACAGGCCAAGGTGAGAATCACGGCATTCTGAGGAACAGCCTGAGCAAACTGGGTGTAGTAGTTCCTCCCTGGTTTTGCCCCATCACATCCCCCAATGAGGAAGAAATGCCGGATTTTCCCCTGTCTGACAAGGTCCAGGACCCTGTCGGCAACACTGAGAACAGCATTCCTTGCAAACCCCACAAGGATGGTCTTTTCCGGTTCGTCCTCAGGGAAACCTTCTTCCCTCAAAGCAGCTTCAATAACCGGGGAGAAGTCGCGGTTTCGAATGTGGACGACTCCAGGCCACGCTACGAGCCCGCTGGTGAAGATGCGGTGTTTGTAGCTCTCCTTGGGTTTCTGGAGACAGTTCGTCGTCATGAGAATAGCACCGGGGAAAACATCGAACTCTTTTTGCTGATTCTGCCAGGCACTGCCATAGTTGCCCACAAGATGCGAGTATTTCTTAAGACCGGGGTATCCGTGAGCAGGGAGCATTTCTCCATGGGTGTACACGTTAATCCCTGTTCCCTCGGTTTGTTTCAGGAGTTCTTCGAGGTCTTTCAGGTCATGACCGGAAACGACGATAGCCTTCCCCTTCACAGGGGTAACACGCACCGGTGTTGGTACCGGGTGACCATACGTGGTCGTATGAGCCCGGTCAAGCAATTCCATGACTCGGAGGTTGTACTCACCGACTTTCAGGGCCGTGGTGAGGAGTTCCTCCAGCGTGAAATTCTCACGAGTCAGGAAATCCAGAGTCCTGTGGAAAAAGGCGTATACCTCGTCATCCTCCACACCGAGAATCTGGGCGTGATCTGCGTAGGCCGCCATCCCCTTCAGGCCATATAGCACAAGGTGCTTTGCTCCAGCCACCGTTTCTCCAAACCGCTCAATGTCCCTCTCAAGGGTGACTTCTTCCCCCTGACGAATGAGCTCATTCAGACTCCCCGCAGGAGCCCACCGAGTAGGGCCAGAGAGATGCTCCGGAGTCCTCCCCTGCTCTCTGCAGGTCTCAAAGTACAGGTGTTTCAGTCTCTCCTTGATTTCGTAAGCCTTGTTGAGGTACATCTGTAACCGTTCGGGGTCAAAGTCCACATTGGTGACCGTGCTGAAGAGGGCCTCAAGAACAAAAACGTCGGCTTCGCGGTCCTTCACCCCGAGTTCTCTGGTCCTTCTGGCCAACATAGCGATTCCCTGGGTTGCGTACACCAGAAGATCCTGCAAAGCAGCGGTCTCGGGGTCTTTCCCGCACACTCCAAAGTTGGTACACCCCGTGCCTCCGGCAGTCTGTTCACACTGGTAACAGAACACTTCTCTCGCCTCCTTCCTCAATTTTGGTATTATAATACCTAAATTCCTGTATGGTGTCAAGAGAGAGCGACTTCCTGGAACAATGTCACCACCCCAATTCGCGAAAGCACTTGAGGCACCGATATCAAAACCTTAATCCTACCTCTTCATCAAGGCTCTTGATGTATGTCCCCTTTAAGGAAAAAGGCAACCACCATACTAAGGAGACGTTTTGTCTTGGATCGCTTCCACCCTGGGAAACGCATTCGGGAAACCCCGCTCTAGGATGGCTCAAAGGAGAAAGGAAGAGATGTCTTCCGAGAAATCCACAGCACCATCCCAGTGATGCGAGAAGCGGTGAGCGTTCTACAGATGACTCTCAAGAACCTGATACAAAAGTACGCCCTGGATTTTTGTAATACGGAAGGCTGTAATCTGGATGAGTGAGAGAAGGGAGGGCACATTGCATTCCCGAATGGAGGAAAATTTTTAAGAGGCCACAAAAACCTCATAGGAGAATCCCAAAAAGAGAAATCCCTATGTAGCGGTGAGAAAAGACGCATTCGGAAAGGCGGTAAACAAGTTAGGAAGGTTGACGTGGGATCCTCTCTGTAAAAACTCAAGGAAGGGAACTACGGTTACTTCTCCGTTCCCTTCCTTGAGCATGATCACCTGTATTCTCGAAAACTCACAACGTTCGTCTTCTGTGCTGTGAATTAGGGCTCTACTTTTCCATGTTTTGGCACTCCCGGTCGGTTATACTGGGTTCAGAGTTTTTCAGCGCTACACAGGTTTTCCGGATTGGCTGCTACCCGGCCACAGGTCACGCAAACGTATTTCCCATCACGCACCAGATTCTTATACTCCTCAAAGTGTTCCTGGATGTAACCGATATTTTCGAGGTAACAGAGGTGCTTCTCATGACCTTCATGGGGCATTTTCACTTCTACCATAGCCATACCTCCCAATGTCCTTTTGCAGGTTAAAAACCGTTTTCCAGAGGAGTTATTCTCTGGATTTTTTGGCTTTGCAAGTCGATTTGAAAGCAGGACATGCAGAGGAAGCCCAGTGCAAATTCCCTCTTGTCTCTGGGATTCTGCAACACAGTACCTCTGTGAAAAACAAATCGACATCGCGCCGTTGTCTCCGGACCCCTTTACTTCTCACCAGCAACAGGGTAAACTTACAGTGGTTGAGGATAAGAAGGCATAAAAGGCAAAAAGCCTCCCCGAGCGCGCCTGTAGCTCAACTGGACAGAGCGCTGGACTTCGGATCCAGGGGTTGGGGGTTCAAGTCCCTCCAGGCGCGCCAGGAGTGTGGGATCTTCCGTAGTGGAGTCCTGTGTTGCTCTTTGCACTCCACCACTTTCTCGGGCCTCCAGGTCCCGAGTACCCTACGCTCCTCCGCTTCCGTCCCTTTGTCAATGGTTCAGGCAGAGCCCGTTTCCAAGAAAAAAACCCGCATCCCTGAAGACACAGGGATGCGGGAGATACTCTTATTCCTCCGGTTCCCCGGGCCAGGCACCGACAACACCCTCTGCAGCCCACTCCATCGTGATAAGCTCGTCCATGGTGAGGCGAACCCCTTCAGGAACCCTGAGATTTCCCTTGCGATCGCGAATGGGGCCGGTGAAGGGACTGAAGGCATACTCAGGATCAGCCATAGCCTTAAGGAGAGCAAAAACGAGGTCGTATACGCTGGTTTCACCATACACTGGATCGTTCACAATTGTAGATTTCAACTGGTCCTCAAAAACAGGGTTGATGGGCATGCCGAAGTCTGCTCCGAGTTCAACGGCCCCCTCGCGGAGGAGCCACCAGTAGTCAACATTCTCGAGATTTTTGGAGGTGTATAGGCCAGCATAGACTTTGGCGAAAAAGTCGAAATAGATGGCTTCCCAGTGCACAAGCTGACCCGATGCCACAAAATTCGGAGCGAACTTGTACATGGGAGAGTAATGCCCGAAACTCGGAAGCCCGTGTTCTGCAGCAACCTGAACAACTGTTGGAGAGTCCTCCGTGAAAGCCAGCACGTCTACTCCTTCAGCAATGAGCGACTCTGCCGCCTCTTTGGCTCCTGCAGGGTCATACCAGGAAGTCTGGAGCCATCGAACGAGCACCTGAGCACCGGGGTTCACTCTCCGAGCACCCAGAGTAAAGGCATTGATGTGACGCTTGAGTTCCGGAATAGGAAAGGCCCCAACGTATCCGAGCTTCCCAGTTTTCGTCAATGCTCCCGCAATGACTCCGTTGAGATAGTACACCTGGTGAAAGTCCGCCATGTACGTGGCCATATTGGGTGCTCTTTTGAAACCAGAGCAGTGGAAGAAAATTTTGTCAGGATACCGCTGAGCCGCTCTGAGCGTTCCATCCATGAAACCAAAGCTTGTGGTAACAACAACATCAACACCTTCCTGGTTAATCAGGCGGTCGATAACTCCTTCGACCTCTCCCTCCGGTACTGCTTCGACGTACACGGTTTCAAGCCAGGGGTAGGCATCGTCGACAATGCGTCGTGCCTGGTCATGGGCATAGCTCCAGCCAAAGTCTCCGATGGGCCCAACGTAGATGAACCCAGCCTTAATCTTTGCTTCCTGTGTGTTCCCCAAAGCCATAAACCCAAAACACAGGAGGAACACCAACAAAACCACCGCCGTGAACCGCTTCACCGTTCCACCACCTCCACACCGAAATTATACTAACTGCTCCCTCTCTGATAAGGTACCCCCAAGGAAGCGGGTGGTCCCACTTTCCTGCGAGCCGCTAAACGAGAGACAAAACCCAAAGCCACAAGGGGGAAAAGATATGGGAGGGTGTTCAAGAGTTCCGGGGAAACCTGGACCTGGAAACGAAAAGAAAAGTGGTAGAGAATCCCAAAAAGGTATGCTCCCACCATCCCCCAGAGAGGATTCCAGAAGGCAAAAATAGTGAGTGCAATGGCCAGCCATCCAATTCCTGCAGTCATCCCATAAGACCACGAAGGACGATACCCCAAAGAGAGATATGCTCCCGAAAGACCGGCAAGAACTCCTCCGAAGAACACGCAGGCGTAACGGACAAGGGTAACGTTGATCCCCATGGCATCACAGGCTGCAGGGTTTTCGCCTACCGATCGGATGACGATGCCCCAGCGCGTGTGGAAAAGGACAAACCAGAGAATGACAGCTAGCCCCAAACTCGCGTACACAAAGACATTGTGCTTCTCAAAACCTGGAAGAGCGGAGAGGAAGGGTAAACGAAACACCGGAAGCGTCGTGGCAAGGACCTTTCCCTCAAAATTCCTCCCCAAGACCCCCGAAATGCCCATACCCAGCATTCCCAGGGCCAGTCCCGAAACCACCTGATTCGTCCGGAGCGTGACACTACAAAAGGCGTGAACAAGCGACGCACATCCAGCAACAATCCCGGAAACAACCACTCCCAGCCACGGATTCCCCGAAAAAAACGCCACGGCAAAAGCCGAAAACGCTCCAAGAGACATCAGGCCCTCGACACCGAGGTTCAGAACTCCAGATCGTTCGGCGTAAATTTCCCCTAAAGTCGAAAGAAGCAATGGGACACTGTAGGCCAGGGTCCTTCCAACGACGCCACTAATCCAAAACCCTATCGTACTCATCCTCTTTCTCACCCCATGGTGCAACGCGCAATGTAACCCGGTAGTACAGAAGTTGCTCTGAAGCGATGAGGAAAAAGAGTACCAGCCCGTTGAGAATGTACATCACCTGGAAGGGAATGCCAAAAGCAACTTTCAATGCATCCTGTCCGGACATGAGAGCCCCAAAAAGAAAAGCGCTTGCGAGAACGCCAAGGGGGTTTGCCCGGGCGATCCAGGCAACGATAATGGCCGTGAACCCATATCCCAGGGAAATGTGTGCAGGATGACGAAGCATATGGTGAATGCCGCTGACCTCACCCACCCCTGCAATACCGGCCAGCCCTCCTGAGAGAAAGAGCACCAGAGCCACAACACGCTTTGCAGGAACTCCTGCAAGATGGGCCGCTTTTTCTCCTCTTCCAACAACCCGGAGCTCGAAACCAAAGGTGGTCTTTACCAAAAGGAAGTAACAGAAAAGAGCCGCGAGGAGGGCAAAAAGGAAGGTCACCAGAGGCACCCGGGTAGTGCCGATGGTGGCAAGCCAAGCTTCTTGAGGAAAGGGATCTGTATAAGCAAATCCCCGAACCGTTTTCCCTTTCCAGGGACCGAGAATGAGGTAAAGCACGAGATTCGCAGCAACGTAGTTGAGCATCAGTGTGGTGATGATTTCATTGATCGCCAGCCTATTTCGACACCACGCGGCGAAGGCCCCCCATAGTGCTCCTCCCAAAAACCCGAGGACAAACATCGCGGGCAAAAGCAGGGAAGGGGGAAAGGGCGAAAAGAGGGCCACCCATGTTCCCACAATGGCTCCGATGAGCATCTGCCCTTCGGCACCGATATTCCATACCGAAGCCTGAAAGGATACCGCAAGACCTGCCCCGATAATGGCCAGAGGAATCATCCGCTTCACCGTTTCAGAAAGAGCATAGAGACTACCAAAGGCTCCCTGCCAGAAAACCCTGTACGCCTCAAGGGGAGAGATTCCAAGAAAAACAAAAAGCAGGCCACTGACCAGGAAAGCCAGAAGAAGCGAGAGTGCAGAGACAAAGAACACCATGGAGGCTGGAGGTTCAAGTCGTCTCGTTACCTGGAGTCTTAGCCTCATCGAACCATCACGAGGCGTTCACCCGGAACCCCTCCCATCATCATTCCAATATCCCTGCGATCCTCCTCGCTCCACCCACTCTGAGGACGCTTCCTCTCGCCGAGGATAGTCCCCCTGTACAGGACAAGCACCCTATCGGAAAGGGCGAGGATTTCGTCGAGGTCACCAGAAACAAGGAGAATGCCAACACCCTCCTCCTGTAAGGAGAGAAAGAGTCGGTGGATGAAATCAGTAGCCAGGATGTCGAGACCAGCGGTGGGATTGGAAACCACAAGAACACGAGGACGAGAGGTCAGAACCTGTGCAAGGGCCACCCTCTGACGGTTGCCCCCGGAGAGAAGACGTACCGGAAGCTGAGGAACCGGTGGCACAATCCGGTAGGTGGCAATCATCTCCTCCGCATGTTCACGCACTTTTTTCCAGTCCACGAGGATTCCGCGGCGGAAAGGTGCTTTCCGGTAATCCCGGAGGAAAAGGTTTTCGGCAAGGGTCAGATCCCCAACAAGTGCCATTCGGCGATCCTCGGGAACACACGCCAGACCCGCCTCACGAACTCTCTGGGGGAGCCACGCCGTAATGTCTACCTCACCAAGGAAAATGCGCCCTCGCAAGGGAGGACGAAGACCGGCAAGGGCCTCAGTCAGCTCTCGCTGGCCATTTCCCACCACTCCGGCTATGCCCACGATCTCTCCCTCTCGAATCTCGAAAGACACCCCCCGCACTCCAGGGAATCCCCGGTCATCCAGCACCCAGAGGTCCTCAACTCGAAGAAGAGGGCGACCGGGAGAAAGCGGCTTTTTGGGCAGGGAAAACGTCATCTTCTCCCCCACCATCATGGCAGCGAGGGTTTCGAAATCGGCTTCGCCCCGCGGAACCGTCCCCACCACCCTCCCCTTTCGGAGAACGGTAACGCGATCGCCGATCTCTCCCACTTCGCTGAATTTATGAGTGACAAAAAGACTGGTCTTCCCTTCCTCCTTCATCCTCTTCAAGACAAGGAAAAGCTTCTCCGCATCCTTGGGAGTGAGCACAGAGGTGGGTTCATCGAGGATGAGAATTTCAGCCTTTCGAAGGAGGGCCTTCAGAATTTCCACCCGCTGCTGTTCTCCAGCAGAGAGTTGCCAAACCCGAGCATCCGGATCCACATCAAGACCGTATTCCCTCGAGAGATCCCGAATCATTTGTCGTGCCCGCAAAGCAGGGAAAAGGTGAGGAACCCGAGGAAATCCAAGCACAACGTTTTCCCAGACGGTGTGGTTGGGAATGAGGCGAAAGTGCTGGTGAACCATTCCGATACCCAGTTCTATGGCCACCCGGGGTGAAGGTATACGAACCTCTTTCCCCCGAAGGATAATGCTCCCTCCATCGGGCTGGTGAATCCCGTAGAGGACGTTCATGAGCGTGGTCTTTCCCGCTCCATTCTCCCCAAGGAGAACGTGAACCGTCCCCCGTTCAACCCCAAAGCTCACCCGATCGTTGGCAAGGATACCGGGCGGAAAAACCTTGGTTACGTCTCGGAACACCACAATCTCCTGACATTCACAAGACATCGTTTTTTTCCTCCTGAGGCACTCAACAACTCGTAATTATACTATCAGGGATTTGCAAGCAGCAATCTTCTTGCTACAATTGTGACAACTTCTTCAAAAGGGGGGAGAATATGCTGGGACTGCACGACTTCTGGATTACCCTTGCTTATCTTCTCTGTATCGGGAGTACCCTGCTCTGTGTGGTATACGGCTTGGTCAACTGGAACCGGGGTGGAGAGGGTGTGAAGCCAGAAAAGATCCTCCATTGGGAGAAAGAAGAAGAGGCGCTGGAAGAGTAAGGAGGGGGAAGAAAGTATGTACCGTCTTGCCCTTGTGCTTGCAACGCTTGTGTATCTCCTTATCACAGGGTATCTTGGATACGTTGCCTACCGGAGGACCAAGACAACCACAGACTACCTCCTTGCCGGACGGGAAGCTCACCCCTACATCATGGCCATGTCGTATGGTGCAACGTTCATCAGCACCTCAGCCATCGTGGGTTTCGGAGGGACAGCGGCACTCTTCGGGTTGAGCCTTCTTTGGCTCACGTTCCTGAACATCTTCGTCGGGATATTCATTGCCTTCGTTTTTTTCGGTCACCGGACCCGCGCCATGGGATATAACCTCGACGCACATACCTTTCCGGAGCTTCTGGGGAAGCGCTTTCAGTCCAGATTCATCCAGGTCTTCAGTGGCATTTTGATCTTCCTCTTCATGCCTATCTACGTCTCCGCAGTCCTCATGGGAGCTACACAATTTCTCACCGTGAACCTTAAGGTGGACTATGAAGTCGGTCTTCTGCTCTTTTCCGCCGTTGTTGCCCTCTACGTCATCATGGGAGGTTTAAAAGGCGTCATGTACACCGACGCCTTCCAGGGGACTGTGATGTTCGCCGGCATGCTCTCGCTCCTCTTTCTCACCTACTATCGCCTTGGAGGCGTGACCCAAGCTCACGAAGCCCTCACTGCTCTTGCCCCAAAAGCCCAAGAGGTCTTTGGCGCCATGGGGCACCGGGGATTCACCAGCATGCCCGCCTTTCTCTCTCCTCTCTGGTGGACAGTCGTGTCCACAATTGTCCTTGGCGTGGGCATTGGGGTTCTGGCACAGCCACAACTTGTTGTCCGCTTCATGACTGTGCGCAGCAGCAGAGAACTCAATCGGGCCACAGCTATTGGAGGGATTTTCATCCTCGCCATGACAGGCGTCGCCTTTGTTGTTGGAGCACTCACCAACGTTTATTTCTTCAACACTACTGGTCAGATTTCTTTCCTCGCTGCTCAGAAACAGGTCGATTCTATTATTCCCCTCTTCATTGAAAGAACTATGCCTCCCTGGTTCGGTATCCTGTTCCTCGTTACGCTTTTTGCTGCAGCCATGTCCACCATGAGCAGTCAGTACCACACGATAGGTACAGCCCTGAGTCGCGATATCTTCGAAACGCTTACGGGGCGGAAAGGTACCGTTGGCCTCAACCGCATTGGAACGTCTATCGGGATTCTTCTGAGTACCTTCCTCGGGTGGGGTCTGCCTCGCTTTTACGGTGCGGGTTCAGAAATCATTGCCCGGGGAACCTCCATTTTCTTTGGTCTTTGTGCCTCGACACTCCTCCCCATGTACATCGGGGCTTTGTACTCCCGCCGTATCACCAAGGCTGGAGCCATTGCCGGAATGGTTACAGGCTTTGCCGCAAGCATGTTCTGGTTCCTCTTCGTGCATGAAAAGGAATCCCAGGTCCTTGGGTTGTGCCAGGCCCTTTTCGGACGGGGGGCCCTGTGGGGTCTTCCTTGGAAAGTCGTGGATCCCATCGTGATTGCGCTCCCCCTTGCCGCTCTCGTAACCGTCTTGGTGAGCCGCTTCACAAAACCCCCAGACGAAGCCCACCTCAAAACCTGCTTCAATGGCCTCTCATGAAAGACGGCACCGGGGAACCGGTGTTCCCCGGTGCCAGAGCGTGGTATAATACCCCAAAAGAGCAAAAGCTGCCTGCGGTGAGGAAGCAGAACGCTTCTGAAACCAAGGGGGTTGGTGAACCTGGTCTACTCCTCCCGCAGGCCAGGTCTTTGTTTTCCGTCGGGAGGTGACAACATGTTGACAAGAGACGTTCCACTCAATGTGCGAGAGTGGATGCAGGGTGTCATCAAAGAAGAAGAAATCAACCGATATCTCGTCAACGGGCGCGACTTCATCAATGACGAGGAGATTGAAGAACTCCTCCGAAAGCACCGGAATCCTGAACCCCAGAGGGTCCGGGACATCATTGCTAAATCTCTTGCTCTGGAACGCCTCGAACCGGAGGAAACTGCAACGCTCCTCAACGTTGAGGATGAGGAGCTGTGGGAAGAGATTTTCCAGGCAGCAGGTGAGGTAAAACGGAAGGTCTACGGAGACCGCATCGTCACCTTCGCCCCACTGTACTGTAGCAATTTCTGCGTCAACAATTGCCTCTACTGTGGATTCCGAAGGGACAATCACCTGCAGAAACGGCGGCAGCTCACCATCGAGGAAGTCCGAAGGGAAGCAGAAGCCTTAGTCTCCATGGGGCACAAACGCCTCATCATGGTGTACGGAGAGCACCCCCTTTCTGATGTTGACTATATTGCCAGAACCATCCAAACCGTCTACGAAACAAAAGTCGGCAATGGGGAAATTCGCAGGGTGAACGTCAACGCAGCACCCATGGACATTGCTCGTCTTCGGGTCCTCAAAGAAGTTGGTATCGGGACGTTCCAGGTCTTCCAGGAGACATACCACCACGAAACGTATCGAAAGGTCCACCCTGAGGGAACCCTCAAGGCTCATTACCGGTGGCGTCTTTATGCACTGCACCGGGCTCAGGAAGCAGGAATCGACGATGTAGCCATTGGGGCACTCTTTGGACTCTACGACTGGAAGTTTGAGGTTATGGGACTTCTCTACCACACCATAGACCTTGAACGGCATTTCGGAGGAGTCGGACCCCATACCATTTCCTTCCCCCGCCTTGAGCCAGCCATCAATACCCCTTTCGTCCAGGAAACACAATACAAGGTCTCTGATCGGGACTTCAAGCGGCTTGTAGCCGTTATCCGTCTCTCTGTTCCCTACACCGGAATGATTATTACCGCTCGAGAGCCAGCGCACATCCGCCGTGAGGTCATCCCCGTGGGGTGTACACAGACCGACGCTTCTACGCGCATTGGCATTGGGGCTTACAGCGATCGGTATACCGAGCAGGACCTCAAGCGACAGCAATTTCAGATTGGCGATCCCAGGTCTCTGGACGAAGTGGTGCGAGAACTCGCCGAGATGGGATACATCACGTCTTTCTGCACCGCGGACTATCGCTGTGGGAGAACCGGGAAATACTTCATGGGAATTGCCAAAAAGGGTAAAATCCACCATTTCTGCATGCCAAACGCCATCCTTACCTTTAAAGAGTACCTTATCGACTACGCCTCTCCAGAAACCCGGAACGTTGGCGAAAGGCTCATCGAACAGAAGTTTGCTGAGCTTGATGAGGCTCTGAAACCCATTGTTCGGGAGTACCTGGAGCGAATCGAACGTGGAGAAAGGGACCTGCGCATTTGAGGACTGGCTGGGGAAAATACAGGAAGAAGCGGCGAAAAGAAATTTCTTAGACGCTCTGCGCACCATCGCCGAGAAAATCCTTGAGCGTTACGGTGCGCGAATATGGTTTGCCGAAATTTTGGGGAAACGATGGTCCTACATTACCGGATGCGGAGGGGAAGACCCCCTTCCCCTCCGCCAAATTCCTCTCACGCCGCGATTTGGACTTGTGGTAGAAAAATGGGAATGTATCCCTCCTTTAGAGGGGGAGGCAATACTCACCTTTCTGAGGGAATTCCTTGCTCAGACGGGGACTTCCTCGGTAAAAAGCGAAGGCTGAGAAAAGGAAGAAACGGCCTTTTTGCCACGAAACAGAAGAAAAGGTAGGGCTCTTGTGGTGGAGGGTCCAAGCTTTTTGAGAACTTCCGGGGTGATGCGTACTCCCTGCCGACGCAACTTAAGGATATTCTTGGCCGTTTCCGGTCCAATCCCGGGGACACGGATGAGTACCTCATAAGGTGCTCGATGGACCTCAACGGGAAAGTACTCGGGGTGCTGTAGCGCCCAGACAGTCTTGGGGTCTTTTGAGAGGAAAAGATTGCCATCGTCCCTCACAGGGATTTCCTCGAAGGAGAAACCGTACTTTCGGAGAAGAACATCGGCCTGGTACAGCCGGTGTTCCCGCCAGGTGGAAACGCCGGGCATGTCCTCAAGTGGGGTTCCCACAACGGGTTGAAAAGCGCTGTAGTACACACGCTGTGCCTGGAATTCCTGGTAAAGCATAGCTGCTACTTTGAGGATTTCCCGATCCTTTTCTCCGGCTGCCCCCACGACGAATTGGGTGGTGAACCCTCCACGGAGTTTCCCCCTCATCTGGAGTTCTCGAAACCAGAAAAACTTTTCAAAAATGCGTGCAAAGTCCTTCTCAGGGGCAATCCTTCTGAGGTGCTCCAGAGAAGGTGCCTCGAGGTTCACAGAAATACGGGTTGCGAACTTTGCAGCCTCTTCCACAAAGTCAAAGCCGACTTCAGGCAGAACTTTCAAATGGATGTATCCCGGGAAACGGTACCGGGAGCGGAGAATCTCGGCTACCTTAATCATGTCTTCCATTGTCCGGGAGGGTTCCCGGAAAACTGCAGAACTCAGGAAAAGCCCCTGCACAAGACCTCTCCTGCAGAGGTTCATGAAAAGGCGAGCAAGCTCTTCGGGGACGAACGTTGCTCGGGGAGATGTCCTTCCAGCCCGGTTCGCACAGTAGAAACAGTTGTGAATACACTCGTTGGAGAGGAGTATCTTCAGAACCGGGACCTTTCGACCATCGGGGAGGACAACAGGGTAAATCCATCCACCCCTGGGATGGCGGATGCGTGACTCTCCCCCAAAACACGACCCGCACAGGTCAAACCGCGCTTCAGAACCAAGAAGGACAAGCTTTTCTCCGGGATCTTCCACCATTTGCCCCCAAAGTACATTGTACCTCTTCCCCAAATATTTTGCCAATCCCCTTGCGCATCCCCAGAACCTCTTGGTAACTTTCAGGAAAAAGGAGGGAACTGGAAATGCATCCCAGGCGTATCCTCTGCTTTGGCGATTCCCTCACCTGGGGATGGGATCCAGAAAACCAGGACCGCTTTCCTCCCGAGAAGCGCTGGACGAGGATTTTAGCTCGCCTCCTCGGGGAAGGTTACGAAATCATCGAGGAAGGACTGAACGGCCGTACCACGGGCTTTGACGATCCCATTGAGGGTGACAAGAACGGTCGACGACATCTCGTGATGCTCCTTGAGACCCACAGACCACTGGATCTCGTCGTCATTCTCCTTGGCACAAACGATCTCAAGCAGCGGTTCAACCTCCACCCTGCAGACATCGCCCAAAGCGCGGGAGAGCTGGTGAAAATTGCCCAGAGAAGTTCTGCCGGGCCAGGTGGTCGTGCTCCTATGGTGCTTCTCGTCGCTCCGCCACCGATTGGGCCTCTACCTCAGGAGGCGGAAATTTTCGCAGGAGGGGAGGAAAAATCCCGAAAACTCAGACACCTCTACCGCCTCCAGGCGGAACGACTCAGGTGTCTCTTCTTCGATGCCCAGGAAGTGGTACGGACAAGCCCGAGAGACGGCATCCATTGGGATGCCGAGGGTAATCGGACCTTTGCCGAAGCCTTAGCAGGGATAATCCGGCAGGCCCTGTAGGAGGAGTAGAACATGGAGAAAATCGCTATTTTGAGGGAGAAGTTCGCTAAGGAGGGATATGCCCAGTTTCTTGGAATGGAACTCGAGGAGCTTGCCGAAGGTTACGCCCGGGTACGGATGAAGGTACAGGAACACCTGCACAACATCTTCTCCATCCTCCATGGAGGGGCGCTCTTTTCCCTGCTTGATGAAGCTTTCGAACTCGCCTGCAACTCCCACGTGGAGGACGCAGTGGCCATAAGCGTCACCGTGCACTACATGAAACCTGTGGTTTCCGGAGAGCTTGTTGCCGAGGCAAAAGAAGTTGCTCTCACTCCAAGAACTGGTCTTTACAGCCTCACGGCATACAACGAAGATGGGATACCCGTTGCCTTTGCGCAGGCACTCTGTTACCGAAAAAGAAAGGACTGAGGGGGTTTCCCCTCAGTCCTTTCTTTCCCCCATTCTGGCGTCGAGCACAAGAAGCCCTGGTCCTTCCCCTGCCATATGGAGATATCCCAGGATCTCTGAGGCGTTCTTCTCTTCCTCAACCTGCTCATCGACAAACCACTGCAGGTGGGTCATGAGGGGATAGTCTTTTTCTTCACGAGCCATCTCATAGAGCCTGTGAATCATCCCTGTGACTTTCTTCTCGTGCTCCAGGACTGCCTCAAACATGGCCTTGAGAGAAGGATACTCCACAGGAGGTTGCTCGATGGCCCGGAGCACTACGCGCCCTCCCCGGTCATTCACAAAATCGAAAAGGCGCATGCCGTGGGCGACTTCCTCTTTTGCCTGTACCTTAAGCCAGTGGGCAAATCCCTTGAGGTTCATGGCCTCACACTGCGCCGCCATCGCCAGATAAAGGTAAGCAGAATAAAACTCGTTTTTAATCTGCTCGTTCACTGCCTCTTCAAGGCGCTTGCTCAGCATGAGAATCCTCCTTTCTTAGGGGTTTCTACTTTTTAACCCCTGAGAGATGCTCCGAATTCCCGCCCCAGTTGTCGTATCCGCTGCCAGTCCTCTTTCGTCCCTCCACCACGGAACTCAAAGGCAACCGCCATCTCCCAGCCAAGCTCACGGGCAAAGCGCTCAACCTCTCTCCTTGCCCCTCCAGACCATCCAAAGCTCCCAAGGTACATCGCCCTTTTGTGCTTCACGTTTTTGCGAAGCGCCAGGTCAAGGACCTGTGCTACCGGTGGGAAAAGTCCGGCCTCATACGTCGGTGCCCCAACCACAACACCCTTTTTCTCCCAGAGGGAAGCCAGAATGTAGCTTGGATGCACCCGCCGGGCATCGAACATGTCGACCTGAACTCCACTTTCGGCTATTCCCTGAGCCAGGGCGTCCACCATGACCTCAGTGTTGCCGTACATTGAGCCATAAAGCAACGTAACCCCCACTTCTCCTCCACTTTCAGCGTACTGAGACCACCTCCGGTAAAGCTCGATGATCCGACCCGGGTTCTTCCTCCAGATGAGACCGTGCGAGGGAGCCACGATAGAGATCGAAAGCGGTGAGAGTTTCTCGATAGCCTTCAGGACCATAGCGCTGTACTTGGCCACAATGTTCGCAAAGTATCGGAGCGATTCCCTGATGTAGAAATCGAACTGCGGGCACTCATCCTCGAAAATCGCCCCCTGAAGGGCTCCATAACCTCCGAAGGCATCACAGGAAAAGAGGACCTGCGTTTTCTCCTCGTACGTCACCATGGTCTCCGGCCAGTGGACCATGGGAACGTGGTGGAAGACCAGTTTCTTTTCCCCCAAGTCGATCCGTTCCCCATCGCGGACGACCTGAACACCTTCGGAAATGCCGTAAAAGGCTGAAACCATGTCTTTCGCCTGAGGTGAACAGAGAATAACCGCCTGAGGAGCGAGTTTCCTGAGAACCCTCAAAACTCCCGTGTGGTCTGGTTCCATGTGGTTGAGGATGATGTAGTTGAGGCTTTCAAGGGGGATGCGCTCATCAATCTGCGCAAGGTA
The DNA here is from genome assembly GCF_051549785.1 of Candidatus Caldatribacterium sp. SIUC1. Lineage (GTDB taxonomy): Bacteria > Atribacterota > Atribacteria > Atribacterales > Caldatribacteriaceae > Caldatribacterium. The sequence continues at coordinate 1,411,764 of NZ_CP189974.1, read as the reverse complement.
CTCATCAACCTTCAGAGATTTAGCGAGATCAACAATGGCATTCTTCTGGTCAACAATGAGGTACGAATTATAGGAAACCCCTTCCTGCGTTATGGGCCAGAGACCTTCAAAAAGGTCTGTGGCGTGGTCGTTGACGCCAATCCAGTAGATACCAGGGCGAACCTCCACTGAGGGCATAGCCATCCCTCCTCTCTTTCCCTGCGCGTCGCGTTGCTCCATTGTACCAGACCTGAAGGCGTCTCAAAAGGGAGATATATACGATTTTTCTCCTCAAGACTCAGAAAACGGTCAAGGAGAAAGGCAATGGCAAGGACTCCAAGAAAAGACATGAAGTACCTCGACGCGGCAAAGACCAGCCCGAGATTCTGTATCTCAAAAAGGAGCATCGGGACTTTCATCGTTGACCACGCTCCGAGGAAAATCCATACATTCCGCAAGCTTACACCCTTTCGAAGGAGAACTTCAGCCACGGGGAATGCAGCGTAAAGGGGACCGGCAGCAAGGGTCCCCAGGGCCAGAGCTATACCGATACCAACCATCCCTGAAGCCTCTCCCAGCCGTCTCACCACCTTTTCCCTGGGGATCCACACATCGAAGAGTCCGGTAAGGATAAACACAGGCGGGACAACACTGAGCATGAAAAGGATATTCCGCAGGGCTACCGTAAAGACCTTTCTCCCCAGGAGGGGAGAGAAGAAAAAACGTAACGAAGCACAGTCCCAGAAGAACGAAAAATCCCTGGGAGTTCGAAGAATGTTCCTGACCATGGTTCACTCACCACCTTCACGAAAATTCATACCCCATACCTCACGAGGGAAGCGTAACAGTAAACCAGGAGATTTCGCCATATCGCAACCTCTACTCCAAAGTATTGGATCTCAAAGGGGAGGGTCACAACACCAACCATCATAAGAGGAGAGATGAACACGGTCATCCGGGTAACTCCTGCGCCATGGCGCTTTCGCTATAGGAAAGGCGACACAACTAGGAACAAGGTCTTCCATTTTTCGAAGGGTTCGATATACGAGGCAAGTTGCGCGTATAGGGTACAATCCGCAGATTCTACTGTCGAGAATTTTATGGTATACTTTTTTGGAAAAGTGAATAACGTTAGCCTATCCAACCTTCGGGGCAGGGTGAGGAGGGCGTTTCCCTCCAATTCCCAACCGGTGGTGATGCCCCTCCTTCTGAGGGGACGAGCCCATCAGCCTCAGCGGTTGAACCGGTGAGAATCCGGTGCCGACGGTACAGTCCGAATGGGCGAAGGTTGGTTCCGCCGTTTTTAGAGCCCCAACGAAGGTTGGGGCTTTTCTTTTTGCAAAACCAGAAGGGAAGGTGAGGAAAATGGAAAAGGGAGGCTGGGTGGTCAAGAAGGGACTGGCGGAGATGCTGAAAGGGGGCGTCATCATGGACGTAACAAGCCCCGAAGAGGCTCGCATTGCTGAGGATGCAGGAGCAGTCGCTGTCATGGCTCTTGAACGCGTTCCAGCCGACATTCGTCGCGAAGGCGGTGTCGCCCGCATGGCTTCAATCGAGAAAATCGTCGCCATTATGGAAGCCGTGTCTATCCCGGTCATGGCAAAGGTTCGTATTGGGCATATCGCCGAAGCCATGGTTCTTGAAGCTCTGGGAGTGGACTTCATCGATGAGAGCGAGGTCCTCACCCCAGCGGATGAAGAAAACCACATCGACAAACACGCTTTCACCGTGCCCTTTGTCTGTGGAGCCCGGGACCTGGGAGAAGCCCTGCGGAGAATTCAGGAAGGTGCGGCGATGATTCGCACCAAAGGCGAAGCGGGCACAGGGAACGTCGTTGAGGCCGTGCGGCACATGAGACGAATTACCCGCGAGATACACTATGTCTGCTCTCTTCCCCCTGAGGAACTCCCCAGAGTCGCCAAGGAAATGGGTGTCTCTCCTGCTCTCCTTGAGGAAGTTCGCAGAGAAAAGCGACTCCCCGTGGTGAATTTCGCCGCTGGTGGCATTGCTACCCCTCAGGATGCTGCTCTTTTGCGGCTCCTTGGAGCCGATGGCATCTTTGTTGGCTCGGGAATTTTCAAATCGGAAAACCCTCCCGCCTTTGCAAGAAGTATCGTCCAGGCCTGTACCTTCTTTGACGATAAAGAATCCCTTCTTGAAGCATGCAGGGGAATCAAGGGAGCCATGAAGGGTCTTGTGAAGGAGGAGTTTACAGTACTTCTCCAGGAACGGGGGTGGTAACAGTGGAAATCGGTATTCTCGGCTTTCAGGGAAGCGTTGAGGAACACGAGAGGATTTTCCAGCGGCTTGGGGTGAAGACCAGAAGAATCCGGTACACAAGAGATCTCGAGGGAATCGATGCTCTCGTCTTTCCAGGAGGAGAGAGCACAACCATGGAGATTTTCCTTCAAAACAGGGACCTTGTGCAACCCCTTCGGGAGACCCTCATCCAAGGTATGCCTGCGCTTGCAACCTGTGCAGGAACAATCCTTCTTGCCCGGGAAATTGAAGGGAAACACTTTACCTCCTTAGGAGTACTCCCGATAAGGGTGCGGAGAAACGCTTATGGCAGGCAAAGAGAGAGCTTCGTTGCCCCGCTCACTCTCGCCTTTGACCCATCACGACCCTTCATGGGGGTTTTCATCCGGGCACCTCGGATTGAAATAGCCGATCCTGAGGTCCACTTTCTCTCCTCCTTTGACGGGCAACCGGTAATGGTGCAATACGGCGCCATCCTTGGATGCACGTTTCATCCCGAGCTTACGGAAGATACGCGGGTGCACGAATACTTCCTGAAAGTCGCTTCTTCCCGGAAACCCAGGATATAAAGCTCCAAAAAAATTTCGCCCGCCCCTCTTGACAGAGAAAAGAAAAGGGGCAATAATATAGTTGCCACAGGTTTCAGGAGGCTGGAAGTTGGGGAGCTGGCAGAAGAGGAAATCCTCAGACTGCTGGGTCTTGCAGCGGAAGGTTTGCTGGAGCCTGTGGTGTAGGTTGCGGGTCCCGAGGAATCTCGAGGTCCCAATGGGCTGAGGGGTTCTCCCTGATGCCCCTACGGAGGTCGCAGAGCTCCGGCCTCTGAAGCAAAAATTGGGATTCAAGGGGTTTGTTGGGACCCGCAGTTTTTTTTAGTACCTTAGTACCACTGAGAGAGCAGGAATCGGTTACCTATAAAGACGTTCTTCAACCCTGCCCCCTGGCACCTCTTGAGCGCCTCCTCGGCATGGCGAACGGATGTTGTCGGGAGATTATCAAAGAAGAAATTCGGCGCAAAACCCAAAAGGACGTAGGGGATATCAGGGTTAAGGCGGGCAATAAAGAGGGCGATCTGCTCCACTTCTTCCTCAGGGACATACCCGGGCACTAAGGGAGTGCTCGCCACAACGGTAGGCCTTTCGTGCTTTTTGCTTTCTTCGGCAAGCCAGGCAAAGTTTTCGAGAGTCCTGCGATTCGTCACTCCAGTGAGGGCAAAGTGAATACGCTCGTCAAAGGCCTTTAAATCCACCTTGAGAATCCCTCCGCTTTCGCAGGAAAGCTGGTACATCCTCTGGAGGATTTCAGGATGCACTGTCCCATTGGTCTCCCAGCAAATACGAACCATCGCCTTGGCCTTTCGGGCAAATGCAAGGGCATGGGCTATTTGAGGCACCGGATCCCCACCAAAAAAGCACACACAGGCAACTCGGGGGTGTAGTGCTTTGAGGAGGTCTTCAACGCTTGCGAGAGGTTTCCGCTCGGCAAGAAGGTGGTGAAAATGCCAATTCTGACAGAAAAGGCAATTCAGGGAACACCCTGCGTAGAAGACGGCAAGGTTCTGGTACCCAAAGTGCTTCCTCTCAGGACAAACAGAAGCTGCCACGCAATTCGTCGGAAGGTCGTCATAGTACCACTCCAGAAGACCCCTTTTTGGTGTTCCCGCCCAACGCTTCCCTTCCTCAACCAGACCGCAGAAACTCTTCTCTCCCTGCGCACAGGTATGAACACAGAGCCTGCACCGGGAAGTCCCTGAAGGAGCCGGATAGGGAAGACCAAAAGACTGGCGAGCCCGACGATGAACCTCCTGAATATGGGAGCATACCTGGGAAAAGTTCTCAATGATACACCTGCGACAAAGACTTAGGGAATCGGCGATGAGAAAGGACCTTTCCCCACAGAAGTAGCAACATCCCTCACGTGGCTCCTCCATACTCCATCACCGGGACGTCACTCCCCAGTTGGTCACAAACCCCGATTTCCTCCCCGGGACAACCCTCCTGCAATATTCCCTCTCTCTCGAGAAATACGTTCCACGGAAAACCCTGCTCTCGTAGGCGTGACACGTCTTGCTCCATTTTCTCCTGCTGCCCCAGAGCCCTGTACGTAAGCGCTCGGAAAGCATATCCCCTGAGGAAAGCAGGGTTCAGAAGAATCGCTGCGGAAAAATCCTCAAGAGCCTTCTCGTACTCCCCTTTTCTGTAAAAGCACAGACCACGGGCAAAATATGCCCGGAAAAGGGCTGGATCAAGGTGAATGGCCTCACTCAGGCTTTCCACTGCCTCGCCATAGTGCCCAAGCTCAAGCAGGACTATGCCCTTGAGGTAATGAGCCCTGGGGTTTTGCCTCTGTAGGGTGATAACCTTTGAGAAATCCTCAAGCGCCTTGTTGTGTTCTCCCTTGTGAAAGAAATAGGTACCCCGAAGCAGGTACAGCCTTGGATCAAGGGGTCGAAGACTCAGGGCTCTGGAAACATCCTGCGCAACAAGTTCTTCACACCCCCTGTGCCTGAGAACAAGCAGTGCCCGGTAGTAGAGCGCTTCGGAATCAGAAGGATTCAGTGCAATGCACTGTGTGAGGTCCTCCACTGCTTCCTTGTGCTTCCCCTGCTCTGCAAGCGCTATAGCCCGGTTAAAGAAGGCCTCAGAAAGACGCGGATTCAGCTCACAGGCTCGGGAGAGGTCCTGCAAAGCCTCTTCAAGCCGACCCAGCGAGAGGTAGGCATTCCCCCGGTTGTTATAGGCTTCAGCGAAATCGGGTCGCAGCGCAATCGCCTTCGAGTAGTCAGCAAGCGCTTTTTCGGCTTCCCCAAGGGCAAAATAGGCATTACCACGGTTCACATACCCTTCGGCGTAATCCGGCTTCAGCTCAAGAAGGACGTTGTAGGTCTCGATGGCTTCCCGGTACCGTTTCTCCCGGAGATACCTGAAGGCAAGAAGGACAAGCTTTCTGAGCTCTGGGGAGAAAATATCTCGAACCTCAATACGCGAGAGATAAAGCGCCAGGACCGCAAGTGCTGCAAGGAGAAGGAGAAACACCGGTTTCCTTACCTCCACCCTTTTTCTTCTCATTTTAGCAGAAAAAGGGCCTCAGGTAAGCTTTTCGAGCTCGATATTGCCCTCCACCCCAAGAAGGTCTTCAAAAATCACGACAACTCCCTCCAAAGAGGTAATGCGCCGGGCTAAACGTAAAACGGAGGCAACGTCTTCTCTTCTCCGAACCCGGTTGGCAAGACTCGTCGCCCAGGCATCAGCTAAAGCTGCAGATTTGGCCACAACAACGACGGCGTCGGCATGCCCAAAACTCAAAGAAGGACCCACCTTCCCTGAAGAGGTGGCAACTCCCCAGGTACTTCCACCACGCAGTCGAATGCCTATCCTGAAACTGAAGGGAGAATCCTCACCAGCATAAACGGCCACCAGCCGATCCCGTGAAGAGGCCACAAGAAGGTCTCCCCCGTTTTCGATGATAAGCTCAGGACTCATGGGCAAAAGTTCCTCCGCAAGAGCCTCGTTGATGGCTCCTGCTACTGCAGCCATTGGCCCGACACCGGCTTCCTGTGCAGCCCAGCCCATACGCCGGCATATCCAGGGAGCAAAGGAGGGAACAGGGACGGGAGCGAGTGATTTGGCGAAGCGGGGGTCATAACGGATATAGGCTTCGAGATTCCTTCGCTCCCGAAGAAGACAGGCCTCTGCTTCCTTTTTGAGGTCCTTTTCGGCGAAGATAAAGAGGTCGCTTTCCTTTACCTTCACCGAGAAGGACACAAGATCCCCGGCCTGCATATACTTTCGATACCACCGCTCCACATACCGGTGCACTTAAAGGAGCGCCTCCATGGCATGGGTGGGACAGGCAAGGACACAGAGTTCACAGGCAATGCACTTCGCCGGGTCATACCGCACAAGGAAGGAGGGTCGCTCCATCGAGAGTGCTCCTGTGGGACAGAGGCCCACGCAGGTACCACAGTGGTAACACCGCTCCTCCGCCATGCGGATGTCCTGACTCAAGGGCTCGACAAAAACACCCTTTTCCCTCAGGAATTCCAGTCCCTCCTCCTGTTTATCCCGGCTACCGATGAGCTCCATCACCATAATCCCTTCTCGATGGGGAGAAATAGAAGCCCGAAGGATGTTGAACCGTAATCCAAAGCGCAAAGCAAGCTCACAGACGATCGGACGATCGGCTACCTCCTGAGGAAACCGGAGGACGACTTTCTTTGAACCGTTGTTGTTCATCATCCTTACCTCCCAATGATCACACTGGCTTCAACAGGGCGTTCCACAAGGTTCTTGAACCGTACACCCGATTCCACTCCGGGAAGCTGGGCAACCGGCTGGGTCAGGGTGAACTTTCCCTCCTGGATCCACTTCTTGAGCGTCAGGGCAACCTCTCTGGCTTTACTGTAGCTAGACATAGGAGAAGTGGGTACTTCCTTGCCCCCGATTGTAATCCTGCCACTTCGAAGCTCGGCATAACTCACATACCCCAGGATTTCCCCCGTTCCATAGGGATAAGCGTGGCTGTAGTCCACCACAGGAGCCAGAATCTCTTCATCGCTCACCGAACAGTAGTACAGCGTTTCTTCGTCGAGAATGGGGATTGGAATACCAAGACCAAGGGCAAGAGAACAGCCGTACCCCCGAATGCTCACTCCCCAGAGCCAGTGGGGGTTCATCCCTTTCAGGTCGCCAATGACCGCAATGGTTCCCGCTCCGCCCTTGGGTATCCCCCGTTCCGTCCGTTCAACAGTCGGGTTGTGTTGCGTCCCTTGCCAGGCCACATACCCGATTCCTCCACCAAGGAAGATTTTGGTCCCTATGCCTATGACCCGGTAATACGGGTCATTCAGAAGTGGTGAAAGCTGCCCGGCCGAAGAATATCCTGCATTGCCCATCCGAGGAAGAAGAACCCCAAGGTACGTGTAAATGGTCTTGTCTGAGAGGTTTACCGCCACGTTGTAGTTCTGGTATGCATTCCGGGGATTAAAAAGATAGGCCTCGTTGAGATCCCGGATGTTAATCCAGGTGACGAGCTTCTTTCGGGGGTAGCAATCCGTCCCATAGGCATAGGCCTCAAGGAGCACGTCTTTTCCTGCCACAAGGTCCTGAATGACGTGGCCACCACCGTAGCGGAATTCCCCAGGGTGAACCTTGTTCAGAGGATCGTCTTTTGCCGGTTGTGTTGCTCCGATATAGAGGTCAACTGCGGCAAGACCGGCATAGGCCATGACCCCGTTCAGATATGCTTCATGGATTTTCATCCTGGGCTTCGTGTGACCAATATTCAGAAAGGCTCCCGAAGAACACATGATTCCGAAGGTACCGGTTGTGACCACATCAACCTCCCGGGCAACTCTCTCCACGCCTTTCTCCCGTACAAGGTCTACGACTTCCTCTGCGGTCACCACCACAACCTGGCCTTTTTTGATTTTCTCGTTGATTTCCTCGTAGGTTCGAAGCTTCGTACCCATGGCAACACCCCCACTATAAAAATACAACCCCTCGTCCGAAGGGACGAGGGGTTGTGCTCGTGGTACCACCCTTCTTCGCTGACTCCGGGGAAGCCAGCCTCTTTGCCGGTGCTCTTTCACACCGCGGTCCTGTAACGGGAACCGCCCGTCAGTCACTACTCTCGCTTCGTCACCGCAACTCCGGGGCCATGTTCATCAGGTCAGGAATACCAGGCTCCCACCTCTCCCTGGCTCTCTCTGATTCCCTTCCTGACTACTCATCCCCTTCATCGCTTCTAGGCTGGGGATATTATACCATGGCGATAGGAATTGTCAAGAATGATACCACTCATTGGGGAGGTATTCCCGCTCTGCCTCGAACATGTCGTCAACCATCTTCTTGATCTCATCGAGCGAAAGAACCGCTGCAGTGAGAGGGTCGTAATAGAGTGCATAGTATATGTAGTCCCTGCGCTTTTCAAGAATACCATGCACCGCCATTTCCTGACTCTGCACCACCATACGGTTGAGTGCTGCAAGCTGCAATGGTAAATCCCCAACGAAAGCAGGCCGAATACGCCCTTTTTCGACAAAGCAGGGAACTTCAACAACACACTGGGGGGGAAGATTCGTGATAGTACCCCGGTTGGGGAGATTGATATTCGCCCGGAAAATCCCCCCACCCTCAAGGGCATAGATAATCTTCATCCCGTACTCTTCGCTCTCCTCGTAACTGATAGGTTCTGTGCCACTTGCAATTCGCTCAAGTTCCTGCTCGTAACTCTCCCGGTCCTTTCCGTAGAGCTTGAGGATGAACCCTGTTTCGCCGTTCCACCCCCCTCCTGGGGTGAAGCGCTGCAAGAGGTCTGGTCTTTTCCTGAACCAGGGGTTGTACTCTGAATTGTGGCCGCTCGACTCGGTAACAAAGTACCCGAGGTATTTGAGCATCTCAACGCGGGTGGTATCCTTCTTCGCAATTTCGGGATCCCAGGCTTTCTCCCTCAGGAGAGGGTACACATCCCTCCCTCGAAGACGAAGCTCCAGAAACCAGGCCTGGTGGTTGATTCCAGCGACCCAGTACTCGAGGTCCTCGAGAGGCCAACCCATGTATTCGGCAATCTGCCTTGCGGTATGCTGGACACTGTGGCAGAGGCCGTAGAACCGTAAAGAGGGATACTCTTCTTTCACGACCCAGCAGAGAATCGACATGGGGTTTGTGTAATTAAAGACAAAGGCTTTGGGACAGAGCTCCACTATATCCCGGCAAATATCAAGAATCACTGGTGCGGTCCGCAGAGCCCGGAAGACACCTCCAGGACCGATGGTATCCCCAATACACTGGTCTACCCCGTAGCGCAGGGGGATTTCAATGTCCTTTCGGATAGCTTCGATATCGCCCACGAGAATAGAAATAAAAACGTACTGTGAACCCTCAAGAACCGCTCTTCGATCTGTTGTGGCTGTGATTCTCTCAATAGGAATGCCATTTTCGGCAAAGATTCGCTGAGCGATTCGGGTGATGTAGGAAAGTCGCCGCTCGTTAATATCCACAAGGGCAACTTCTATCCTTTCACGGGGAAAGGGCAACCGCGCAAGGTCCACGAGGAGCCTTTGGGTAAAAATCAGACTTCCTGCACCGATAAAAGTGATCTTCACTGTTCATCCCTCTCTTTCCCAAGATTCCAGGATATCCGTTATGGTGGTAAGCGCTGACCACATCCGGAGCGGGGGCAGGTCTTCGCTTACACAGAACATGAACCGGCTCCGATCCACACCCTGTAACACTGAAAAAAGGTGCTCCCTTACTGCCTCTCTTTCCTGGAAACACCAGTAAGCTGGAATATTTGCTATAATGCTTTTCCCAGGCCACTTTCGCTGGGCTTCCTTCACTTCCAGGTTGCCTCCCGCACCAGGAAGGGTGAATGATTCAATCACGTCGATAGGAGCTTCACTGATAAGCTCCTGAAGATGCTTGAGCTTTCCGTCCATGTGAACGGCAAAGAGTTTCCCTTTTTGGTGAAGGATTTCTGAAACACGATGATAAAAGGGAAGACAATATCGCTCAAAAAAGCGAGGTGTCGTCATGTCCTCAGTGATATTGTCCCATACGTGTACCACCTTAATCGGAGAGGAAGCCGCAATAGCGTACTCTTCTTCTGATTTCCTACCCAAGAGGGTCAGCACCTCCTCAACCAGCTCAGGTCTTTCTACAAGGTCAGTAAATAGCCTCTCTGGACCAGCGAGGTCAAGGAGTAACCTCTGAAAAGGGCTCCTCTCTACGTGAGCAAAAACGAGGCCATCTTCACCCAGGTTTTCTTCAGAGATTCTGAGAGGATCAAAAACAGGGTAAAAAAAGGTGTTTTCTAATACGTACATCAGTACCTCATAATCGCGTGGTTCTTTGACAAAGAACTCCTTTATCCACCGACTTCCATAAGTAGGATCAATCACCGAAAGCTCGGTAAGTTGACCTCGAGGCGTAGAAAGACGGCGCACAATGTACTTTCTCCCTTCCTTCCAGAGCTCCTGTTCCCCTTTTTCCACACCACGGAATTCTATAGATGATGCGCTCTCAAAGTGAAAAAGAATCCAGCCACGTTCACGAAGTGCTCGTTCTTTGTCCCCTCGCGGTAGAAGAAAGGAATACCCTGCCCGGAGAACAGCGGTTCCCCGATAAGTTCCCTCAAAAAGGGAAAGAACGTCCTTCGCATTCATTTTTTCTCTTAAAGGCGGCCATAGTGATGTACCGCCCGGTAAAGGGCTATAATATTCTCTACCGGAGTCAGTGGCTGAATGTTGTGGCAGGGAGCCACAATGAAGCCGGTTCCATCGGAAGCCAGGGTTTCAAGGAGGAAACATACCTCTTTTTCCACTTCTTTCGGACTTCCAAAGGGGAGGGTTTCCTGGTTGTCTACCCCACCATGGAAACAGAGTGACCTTCCAAAGTCCTCCTTCAAGGCTCTGGGGTCCATTCCCGGCAATCGCCACTGAATGGGATTTAGGATTTCAATCCCCAGGTCGATAAGGAGAGGAATCACGTCCCGGATTGCCCCATCATCATGGTGAAAAACTTTGATGCCGAAAGATTTGGTGAGACCAATGAGACGTCGGTAGTGGGGAACGAGAAATTCTTCGATCATTTTGAGACTCATCGCCAGTCCCCGCTGAGTCCCCAGGTCATCAGTTACCTCGGCGATATCGATACACCCCTGGCCAGCTTCAAAAAGCTTTTCATGCAATGCATAGAGAAAATCAACAATTTTCCCCAACACAAAGTGAACATACTCGGGGTTTTCCACAAGATCGATATAGGCTCTCTCCAGACCACGGAGAGTAGTGTAGGTGTGAAAGGGCGACATGTACCCGCACTGAATAGCATAACCCTGGTATCGTTTGCACTCCTCAACAAGGGTAGAGAAATCAAACCAATCCACCTTAGGAAAGGTGTAGGAATCCTGTACCTCTTCTATGGTGCTCAAATGAGCAAGCGGGTGTTCTTTCACTTCCCAATAGGCCGCTTTTCCGTTGAGGTAGGTCTTGCGCTGGTATCTGACCCCCCAGATATCCTGGTCTTCAGGAAGAGGAGGACCAATATAGAAGCGCGAGACTGGTACCCAGAGGACGCTAGGGGTGAGGTCAACAATCTTGTCAATTCCCAAGGCTTTCCAGAGTTCTACGTCTTCCTCCACCCCCAGGTACTTTTTTAATCCCTCCACAACTTCAGGTGTCCCCCAGAAGTCACAGGGAATACGGTCGGGCCTCTCATGACGAATGACAGCGAGGATTCTCTCTCTAGCCTCCATAGGATAGATACTTCCTTCTATGCCTCCACCCCCACCAAGTGGTGGGGGTGGAGGCAGAATCTACTCTTCTGATGGTGCAATTAAAGGATCAATCCACTTCTGTAGCTCCACGAGTGTTTCTTCAACACCCTGCTCTCCGGTTATCGCTGCTTTCGTGACGATTTTCCCGATACCTTCGTGGTAAGGAGTAGCCTGCCCCGGTGGGAAGTGACGTACCTTTCTGTATTTGAGAAATTCCTTGAAGTAGGGAATTACAATGTTTTCTTTAGCAAGTTCGTTCATGTAATTTTCATCGTTCAAAACAGAATTGAGCGCTGGGCCTTCATAAACTGCAGTCAGACGGTGAACTTCTGGCCGGAGCATGAAACGAACAAATTTAATAACCTGGTCCTTGTTGGCTTTGAAATTCGCCCCGTACTTATTCACCACCACTCCCCAGCAGTGACCAATGCCGTAGGGTCCAGCGGGACCAGCCGGAAAGTTCATGACACCAACAACATCACTCAAATTCTCTACTGCGGCGATTCTTCCCATTTCCGCCCAATCACGGAGCATAGCTACCTTGCCTTCCCGGAAAAGGCCCCTGCTCTCATCGTAACCGATGGCAGAGAGTGCTGGTGGGGCAATGTTCCTATAGACTTCAGTCATGAATTCAAGGGCTTGTTTGGCTCGCGCATCCGGAATACCCCCAGGAGCAAGCTCCCATTCTTCTCCTCCAGCTTGGTAGAGGAACTCGCAGAAGTTGTTATACATCTCACCCGGGGTTCCCTGAGTGACATAGCCCCACTGATCAGGCGTTCCATCACCAGTAGTATCCCGGGTAAAACGTTTCCCAATGACCAGGAGCTCTTCCCAGGTCTGAGGTGGAGCAACCCCTTCCTTTTCAAAAAGATCCTTCCGGTAGTACATGTAGCTCATCCCGTTCCACCAGGGAATCCGGTAAACTCCTCCATGAATCTTCATATATTCTTTCTGCAGATCAGCCAGATCGTTTATTTCTTCCTCCGAAAGGTAGGGTGTCAGTTCTTCCCACACCCCAGCATGAGCTCCATCGAGGGTGAATACATCATCCTCGTAAAGAACATCCACACCCGAGTACTTGGTGCGAACCCAGAGACTGGTACGTCCCACATGCTCATCCCAAGTAGAAGGGCCTTTAATGATCTCTACCTTGACGCCCGGATTTTCCTTTTCGAAGAGAGCGACGACCTTTTCTCCCTGTTCTAATCCCCAGGCCGGAAGGTAAAAAACAATCTTCGCTGCTGCCCAGCTTAATGTTCCTATTCCCAGAGATATCCCCAATACCAACACCAGAACCAACCAGATTTTCCTCACCGTACCATCCCTCCTCTCTCGGTTTTAAGCATTTCCCGATACTCAAACTGCCTTTCAGGAACTTTTGATCCTCTCAGCATCACCTCCTCAGTCTATTTAAAAGTTTGACCAACCAACCCACTCACCACATACTTCTGAAAAACGATCACGATAATGATAATGGGAAGGACGGCCAAAAAACCTCCCGCCGCCATCTTAGCAAAAGGAATGTCCAGGTATCCGGGGAACTCAAGAAGAGCAGGCATAACCATTTTGGCCCGGTGGAAAGTAAAGGAGAGTGAATACAAAAGGTCATTATAAGCCCACACAAAACGCAGGACAAAAAGGGCAATTAAGACATTTCTTAGAGCAGGCATGACGATCCGTAACACAATTCCCCACTCGCTACAGCCATCTAATCTTCCAGCATCGATAAGTTCGTTAGGGAAAGAATAGAGATAAGGCAGGGCAAACCAGGAAAAAAGCGGTATGCCACTAAAACCATAAAGAAGAACCATCAGAATATGACTATCCAGAAGTCCCAGGCGACTTGTTATGATAAAGATGGGCAAGACATAGACCACCCAAGGGAGGGTGACAAGCCAGATGATAAAGTACTGGGTAAAATTCCTCAGCCGGAAACGATACTTAGCCAGTGCATAGGCAACAGCAAAACTCGAAAAAAGGGTAATAACAGAAGCAGAGAGAACAATCACTATGGAGTTAAGAAGATAACGTGGGACTTCATACTTGGTAAGGATTTCTACATAGGACTTGAAGGTAGACACCGCCGGAGAAGGAAAGAGGTGAGGTATGGAGCGGATGACTTCCTTTTCGGGCAAAAGAGATACATTGATCATCCAATAAAGAGGAAAGAGCGTTAAAACGGTGATTGCCACGAACCCCAGAAGCTTTAAACCACTCTCCCAAACCCGTCGTTTCCTTCTCACTCGATGACCCTCCTTTGCAAGGGGCTAAAAACTACACCGGTAAAGCCCAAGATGATCAAACTCCAGAGCACTGATGTGGCGATACCGTATTCATAATTTCCATAGCGGACCCCATGACGGTAGATATTCAAAGACACTACTTCAGTGGCGAAACCGGGACCACCCCCGGTGAGAGCATAAATGAGGTCAAAGTCCTGCAGAGCAAAAATGAAAAGGATTATTCCGATATAGAGAATCGCTGGGCGTAGCAAGGGGACGGTTATATACCGAAAATTCTGCCAGGGACCTGCCCCTGAAAGGGTACTTTCCTCGTAGAGCTCTGGAGGAATGTTCTGGCGAGCAGTCAAAAAGAGGAGAGCGCTGAACCAGACGTCTTTGTAAACCCGGGCCAAAATCACCGATACCCTTGCCAGAGAGGGGTTTCCCAACCAGGATAATCGTTCTCTGATAATCCCTGCTTGCAGTAAAAAGTAGTTCACTACTCCAAATTGCTGGCTTAAGGCGATCTGAAGCAGGAGCCCCCAAGCGGTGAGGGATATCGCCCAGGGGATAAGGAGAATGGATTTCACAAAATTCTGGCCCCTTTCCAAGGAATTGATGAAGATACCCAAAAGTAAGCCCAAGATAGTCATCACCACAGCCACCACACCAGCGTAGGTAAGGGTGAATTGTAGGGCATTCCAAAAGGCTTGGTCTTTAAAGAGCGCCAGATAGTTTCTCAAACCAACGAAATGACCGGTGGAGCTAAAGAAAGAGAGACTAAGTCCGTAGAAAAAAGGAACCGTGTGGCTAATAAGGAAAAGCGAAAAAGGAAGAACAAGAAGTACAAGCAGGGGTTTCTTCGTCATATTATCCCTCCCTTTTAGGTGCCTGGGTTGAAGACCGCAACACTAGTTGCTCCTCCAAGACAATCTGACGAGGGGGAATTTTGTCACCTCGTTCAATTCGCTCTAAAAGAAGTGAAGCAGCTATTTCTCCAGCCTCGTGCTTAGGAATAGCTATAGCAGTCAAGGGAGGTTCCAGAACTCCGGCAATAATATCGTCCACAGCAATCAAAGATAGGTCATCAGGAATTCTTATTCCTTCTTCTTTAGCCACCCTCAACACCCCTATACTCAGTTGTTCATTAAAACCCAAGAGAGCCGAGGGTTTTTTGCGATCTCTCAAAAAAATCTTGGCACTCAGATAACCACTTTTCTGAGAATAATCGCTGGCCTCAATGACCAGGCTTGGATTAAAGGGTACGCCGAATTCTTCCAGTGCTTTCCGACAACCGTCGAGACGACGTTTACTCACTCCACTTTCCTTGACCTTAAGAATGGCAATCTCTCGATGTCCAAGTTCAAGGAGATACCGCATAGCCTTGTAGCAGCCTGAAGAAGCATCACTCCATACCACATCGAGTGCAGGAACACGGGTTGATCCATAGCAGTTAACGACAGGAATGCCACTTTCTATAGCTCTCTCGACCATTTCTCTCAAAGCCTCGTTGTACGGGGTCGAATAAATAATCCCTTCCACCCGGCTGCGAAGGAACATTTTGAAAAACCGTTCCGTCTTTGTGATATCGTTATCATTGTTACAAAGAATCACACTGTACCCCCGGGCAAAAGCCACGTCCTGAATTCCTCGCGCAATGCCAGCATAGAAGGGGTTGGTGATGTCTGGGAGAAGGTATCCTATGGTGAATGTACGGCGGGTACGCAGGCTCTTTGCCACCAGATTGTGATTGTAATTGAGCTTTGCTGCTGCCTCGAGAACCTTTTTCCGTGTTTCTTCACTTACGTACCCGTAGTTCCCAAGGGCTCTACTCGCAGTAGCAACGGAAACCCCAGCTTCCCTTGCTACATCTTTGATGGTGACGATTTTCCTCTCCATGCTCTGCCCCTTTCCAGGGGATATGATAACGTTCTCATACCTTCCTGTCAAGGGGGGCGCTTCACAAAGTACCCCACTCCTCGGTCAAGGGGAAATCCCTGTTCTAATTGACATTATGGATGTCTTCTCCAGCGCAGATTGCTTCTGGATGAGTGCAATGCTTCCCAGTGAAAAAGCACAATGGGAAACCCTGCAGACCATGGCAGGAGTTACTCCAAACGGCGAGAACGCAGCAGGCCTTGATAAAAATCCAAAGAGTATGGTATATTTTTACTGCCCGTGGGTCCATAGCTCAGCGGTAGAGCAGCCGGCTCATAACCGGTCGGTCCCTGGTTCGAATCCGGGTGGACCCACCATTTTCTCTCCTGTGGAGGAGCGATGGAGCCATTACAGAACGTTGTCCGGTTCTTTGAAGAAATGTTCCCCTCCTCCCTTGCTCTTCCTGAAGACCGCGTTGGTCTCCAGGTCCAGGCAAAAGACACTGTAGAAAGAGTCATGGTAGCTTTAGAGCTTAACCCCCAGGTTCTCAAGAAAGCCACAAGAGAAAAAATCGACCTTCTGTATCTTCACCACCCTCCCCTCTGGGAACCCCTCAGCAGGCTCTCTTATTTAGACCCTCTCTTTTCCATGCTTGCAGAGCTGTACTTCCAGAAAATCTCCGTTCTTGCCCATCACACCAATCTCGACCTTGCGCCAGGGGGGATTGCCGATCAGTGGGTGAGACTCCTGGAACTTGAGGGATCCACAAAACCTTTATTACCAGCAACGCACGGAAGAAAATACAAGATTGTGACCTTTGTTCCTCCTTCCCATCTCGATGAGGTTCTCAAGGCTCTCTTCGACCAGGGCGCAGGGATTATAGGAAATTACGAGGAGTGTGCGTTCTTTCTTCCGGGAACGGGAACCTTCCTTCCCCGGGCAGAAGCCCGGCCTTTCATTGGTGCCCCCGGTCAGCGAGAGACGGTGGAAGAAATCCGGGTTGAAGTCGAGGTGATGCCTTCCTGCCTTGAAAAGGTTCTGGAAGCTCTCCACAAGACCCACCCCTATGAACAGCCCGTCGTGGACGCCTATCCTCTTGTGACGTTTTCCCCCTCAGCAGGCCTTGGAAGAACAGTACACCTCTCCTCTCCTCTCCCATGGGAGGTCTTCGAAAAGAGAATAGCTTCCCTGGCGATACCTCGCACGGAATTCTTTGGGGAGAGAAAGGAAGCTCTCCAGAAAATCGCCCTCTGTCCTGGAAGCGGAAGAAGGCTCGTTACCAGGGTCCTTGAAGAAAGGGCTGATCTCTTCATCAGCGGAGACCTGACCCATCACGACATCGAGACACTCCGCCTTTCCGGTATCTCTTACCTTCACCTTCCTCATGGTGAGGGGGAACGGCGGGCACTTCGAGAACTCGTCCCTTTCCTGAGAGAAAAAGCGCAAAAGAAAGGTTTGAAGGTCGGTATCCTCTTCGAAGAGGATGTCCCATGAGTGATATCCTTGGGCTTTTACAGAAACTCCAGGAAATAGATCGCCGGGGAGACAACCTAAAACAGAGGATTACCAAAAGAACCAGGGAAGGAGAAACCCTTGAAGAAGAAAAAAGGCGGATAGAAGAGGAACTTCGCCTCCTGAAGCAGGCTCTTGAGCAGACCCGTCTTGCGCTGGCAAGAAAGGAACTTGAACTCAAAGAGGCTGAAGAGAAGTGGATGACCACAAAGAACAAACTCTACAGCGGAGAAATCACCTCTTCTAAGGAACTCGCTCAGTGGGAAAAAAGCATGAAAAAACTCGAAGAAACCAAAAGTCTCCTTGAGGACGAGATTCTCCTTGAGATGGAAAACGTGGAAAACCTGGAGCGAGAATTTCGGGAGAAAACAAAGCTATCCTCCGAGCGCGAAAAGGACCTTGTCCAGAGGATGGCCCTCATAGAAACAGAAATTGCTGCCCTGAGGTCAGACCTTGCGTCCCTTGAAGCGGAGCGAGAAAGTATCGCCGCCCTGCTCCCCCAGGAAATCCTCATCCACTACGAAGACCTTCGAAAAAAATTCCCAAACGCTGTTGTTCCCCTTGCAGGGGAAATATGTGAGGGATGCCACCTCACTGTGCCCACTGTGGTGGCCAAAGCGGTCCGAAGAAGAGAAGGCGTCGTGAGGTGCCCAAACTGTGGACGATTCCTCTGTTGAGCCATTCGACGAACTCCTGGTCTTTGTTGACGGTGCCTCAAAGGGAAATCCGGGGGAAAGCGCTGCAGCCTTTGTGGTCTGCGACGGGGATGGCAACGTACTCTTTGAAATGGCCTCCCGGATTGGAGTCGCAACGAACAACGAGGCAGAATACTGGGCATTGCTTCTGGCCCTTGACTTTTTGCGCCAGTGGAAGGTGAAAAGACTCTCGGTCTTTTCCGACAGTGAGCTTCTGGTCCGACAGCTCCAGGGTACCTACAGGGTTCGATCTTCCAGGCTTTCCTCCCTTCACCAACTGGCGAAAGAGCGTATTCAGGGATTTCCCTCGTTCACCATTACCCACATTCCCCGGGAGAAAAATCAACGAGCGGATTCCCTGGCTTCCGAAATACTCACTTCCCGTGTCCGGTTATAATTGCTGAGGAGGGTAGGTCGGGCAACCACGGGGAGCGAAAAACTCCCTGAGGAAAGTCCGAGCTCCACAGAGCAGGGTGCTGGGTAACACCCAGTGGGGGTAACCCCAGGAAAGTGCCACAGAAAACATACCGCCCCGTAAGGGGTAAGGGTGAAAAGGTGAGGTAAGAGCTCACCGGACGTCGGGTGACCGGCGTGCCTGGCAAACCCCACCCGGAGCAAGGCTAAATAGGAAGGGATGAGGTGGCTCGCTGACCTTCGGGTTAGCCGCTTGAGGAGTGGGGTGACCCACTCCCCAGATAGATGGTTGCCGCTCTCCCTCAGGGAGAGTACAGAACTCGGCTTACAGACCTGCCCTCCTCAAGCCACCCTTCGCCGCAGGACTGAATGAATCGCAATGGAAATGACAATGATGAGACCGTAAACGAGCTGTGTCCAGAACCCTGAAAGCCCCATGGCAATGATGCCAGCCTCAAGAATACCAATGATGATGGCTCCGATGAAGGTCCCGAAGATCGTCCCCACACCACCCTCAACAGGTGTCCCACCGAGGAAAACGGCGGCAATGGTTTTCAGGAGATACCCCTGGCCAAGAGTGGGCCAGAAGTAAAGGACCTCTAAACTCGCGAGGACTCCTGCAAAGGCTGCAAACCCGCCCATTTGTGTAAAGACAATGATTTTTACCCGGTCCACATTGACTCCCATGACCCGGGCACTGGCCTCATTGTCTCCAGTATAGTAAATATGGGCCCCAAACCGATGCCGGTTCAAAACAAGCCAGAGGAAAAAGCCCACCACCACGGCCCAGAAAATTTGAACCGGAATTTTCCCTAGAACTCTCCCCACAAGGAGGTAGTACAGGGGGCTCTCCTTGGTAGGAACCAGAGTCTTCCCCAACCCCTGACAGAGGACCTGGGTAAGACCGGCCCAGAAAAACTGCGTACCAATGGTGACCACAAGAGAAGGCAGGCGAAGCTTCACCACGAGAAGACCATTGAGGTATCCAGCAATAAGACCAACAATAATGCAAATAAGAAGGGCCAGAGCAACACTTCGCGTGGCATGGAAAACCTGGGTGAAAACGTACCCGCAAAACCCCATAATGGAGGGAAAGGAAAGGTCCATCTCGCCACAGATTACAACAAGGGTAAGCGAGAGGGCCATAATCATTGAAAACGGTATCGTGGACATAAAGGCAGCGTAGATATCCCCGGAGAGAAAAGTTTTTGGACTACTGATGATGAAAAGCAAAAGCAAAACGAAGAGGACAAAGAGAATGCTGACTTGCGTTCTATTCTCCGAAAGCCATCTGTTCCTCATTCTTTTTCCCCCCAGAAAAGACTTAGAAAGAAAAGACCCCGGCTGCTCGCCGGGGTCTTTTCTAGGGCATGAGCGACTCAAGACCATGAGGGGTCGTCGGTGTCTTCTGCGAGGTCTCACCCTCACCATTGAGACGACCAGTACGGGCCACAAGGTAGAGCTTTTCAACGAGTTCTTCCAGGGAAATCGCCGCTTTCATAAACTCTCCTACCACCCTTCCCCGGTCAAGAATCACAATGCGATCCGCCACCGGGTACACGTGGTAGATGTTATGGGTGATGAAGATGGCCGATTTCCCCTTTTTCTTAATCTCCTCAACAAAGCTCAACACCTTCTGTGTCTCGGAGAGTGAAAGACCCGTTGTTGGTTCGTCGAGAATAATGAGGTCTGCCTGAAAGTGCAGAGCTCTTGCAATCGCCACACCCTGTTTTTCTCCTCCGGACATGGTCCCGACTATAGCGTCAACGCTGAGTGCCGAAGAAGTGAAACCCATGTATTCCCGGATGATTCGTTCAGCCTCTTCTCTCTGTTTCCGAATGTCTATGAACCCCCACCGGTTGGTGATCTCCCGACCCATGAAGATATTGCGCCAGAGGGAATGCTGCTCCGAAAGCGCCCGTTCCTGGAAGACCGTTTCAATACCCAGTTCTCTTGCCTTGGCCACAGAGTAATTGACGAGCTTTTTCCCCTTCCAGTAAATCTCTCCCGAGTCAGGCTGATGCACACCAGTGAGGATCTTGATGAGCGTTGATTTTCCTGCACCGTTGTCACCCAGAAGTCCGACGATTTCGTTATACCCTACCTCGAAGTTGACCCCTCGGAGCACTTCCACATGCCCAAAGGATTTCCGAATATTGACCATCTTGACGAGAACTTCAGAAGGTTCAGCCATCCTCTCACCGAATCCCTTGCTCCACAAGCGGAGCGATTTCTTCAACGTTGGTCTTGTCCACAAGCCCAGACCCGGTGTCGATATGGAGGCCAGCAAACTTGTACTTAATGCTCATGCAGAGCTGGACAATCGGCAGGAACCCCTGCAGGAACTGCTGCTGGTCATGGATCAGGTCACAGTACCCTTTCCGCATGGCTTCAAGGGTGGCCGGGGAGAGGTCAAATCCAGCGCCATACATGTCATCAGGTCCCTTCCCGGCGGCCTTAAAGTATGTTTCTAAAGTAGCGGTGAGCCCACCATGGTCCGTAACCACAAGCTTAACATCTGGATGCGAGGAAACATACGCAGCAAAAACTGGAGCGCCAAGGGGAGCATCAGCGTTCACTTCAGGGGAAATCTCGAGATAGTCCACAACAAGCCCTGCCTCTTCCAGAGCATCGATAACCCCCTTCGTTCTGAGACCGCGAGTAGGCTGCGAGAGAAGACCCCAGACCATAGCCCGGTCTCCAGCCTTGAGGTCGAAACGCTCGAGGCATCCCTGACCCAAGAGCCGTCCGGACTCGTACAGCTCCTGGCCAACATAACCAAAGCCTTTTGACCTGTACTTTGCTTCAGCCTTAGGAAGGGTGGTGTTCTGTGAAGTCACGATAATGCCCTGCGCGAAAGCCTCGTCAATAAGGGGCAGAAGAGCATCGTCTCCAGGATGGCCCATAACAGCGATACCATCAGGTTTTGCCGCAACAGCTTCCTTGAACTGGCGCACCATCATCTCGGGATCCCAGTTCGACCAGACATACTCTACCTTGCAGCCCATGAGCTTTTCGGCCAACTGAGCACCACGGTACACGACGCTCGCAAACGGACACCCCGGAGGTCCACCGCAGAAGAATCGAATGGTAATATCCTTGAAGGGGCTTTCCTCCTGGGCAAGCACCGAAGTCACCAAACCACCAAGGATAAGAAACATCGCGAATCCCAACACCCACAACCGATTCCGCTTCATCCTGCTTCCCTCCTTTCAAAGTTTTTGCGGAATCCTCAAACATGCGAACCCCGAAAGACGCAATCCCAAAAATGGCTTTTCTTAGCCCTTTCTCACCTCCCTCACACCCGAACAGGATACATTCCGTACGTCCTCGCCGCCTCAAGAAAAGCCAGAAAGTTCTCCAGAGGTGTGTCAAGCTGCACGTGGTGGGTGGGAGCAATGATGAACCCTCCACCTGGAGCCATAGTCTGCATCCGCCTCTGGACCTCTCGCCGTACCGATTCAGGAGTGCCAAAGGGTAATGTCTCCTGCTCATCAATGGTCCCCCAGAAGGAGAGCCTCTCCCCATACCGCTTCTTCAGGACCTCAGGGTCCATTGCCTTTGGCTGCACCGGATTCAGAACATCAATGCCAATCTCGATGAGATCCTCAATGATGGGTTCAATGTTGCCATCGCTGTGATAGGCAATGAAAATATCCGGGTTGAGACGCTTCAACTCCAAGCAGATGACAGCCATACGGGGCTTCAGGTACTTCCTCCAGAGGTCAGGAGCAATCAGCATTCCCCGTTGCGTTCCCACATCATCCCCAAGCCAGATGCCATCTACACCCATCTTGACGAGGCGTTTGGCTGCTTCAAGGTGGAAGTAAAAGGGAATATCAAGGATAGCGTTAGCCTTTTCCTCATCGGTCACCATATCCACAAGAAGTCGCTCCAAACCCCGGAGATACCATGCTCCCTCAAAGATCGTGCAGACGGTAACCCCAAGGATAAAGTAATCCTTCCCGTACCGCTTGAGAACTTCCTGCAAAGGAGCGTAGAGTTCCTCCCGATGGGGGTCAGGAGGGACGTAGGAAGCGATATTCTCGTCTTGAGAAAGAGGGTGCCCGGCAATCTCGGTATACCTTCCCTTTCCAAAGGGCGTCTCGTACTCCACCTGCTTCCAGGTAATACCCCATTCGCAAACGTATACATCCTCTGAAGAAGCATAATAAGAATTGGCAATTCCCACCGAGTACTGGATAATATCAAGCCCCAGGGCTTCTTCAAGGTCGTGAACGACGCCTCCATGGGGATTCAGATCCTGAGGGGGCAGGCCGAGATGCTGGCGCAGACGGTTGGCAAACTCCGGAGTGAAACTTGCCGTTATGGGGACACGGTCAGGTTCCCCATGGGAGAGAGCAACAATAACACGTTCCTTGGAAGTCATGGCAACCCCCCTCCAGGGACTGACGCCGCTTGCGGGGTTCTTCCCGCTTCCCAAAGGAGCGTTCGGCTCAAAAGCCGCTCGAATTGCTGAACACTCTGGCTACTTGAGGTTCCCGAGAAAACGGGAACGGTGGGGAGATAGAAAGTAGGAGCATCCAGGGTAAAGCCGAAAAGCAAATGCTGCACAAGGAAGGCAAGGCTCAGAAAGCCCTGGAGATAGGGGTACTGGTAAAGGCAACAGTCAATAATCCCCTCCTCAAGGTAGGTTTCCCATTCTTTTGCCAGGTCATTTCCCACGACCACAATGCCCCGCTTCCCCGACTCTTTCAGGGCTCTTCCCACGCCACAGTTCCCAAAAGCAGTACTCACGAAAATCCCACAGAGCCCTTCCTCTTTCAAAAGTTCCTCTTTGACTACCCGATAGGCTTCTTCTTCACCCTTGACCTCCACCACTCTGGATACGTCATAGGGAAGACCTCGTTCCCGCACAAAGTCAGTGAGTCCCTGCCAGCGCATAACGTGGGAAGGCGCCTGCTTGTGAGTGGTCAGGGTGTAGATAACTCCTCTTCTATTCCCCAGAAGAAGCTGAAAAATGCGCCCCGCCATCCTCCCTGCTTCTCCACCATGCTGACCCACATAGAAGACGCGCTTACTCAAAGGGGCGTCAACGTTGAAAGTCACTACTCTGGTTCCCCGGATGAAGAAAGCGTTAATGAAGTAATCAAGACGGGTAAGGTCTGAGGGAACGATGGCAAGACCGTCAATGCGCTCCCCGTGGAGAAGCTTCTCCAGGATTGCCGTTTGTTCGCCAAGATTGTGACCTTGGGTTCGGTACATCTCAAAGTGGATTCCCCACGGAGCGAACGAGCGCACAGCATCACCGATGCCCTCTTCCACTTTATCCCAGAAGAAGGCGTCTGTCGGGAACAGCACCACAACTCTCTTTGGCTGCGGGAGGGGAAAAATTCCAGAAAAGGTATAACCTAGCTCCCGCGCCCTCCGAACAATCTTTTCTCGCAACTCCGGATTAACCTTTCCCTTTCCACTCAAAGCCCGACTCACAGTGGCAATGGAAACGTTGAGTTCTTTTGCGATGTCCCTTATAGTAACTTTTTTACCCACTGGTGCAAAACCCTTTCCCGGAGTTAAAAGAACACCCTTCTTTTGCTCTCATATTACCAGAGACTTTCCCGAAAGACAACCCTGTCCTTCCCCAGGAGGGGAAGGACAGGGAAAGGATAGAGACTCACTCGGTGAGGAACTTGTAAATCGTAACCTGTTTGTACACCTCTCCGGGAGAAAGGAGCGTGCTCGGGAAGTTCGGGTGGTTAGGAGAATCGGGGTAATGCTGCGTCTCAAGGCAGAACCCGGCGTACTGCCCGTAGTACTTGCCGCCCTTCCCTTTAAGGTCGAGCCAGTTGCCCGTATAAAGCTGCACACCAGGCTGGGTGGTGTACACTTCCATAACGATGCCGCTTTCTGGAGCTTTCACCCGCGCCGCCAGTGCAAGCTCCCCGGTCTGATTGTTGAGCACAAAGTTGTGGTCATAACCCTTGAACGGTGGCTCGGCAAAGGCCTGGATCCGCTCACCGATCTTATGAGGTTCGCGGAAATCAAGAGGAGTTCCAGCAACAGGGGCAATTTCGCCCGTAGGGATGAGATTGTTGTCAACGGGAGTGTAATTGTCTGCCACAATCATGAGCTCATGGTTCAAAATGTCTCCCGAACCTTCGCCTTCGAGGTTGAAGTACGCGTGATTGGTGAGATTGACAACGGTGGGCTTGTCCGTGGTCGCCACGTACTCAATCTTCAGTGCGTTGTCGTTGGTCAGAGTATAGGTAACGGTCACGTCGAGATTCCCGGGGAAACCTTCCTCGCCGTCATGGCTCAGGTACTTGAGCCGCAGGGCAGGTCCCTCGGGCGTCTTCATCGGAATGGCTTTCCAAACCACATCCTGGAACCCCTTAACTCCTCCATGGAGCATGTTGGGACGGGCGCCACCAGCATCGTTGCATGCCAGCTGGTACGTTACCCCATCAATGGTGAACCGTCCCTGGGCTATACGGTTGGCATACCGTCCAACTATGCAGCCAAAGTAGGGGTCATTTGGCCCTTCGAACTCTGCAAGGGTGTCAAAGCCAAGGACAACATCCCTGAGAAGGCCGTTTTTGTCCGGAACCCAGAGTTCGGTAACAATGCCACCATAGTTGATAATCTTCACCATTGCTCCGTTGGCGTTGACAAGGGTGTACTGGTCAATGGGCGTACCATCCTTGGTGAATCCGTAGAAGGACTTTTCAATGACCACGTCCTTGAGGGAAGCAGCAAAAGCGCAGGACACAAGCACAAAGAGCACCAACACCGTACCGACAAAGAGCCGTTTCACAACTACACCCCCCCTTAAAAGTGTTTTTAAAACCCCATTTGCAACGGGGTTCACACTGAAAATAATAGGAGAAAAATTTCCAGAAGTCAACGAGGTCTTATAAAAAATTTTCCAAAAGTGAGGGAAGCTTCCGAGAGGAAGAGAAACAACTGTTTTTGTCTCAGCCTCAAAGAATGGATTCAAGATATTCCCTAAGCTTTTCAGGAGAGACCTTCCCTACCGCTGTGGAAACAATTTTCCCCTGCCGGTTGAAGAAAACCAGGTGAGGAAGGAAAAAGACCCCAAAGTCCCTGCTTACGGAGAGATCCTGATCCACCACCACAGGATACCGGATGCCCTGGCGCTCGGCGAACTCGCGTACTTCCTCAGGGTACTTGACACCAACACCGACGATGACAAGACCTTCTTTCCTGTAAGCCTCATAGAGCTCGTTGAGGAGGGGAACTTCCTCTTTGCAGTCCTTACAGCGAGGAGAAAAGAAATACACAATAAGAGGACGACCGGAAAAACGGCTCAGACGAATACGGCGATTGTTGAGGTCGTAAAGGGAGAAATCTTTCTCAAGATGAGGCCGGGAAAGGGAGAAAAACGTATATATCCCTGCAAAAACCGCGATTCCGGCAAGAATCCAGAAAACGCGACGTCCCACTCTTCTCACTCCATTTCCTACTATGATGATAATTCCAGTAAGAATTATTTCAGGGCTTCCCCTTCCAGTCAAGACCAGAAGGAAAGAGAAAAGAAATTCTCCAGAAGACTTGCCCCACAGGGGGCACAATGGCTATAGTTGTTCTGGAAAGGAGGACAGCCTATGGTCACCATAGAACGTGTTGCTCTCTGGGGATGGAATAACAACATCCGCATCACTAATGGCACCGTGGAGGTTGTGGTCACTACAGATGTCGGTCCCCGAATTCTCGTACTTCGTTTTGTCAACGAAAAGAATCTCTTCAGGGTTTTTGAAGAGGAGTGCGGAATTTGTGGAGGGAACGAATGGCACCTTTTCGGAGGACATCGTCTCTGGCACGCCCCGGAAGCTCGCCCTCGCTCGTATTCTCCTGACAATGACCCAGTCGCTTTCACCCCTAAGGAGCGGGGAGGAATCTTCACCCAAAGGGTTGAAGCGCTCACTGGGATTGAAAAGGAAATCGAGGTGGTCATGGATGACGAGGGGAACCACCTCACGGTCATACACCGCCTTACCAATCGAGGAGTCTGGCCTGTGGAACTTGCCCCCTGGGCTCTTTCGGTCATGGAACGGGGAGGAATAGCCATCATCCCTCAGGAACCCTATCAGAGCTGGTCAGAAAACCTTCTGCCTGTACGGTCACTGGCCCTCTGGGGGTATACCGATATGTCCGACCCCCGCTGGCTCTGGGGAAAAAGATACGTCACCCTGCGACAGGATCCCGAAAAGACCTCTCCACAAAAAGCAGGCTTTGGCAACCGGCTCGGGTGGGGAGCATATTTCCTCGAGGGGTACCTCTTCGTCAAATACGCACCGTACCTCCGGGGCGCCCCCTACCCCGACATGGGCTCCTCCTTTGAAACATACACAGACCACCGATTCCTTGAACTCGAAACCCTGGGACCTCTTGTCCGTCTTGAGCCTGGGGAAACAGTGGAGCATCGAGAAGACTGGTTCCTGTTCAGGGGCGTCGCCTGCGAAGACACCGAGGAGAGCATTGCCGAAAACATCCAGCCCCTGGTGGAAGAAGCCCTCAAGGAAGGAAGCTTTATGTGTGACGGTGGGCAATATGAGAGGCGCCAAAGGACTCGGGTTTGACTTTGGCCACAAAACCCATGCTCTCAATCATGCCCACAACCTCACGAATCAGATTCCGGGTAGGACCGTTCTGACCAACGTCGATGTGGATTTCCACATTGTAGTTTGAAAGGTGGTTTCCGGGGAAACGGTGAAGGAAATCCACAAGCCTCTGAGACACCTGGAGCGAGAGGTAAGCTTCGTGGTAGATAATGTCACGAATGGTTCGCACGTCTTTCAGATACACTCTCCTCCAGAAGTACCGCCCTCCAAAACCCACCCGGTGGACAATGAGGGCAGTGACGAATGCTCGAACAGGAGGAGTTTCCTGAACGTCCTTCGAATCGGTACCAATGATAATCCGGTACTGGCGCTCCGGTTCTTCTCGGATGAATTCGAAGAGAGAAGAAACAACGGCCTCAAAGTCCAGTACTCCGTATGTTGGACTGTGAAAAAGCAACTCCTGCATCATGGTCTTATTCTACCACGCTTTAGGAAAGGAGATGAGGAAGTGAAAAAATTTCTCTGCCTTTTCTTCCTTACCCTTTTTGCCCTCCCTGCCTTCTCCCAGGAAGACCCCTTCGCTCAGGCGCGGGAGAGAATGCTTGAACAAGACGTCATCGCCCGAGGTATTACTGACCCCCGGGTCATTGAAGCCCTGCGCCGTGTTCCTCGCCACCTCTTCGTCCCCAAAGAACTGGAGAAGCTGGCCTACGAAGACACCCCGCTTCCCATCGGGCACGGGCAAACCATCTCCCAGCCTTACATTGTGGCCCTCATGACCGAAAGCCTCAGAGCACAGCCAGGTGAGAGAATCCTTGAGGTGGGCACTGGCTCCGGGTACCAGGCAGCAATCCTCAGCGAAATGGGGTGCGAGGTTTATACGGTGGAAATCATCAAAGCCCTGGCTGACGAGGCACGGGAACGCCTTTTTCGGCTTGGGTACAGGAACGTTTCGGTTCTCTGGGGCGATGGATATCTCGGCTGGGAGGAAAAGGCCCCCTTTGATGGCATCATCGTCACCTGCGCCGTGGACCATCTCCCTCCCCCGCTCCTTCAGCAGCTCAAAGAGGGCGGGAGGATGGTTATCCCTGTCGGCCCACCCTGGAGCATTCAAAGCCTCCTTGTTGTGGAAAAACGCAAGGATGGCATCGTCACTGAGGACTTAGGAGCGGTTCGCTTTGTTCCCCTCACCAGGGAAAAAAGGATAGAGTAACAGGGAAAAAACCAGATAGGCAAGAACGGCAAAAAACAGGGCTATCCAGAGCCCCCAGAAAAGCGAAACAAGGTGGGCGAGGAGGGAGGAAAATACCGAGAAAAAACCGTTCCAGGCAAAGACTTCTCCAAAAAGGTAAGGCGCAGTGCGCCGGATGCTCTGGGAAAGGAGAGGAAAGGGGAAGCCGAGGAACCACCCCACAAGGGCAAGAATCGACAACACGACACAGAGACTCCCCAGGGACGAGAAACCGAGTAATGTCTCCCGAAGACCAAAAAGACCAAGGAAACACCCGAGAAGAACAACAGCATGGCTCAAAAGGAGGAATCGAGGAAAAGCCGTCCCTCTGCAAAAGACGAAAAAGCTTCCAAGACCGGAAAAGAGAAGGAGCACGCCAAGAAGAAGGGAAAAGGCGTACAGAGGGAATCCCAGAAGCATGTGGAGGTAAACGATGAGAGGAATTTCCACAAACATGAAGCCCGCACCCGTGAGCACTCCTCCCAGGGAAAACCGAAACCGGTACTTGGAGGGTGGGCGTCTCCTTAAAAAACAGGGAAGGAGGATGAAAAACCCCGAGAATCCACCCATCACAGCGAGTGTAAAGAGGACAACGAGAAACCCTGCTCCTCCAAAGGGGAGCCAGCGCTTTCCCACCTCTTTCAAGGCTTCCCCAAGAGCTGAAAGACGCAGGAAATTCCCGAAATACGGCCGGCCGTCTCGGGGAGGCCGAAGGTCAAAGAGCTCGTTACCCTTCCCTTCTAAAGCCGTGCATACGGCACGGTAATACCGCTTTCCAGTCTGGAACACCCTCTCCATTTCTTCCTCCCCCCACGGGCCGTATACGAGGTCGAAAGCGTACTCTCGAACCAGGGAAAAGATGCTTTCAAGGTCATCCTGGGTCCAGGGGGTCTTTTTCACAAGAAGGAGAGCAAAGTCAAGACTCTTCACCACAAGGAGGCGTTCCCGCAGCTCTTCTTCCCCCAGGACCTCTCTTAAAAGAAGAACGAGTTTGGGAAGAACAGAAGGAGGATTCTGGAGGAAAAGGGAGAAAACCGCAATTCCCCGGGCATCCAGAGCCTGAAATAGATTCTTGACTCCTTCAATGGTCAGAAGAAAATCCTCCTCGAAAGAGAACCCTCCTGGAAACACCGTGGCCCTTCCCACAGGAACCCGAAGAACCACCATGTCCCAGAAAGCACGCCTTGCAGCAATGAACTTTCGGGGAAAACCCACATGAACACGGGCAGGAAAGAAAGGAACATGCTCCTTGAGAAAGGTGAAAAACAGAGAGGATTTCGTAACAAAGTCAATGGCCTGTACCCCTGCTGCATGGGCGGCATACACTGCAAGCCCATCCCGCTCTTCCACCACCAGGACGCGATCCGGCCGAAACGCCTGAAAGGGAAGGAATATGAGGAGGTGCTCGAGAAAGGCGGAGTTCACCCTCTGAGGGAAATACGTGGTGGTTACGCGATCGTGTATCAGGACGAAACTCTCGGGAGGAAGCCCCTGAAAAAGCGGGCTCAGCCCCAAACCGGAACGTGCATGAGGAGAAGCAAATACCTCGAGATACTCTGCAGGATTCCGGTAAACCCCAAGGAGATAAGTGTCGGGCAAAGCAGTGATCGCCCGGGAAGGAGCGTAGGGGGAAAGGAAAGGCTGCAGGGGAAGAAACAGAAAGGGAAGAAAACACAAAGCGAAAAGCCTCCTCTTCCCCTGGTTTCCTGCAAAGATAAGGAGGACGAGCAACGCAAAAAGCACACGGAGCTCGTCAAGTACAAAAAGGAGCAGGAAGGCCCCACCTACTCCAAGTGCAGACCCGACGAAATTCAAGGCGTAGAAGGAAGGAAAAAATTCCGGGAAAAGCTCAAAAGCATTAACCTGAAGCAGGCCGTGGAAGAAAAAGGGGAAGAAGACAACGAAAAGAAGTCCCCCAAGATACACCCACTGCAGTGGGTGCACAAAGAACTGGTATACGTCAAGGGGAAGAAAGAGAAAGACCGCAATAGAGGCAAGGAGGGAAAGCCCAAAAAGAGAAAAGA
Organism: Candidatus Caldatribacterium sp. SIUC1; assembly: GCF_051549785.1. GTDB lineage: Bacteria > Atribacterota > Atribacteria > Atribacterales > Caldatribacteriaceae > Caldatribacterium. The sequence goes on along the minus strand of NZ_CP189974.1, from coordinate 1,381,737 downwards.
CAAAACGCCGGAAGCGCTCTGAAATGAGAGGAGAAAGGGTTCCCGATGCTCCGTATCCCAGGGTGGCTAAAGCCACAGGAAGCGAAACGAAATGGTGTCCAAAAAGGAAGGCAAAAAGCCGGAAAAGGACCATTTCTCCTGCCAGGCAGGCGAAAGCCACAAGAAAAACACGCTGTGCCAGGACTTTCCTCTCCATCTCCCCTCCCCTCCGGTATAATATTACCAGAGGACCGGGGCACATGAGGAAAGAGATCGTCATACGATTCAAGCGGCTTACAGAACGAGCACGCCTTCCTCGATTCGCCTACGAGGATGATGCCTGCTTTGACCTTTTCAGTCCCTGCGACCTTACCATCCCTCCAGGAGAAAGCGCAGTTGTCGACCTTGAAATCGCTTCCGAGTTTCCCCCAGGTTATGAAGTCGTCATCCGTCCCCGAAGTGGCATGGGAATCCGCCATGGTATTATGATCCATCCGGGGACCATTGATGCCGGGTACCGGGGAAGCTGGGTTGTGCGTCTTTTTAACTTTGGCACTGCTCCATATCGCATTTGCCAGGGAGACCGCATCGCTCAGGGAGCCCTCCGGGAAGTTCCAAGAGTACGGATCGTTGAGGCCTCCACCCTTTCCCCCACCCAGAGAGGAGAACGGGGCCTTGGATCAACAGGAAGGTGAGGAAGGAGGACACCTCATGGAGATTCTGGAAAGCCTCAAGAGAGAGCCAGTCATTGCCTATCTCTCGATGGAAATCGCCCTTTTCAACGACATCCCAACCTACAGTGGTGGCCTTGGTATTCTTGCCGGAGATACAGTACGGTCTGCGGCTGATCTCTCTTTGCCCTTTGTGGCGGTAACCCTTGTGAGCCGCAAGGGATACTTCCGGCAGGAAATTACCCCCGAGGGGTGGCAGGTCGAGCATCCGATGGAATGGGACGTGGAAAAAATCCTCACTCCCCTTCCCCAAAAGGTCACGGTCACCATAGAGGGCCGAAAGGTTACGGTAGGAGCCTGGGTGTACTTCTGGCGAAGCTTCATCGGAAGCATTGTTCCAGTCATCTTCCTTGACACGGACCTTCCGGAGAACAACCCTGAGGACCGGACCATCACGGACTTTCTCTACGGTGGCGATCGACGATACCGGCTGAAACAGGAGATTGTCCTTGGTATCGGAGGAGCCCGCATGCTCAAAGCCTTAGGATTTGAGGTACGGAAGTACCACATCAACGAGGGTCATGCAGCCCTCATCACACTGGAACTCCTCCGACACAGTCCCCAATTTGACCCGGAGTTCGTGCGAGCCCGCTGCGTCTTCACCACCCACACCCCTGTGGAAGCAGGACACGACAAATTCGCCTACGACCTTGTTCGGGAAGTCCTCGAAGAGCTTGTTCCTTTCTCTGTACTCCAGAAGTACGGAGGAGAGGACCATCTCAACATGACTCTTCTTGCCCTCAACCTCAGTGGTTATGTAAATGGGGTTGCCCGTCGCCACAGCGAGGTCTCCCGTCACATGTTCCCCGGGTACGCCATCCACTCCATCACCAACGGTGTCCACAGTTTCGCCTGGACGAGCGAGAGCTTTCGTGCACTCTTTGACCGGTACATCCCCGGCTGGGCATATGAGCCGAGTTTTCTCTCCCGGGCGGACATCATTCCTGACGAGGAAATCTGGAGAGCACATCAGGAGGAAAAGCGGAAACTCCTTCAGTTCGTGAAAGAAAAAACCGGTGTCGAAATGGACGAACATGTCCTGACTATCGGTTTTGCCCGGCGGATGACGGCTTACAAACGACCGCTCTTCATTTTTTCCGACCTCACACGTCTTCGAAGGATCAAACGAAAAGGGCCGTTCCAGATTATTTTTGCCGGGAAAGCCCACCCTCAGGACTGGGAGGGGAAACGGTGCATTCAGGAAATCATTCGTCTTTCCCGGGAACTTGCTGCGGACATCAAAATCGCCTTTCTCGAGAACTACGACCTTGACATCGCCAAAAAAATGGTGGCGGGAGTTGATGTGTGGCTCAACACCCCCATGCGGCCCCTTGAGGCTTCAGGAACAAGCGGCATGAAAGCTGCCCACAATGGCGTGCTCCACTTCAGTGTTCTCGATGGATGGTGGATTGAGGGACACGTTGAGGGAGTCACGGGCTGGTCCATAGGACCAGAGAGCGAGGCAGGAAAAACTCCCCAGGAACTCCTTGAGGAAGAAGTGGATGACTTCTACAACAAGTTAGAATACCTCATCATTCCCCTGTACTACGCACAGAAAGACCACTGGCGGCAGCTCATGAAAAACGCCATTGGGAAGGTTGCCCCGTACTTCAACGCCCACCGTATGATGCGCCGCTATGTGACCGAAGCCTATTTCCACCAACCCCTCCTCGTGAACCACCTCATCCAGGAGGAAACAGCAAGCTGAAACGAAAAACAAAAAAGCCCCGGCATGCGCCGGGGCTCCTCTTTTCGAGGACTCAGAGTTTTCTCACCCGCACTGCCTGAGGACCCTTTGTGCCCTGCTGGACTTCGAATTCCACTGCCTGTCCCTGTTCCAGGGTCTTGAAGCCACTTCCCTCAATAGCTGTGTAGTGCACGAAAACGTCTCCACCTTCATCAGACTCGATGAACCCATACCCTTTCGTCGCGCTGAACCACTTCACCTTACCGGTTGGCATTGAAACTGAAACCTCCTAAAAAGAAGATTCAGGGTTTGCGCAAACCCAAAAGCATGGTAGCACTCCTTAAGAATTGTGTCAACGCAAGAACAGAAAAAATCATTCTGACCGCAGGCCCACGACCCGGATAATCTCGCGAGCAATGTCGTGGGAAGGGAGGACTTTCTTGGCACCCCCTCTCCTGATGGCTTCCTGAGGCATCCCGAAGACAATGGCGGTCTCCTCGGACTCGGCAATGGTGTATCCGCCAGCCTCGTGGATTTTTCTCATGGCTTCGGCCCCGTCGCTTCCCATCCCGGTCATAAGGACCCCTACGGTCTTTGGGCCGAAGTGCTCAAGGACCGACTCCATCATAACGTCTACAGAGGGCATGAACATGCAGGGGGGCAGGGTAGAGAGAAAAATTCTCAAGTCTTTACCCCTCTTTTTAAGTTTCAGATGATATCCCCCCTTTCCGACATAAACAACACCGGGTTGAACGAGCATGCCATCCTCAGCCTCAACCACTTTAAGCCTGCAATACTTATCAAGCCGCTCAGCATACTGGCGGGTAAACTCCGGAGGCATGTGCTGAACGAGGAATACCGCAGCGTTGAGGTTCTGCGGGAGAGGAGGCAGTACCTCATAGATAGTCTTGGGACCACCGGTGGAAATTCCAATCGCCACGGCAAAGAAATCCCCCACAGTCTCTCCGGGGAGTTGTTTTCCCAGAGAGACTGTGGAGACCTTCGTGACTCTTGTAGCCAGACGCCGGACATTAACTTTTGTTGCTGCCCTAAGCTTTGCAATGAGTTCGTCTCTGACAACTCCTATGTCTCTTGAGATTGTTCCCCCAGGCTTTGCCACGTAATCAAAGGCCCCAAGCTCCAGGGCCTGAAAGGTCGCCACTGCACCATCCTGGGTCAGAGAGGAAACCATTATTACCGGGCAGATCTCCTCTTCGACAATGATTTGCAGGGCCGTGAGACCATCCATGCGGGGCATGTTGACGTCCATTGTGACTACGTCTGGACGGAGCTGGCGTGCTTTAAGCACTGCTTCCTCCCCGTCTCGAGCCGTGTCCACCACCTCAAAGGACGGGTCGGACTCGATGATTTCTCGCAGCAACCTTCGCATCAGTGCAGAGTCATCGCAAACAAGCACCCTTTTCTTCCTCATAGAGTTTCACTCTGCACGACGAAGCTTCTTTTGAGAACCTTCCTTGCCACCGTCTTTCACCTTGCTATCCTTCCTCACCTTCTCAAGCTCTTCTTTTTCCTCCTCGGCAAGTACCGCGCCAAGGTCAAGAAGGAGGATCATCTTCTGTTCCGAAAGTTTCACAAGGCCCTTCACAAAGCGGCTGGCCTTGTTCCCCAGGATACCGGGCGACGAGGCGATGTCCTTCTCCGGATACTTTCCCACTTCCTTTACGGCATCCACGATAAAGCCGGTTTTCTGCCCCCCAATATCTGCCACGACGATTCTTGTGAATTCGTCGTACCCTCGAGGGGGAAGGCCAAACCTCTTGCGTAGGTCAATGACAGGGATGACCTCTCCTCTTAGGTTTACAACTCCTTCGACGAAAGAGGCAGTATGGGGAACCCTGGTGACCTCAGGAAGTCGATTAATTTCCTGAATTTGTTCAATGGGAACCCCAAAGAGCTCATCCCCCAAGGCAAAGACAACGTACTGGTTTTCTTTGCCCCTTGTCTCCACCACTTCTCCCTCTCTTTCGCTTCTGCCGGCTTCTTCCCCAAGAAGGGTAACCTCCTCACTCACCAGCTTCTGCGAGTTCAGGAGCAAGACCATTTCCCCATCCACTTCAACAATGCCCTTGAGTTCTCCACCAAGCTGTTGCTCCAGAAGCTCCGGAGGAGATTTAATTTCGCTCTCCACCACTCTCAGGACCTTGTGAATGCAGTCGACAACAAAGCCTACTCTGGCCCGAGAAGTCTCTACCACAACGACTTTGGTGAACTCGTCGATTGCGGAAGCTTCCATTCCCATCTTCAGGCGCAGGTCGACAACAGGAAGGATTCCATCCCTCCGCTGAATGATTCCCCGAACATAGAAAGGAACGTTGGGGATTTCGGTTGGCTGGGTGTAACGGATAACCTCCTGGATATCTCTGATGTCGATAGCGTAGACACTGTTGCCCAGCTTAAAGCTCACAAGCTGGCTTTCGGTCACCGCTTCTTTCCTTCCCGCTTCTTCTCCGGCCTCGAAGCTCAGCATCTTTCCCTTTCTCTCCTGCTTTTCCTGGTTCTCCCATTCGAAAAGCTTGTCTACGTTGAAAAGGAGGTAGAGTTTCTTTCCATCTCCGGCTTTCGCAACACCCTCGAGGAAGTCACCCTCGGCCCCAATACCTTCCCTTCTCTCGATGTTCCCTTCCTCGAGCACTATTGCTTCGGCCATCCGGTCAACGATTGCTCCTACAATTTCTCCGTCTTTCTCAAAGACCACCACCCGAGAGAGTTCATCAAGGGGCTTCGCTTCAAGACCAAGCCTCTTTCGAAGGCTTACTACCGGGAGTATCTCTCCGCGGAGGTTCGCCACACCCTCCACATATAGGGGGGCAAGGGGTACCCGAGTGAGCTCAGGTACCCTGACAATCTCCCGCACGGTCCCTACGGGAACCGCGTAGGTTTCCTGGCCTATCTCGAAGGCTATGTACTTTCCGCCTTTCATCCCCTCTCCCCCCTCACTCGGACTGGAGCTCATCAGCCACTGCTGCGATCTCTTCAATTGCTTTCGCCAGCTCTTCCATACCCTTTGCCTGTTCCTGAGCAGCCTTGCTGGCCTCCTCAATGCTTGAAGCGGCTTCCTGGGCAGCTGCGTTAATCTGTTCAACAGCCTTCTGCGCTTCCTCAAGAGCAGAGACAATCTGGTCTACTTCCCTGGCAATCACGTCGAAACGACCTACCAGGTCATCCATAACCTGGGCAATGTTCTCAAGGGCATTCGTACTCTCCCGGGACCTCAGCGCTTCCTCTTCTGCCTTCCTACCGGATTCGTTGATATCCACAGACACCACGGTCACCTGCCGCTGGATACCCCGCACCAGATCCTTAATCTCTTCGACATTGCGGCTGGACTCATTGGCGAGATTCCGGATATCGTTGGCAACCACTGAAAAGCCCTTGCCATATTCTCCGGCTCGTGCAGCTTCGATGAATCCGTTGACTGCAAGCATATTCGTCTGAATGGTCACTTTGTCTATGACGTCCACAATCTTATCGATACGCCGAGCCCTCTCATCAAGAGCATCGACGTTTGCTGCCGTCTCACGGTAGAGCCTGGTGGACTGGAGAATGCCCTCAATCATCCTGGTGGAAGTTTCGCGATTCTTGACCACACGGTCCTTGAGCTCAAGAAGAAGCTTTCGGTCCTCTTCCACCGTCTTCTGGAAAGAGGTCATCATTTCGGTGAGCTTCCGGCTGATCTCTGCGCCTTTTTCCGTGGACTCAGAAAGAAGCTGTGCTCCTCTGGAGAGTTCCTGAAGGGCTTTGGCGATTTCTTCAGAAGCACTGGAAGCTTCTTCAATATTCGCAGAGAGTTCCTCAGACATGGCTGCCACTCCTTCAGCCGACTTCGTTGTGTCAGTAGACGTCTTGAGTTCTTCGCTAACCTCCACAAGTTCCTGAGCAGCGACGTTAATCTCCGAAAGGGCTTTGCTCTGTTCGGCCACTGCTTTCCGGGCCTCCTCTGCTGCCGATGCCTGTTCTTCGGAAGCTGCAGCAACGTTCTCCGCCACTTTCAGAAATTCCCCACTCATGACCTCGGCTTCCTTTATAGCGCTTTCCAGACTGGCCATGTGTTCCACCAACTCCTGGAAGCGCCCTCTTATGTCCTCGAGCTCCCTGGTCACTTCTTTCCCAAGTTCCACCTGTTTCTCTGAATCCTGGACGATAGTGGCAATGTTTTCCACCACCTTCTGAACTGCATTCTTGATCTCCCCCACTACTTCCCTTATTTGCCGCGCCGAGTTTTCCGAGATTTCTGCCAGGTTCCTTACTTCATCCGCGACCACGGCGAAACCGCTTCCATGCTCTTCAGCGCGTGCCGCTTCAATGGCGGCATTCAGGGCAAGAAGGTTCGTCTGGTCGGCAATCATCACCACCGCTTTGACAATCTCCTCAATACGATTCGACTGGTCCTCAAGCTTTTTGATAAGCTGAGCAGATTCCTGATTCCTCGAAGCGGCTTCTTGGATGTTCTCGATAAGGTTCCGCAAACCACTTGCCACCACACCAGCTTGGTTCTGGGCAGCAACGACTCTTTGAACCATTTCTGAAACGAGCTTGCGGATGTTCTGACCACTTGCGTTGATCTGGTTCACCGCTGCCCGGCTCTCATCAGCAGCCGAAGAAGCCTGCTCTGCTCCTGCAGCAATCTGCTCCATCGACTTTCCCAATTCCTCAACTGCAGAGTTCAGCTCTTCCACCGCAGAGAGCATCTGGGCAGCTGAAGAAGCAATCCTCTCGATCATGGCCTGTCGCTTGGCGAGTGTCCTGGCTTTCGCTTTCTCCTCGGCTCTCTTCCTTGCCATTTCCCTACGGAGTGCGAGTTCGTTCTCCTGCTCCTCCTTCACTGCAATCCCGGTTTTCTTCTCCTCCCGATACGATTCCGGCACTGCGAGCTTCTTGACCGCCATTATTGAGAACCTCCTTCCAGTTTTTTAAAGCACTTCAAGTCCCGGACCTCTTCGCTCCGGGAAATCTATTCCTCCTCCATCTCCCCAAAGACCACCGGTGATGGTCGCTTCTTCCGTCCTTCCCGTATCGAGGTCCACCGCGGAAACGTTCAGAACACCGCTCTCGTCAAGATGAAAAACCACTTCGAGATTTGCTTCTCCCTTCTTCCACTTTCTCTCCGAACGGAAACAGAAATTCCCAAGGGAAATGAGCCTCCCTCCATCTCTCTCCTGAAGAACCTCCACGATAGCCTCCTCCTGGTCGTCACGGGTGTTGGTGAAAAGGCGCGAGGCAACCGCTGGATACACCGTTCCCCTTTTGAGGATAGGTACAAAGTTTCCCTGGTCATCGAGGACCCCCAGGGAGTGGGGAAGAATGTCGCGGAGTTCCACTTCCCGAATCCTTCCCTCGATAATCCCTGCCTGTATCGCTGCCCCCAGTGCCACCACCTCGTCAGGATTCAAGCTGTCACAGAAGGTCACAGGAATTCCCTGGAAGAGCCGCCGTACCACCTCCCGGAACCGTGGGATTCGCGAGGATCCCCCTACAAAAACAATGGTTTGCACCCAATCCTTTGTGAGGCGGGCTCTTTCAATAGTCTCCTCAATGAGGCTTTCTACCTTTTCAAAAATCTGGGCGCAGAGATTGTTCATCCTTTCACGAGAAAGGGGAAGACGGACATGCACAGGACCTCTCTCAGAGAGGGCGATATAGGGAATAACGATGGTTGTCTCTTGAACAGTGGATAGGTCGATCTTTGCCCTCTCGACATGGAAATAGACCTGTTGCAGGGCTACCGGGTCCTGTGAAAGATCGATCCCCTCGGCTTCTTTCACTGCATCAACAACGTACCGCACCAGGATATCGTCGACGTCACTTCCTCCAAGCTCTGTACTCCCTCCGGTGGCCATTACTTCAAACAAACCTTCAGAGAAATGCATCAGGCTAATATCAAAAGTCCCACCACCAAAGTCAAGGACAAGGAGGTTGTTCTCCCCGGAAGCATGGAGGTTGTAGGCCAGGGCTGCCGCCGTCGGTTCGTTGAGGAGCTTCACCGGAGTCATACCCGCAAGACGTGCCGCCCGGATGGTTGCCTGGCGCTGGTTGTCGTCAAAGTATGCAGGAACCGTGATAACCGCCTGGTCGACCTCCCTCCCGAGGCATGCCTCAGCGTAGTTCTTCAACTTCCGCAGGATAAGGCTCGATATCTCCGAAGGTGTGTATTCCCGGCCGAAGATGCTGTAGCGGAAGGGGGTCCCCATTTTCCGTTTTACCCTCACAACTGTCTGCTGGGGATAGAGGAGCATCTGGGAACGGGCCAGCTCTCCAACAATGACTTGCCGCTCATTCTTGAAATAGACCACCGAGGGCGTCAAACGGCTCCCCCGTTCGTTGATAATAATCTCCGGTCTTCCTTCTCTGGTAATCCAGGCAACAAGGGAATTGGTGGTCCCAAGGTCTATGCCCACAATCATGCCTCACCCTCACCCCGCAGAGTATTCCAGTTCTCCCGGATGAGCTGGTTCTGAGGATCAAGGCCCAAAGCCTCTTCCAGGTACTGGAGTGCAAACTTCCGGCCCTTCTCCCCATAGTGCTCGTAGAGGATCAGGGAAGCATTGTTCAGCGCTTTGGCTGCTATCCTGGGGTCCTCTCTTCTTGAGGAGAGGAGGTAGTAGTGAAAGGCCTCGATGAACCTTCCCTCTTGTTCGAGTCTCTTTGCCTCTTCGAAGAGAGAACCTTTTTCTTCAACCTCGTCGACGCCAAAAAGCTCGGCCAATCCCCTCCCCAGAGGGGGTCTCTTCCGCCCGTTTCCCCTATCCATCTTCCCCTATCCTCTGCAGTACCTCCTCGACAAAGGCCTGATAGTCCTGAGCCCCTCGACTGTGGGGGGCATACTGAAAGACAACCTGTCCAAAACTCGGGGACTCCATGAGCCTCACATCCTGGCGAATGGGAAGGAATACCTTCTCTTTGCCGAAGTTTTCCTGAAGCTGTCGCACAACCTCCCTTGCCACCCGCGTCCTCCCGTCATACATCGTTGGAACCACCCCCAGAAGACGGAGCTCCGGGTTAAAGTAAGCATTGACCCGGTAGAGGGTTCGCATCATCTGGGCCAGTCCCGCAAGAGAGAGAAAGTCGACCTTTACAGGGATGATGAGAAAGTCACCGCTCACCAGAGCGTTCAAGGTGAGCAACCCTAGAGAAGGAGGGGTATCGATGAGGACAAAATGATACTCCTTCTCCACCTCGAGAAGGAAATTCTTCACTATGGCTTCCCGACGGGGGAACGAGGAAAACTTTGCTTCGAAACCGCCAAGTTCCTCGCTGGAGGGAAGGAGGTCGAAACAAAAGCTCTTGTGGATAACTTCCTTCATAACCACTCCATCCTCGACAAAAGCACAGAGGGCTTCAAAAATTCCTCTACTCACCTTATAGGGCAACATTCCCGCATAGAGAGTGGCATGGGCCTGACTATCCAGGTCGACGAGGAGAACTCTGAATCCTCTGTCTCCCAGGGCAAAGGCGGTGTGGACTGAGGTGGTTGTCTTCCCACTCCCTCCCTTATGGTTGGCAAAAACGAGAACCTTTGCCATCGAACGTCAATCCTCCAAGAGTTAGTTCCACCAGGCGCTCCGGGTTCAGGATAAGGATCGTCTTTCCGTCACCCCGGATCGTCGCTCCGGAAAAGAGCCCCCAGGCAGAAGCACACTTTGGAAGGGGCTTGACAAGGAATTCTCCTTCCCCCGTATAGCCATCTACCGCCAGGGCGCACTTCCCTCGACTCACCTGGAGAAGCACCAGAGGGACCATGGCGTCCCCTGGAGTTCCCCGGGAAGCACCGGGCAGGAGAAGGTTTCCGAGGAAAAGAAGCGGTATGACGTCACCCCGCACCCTGACAAAAGCAACGCCATGATGGTTATGGACATCTTCAAGCGGAACCTTTAAAAGGGCCTCCACATTCTCAAGGGGTAGAATAAACTCTTCCCCCCCTACCTGGACACCGAGGCCGGAAACAACAGAAAGAGAAAGGGGAATCTTCAGTTCCACTGTGGTTCCCTTGCTTGCCTGTGAAGCAAGCTTCACCTCTCCCCGAATGCTCTCGATGTTCGCCTTCACCACATCCATGCCTATCCCGCGTCCTGATATTTCGCTGACTCTGTCCGCAGTGCTGAACCCAGGAAGGAACACAAAATTGACCACTTCTTCATCACTGAGCTTCAGAACTTCTTCAGGGCTTGCAAAACCCTTCTCTACCGCCTTTGCCCGGATCCTATCCGGGTCAAGGCCCCTGCCGTCATCCTCGACCTGAACGACTACGTTGCCACCCTGCTGAAAGGCCCGCAAAATCACTTTCCCGACCGGCGGCTTTCCGGCTTTCTTCCGCTCTTCAGGAGTCTCGATACCATGGTCGACAGCATTCCTCACAAGATGGGTGAGGGGGTCAACCAGCATCTGGGCCACGCCCCGGTCAACCGATGTATCCCGTCCCTCGACGATGAGCTCAGCCTCCTTCCCCAGCTCCCTGGCTAAATCCCTCACCATCCTCCGGTAACGGTCAAAGAGCACTCCGAGAGGAACCATGCGCATCGAGAGAACAACGTTCTGAAGACTGGTCAAAATGTGGCTAAATTCAGTAAAGAGAGCTTTGAACTCCCGGATAAGAGGGTGTCCTTCCGCCTTCCGGAGGAGGTACCCACAACGGTTCCGGAGGGTAAGGAGTTCTCCCGAAAGGTTGACAAGGGTGTCAATCTTTTCCTGATCCACCCGTATTTTATGGAAATCCTGGAAAACCGGGGGCTTTTCTTTCCTCTCCGGCTGGAGGAGCCCTCTCTCCGAAGAGGCACTGACCCCCTCAAACTCCTGACAGAGTTTCTGGTACACCCTTTCAAGCCCTTCCCGATTGCCTTCCCGGCAGGCGGTTCGAACCTCTCCAAGGAGGGTTTTCAGACCTTGAAGATTCTCTCCTTCGCACCCTTTTTCCAAAAAGAGGGCATTCTGCTCCAGCAACTTCCAGTTCGGGTTTTCGCTCCGCAGACAGTACCTGAAGAGCTCAAGAAATTGAACGCCAAAATCCCTAAGGGCACGGTTACCGGCCCCTACGCTCTGGGTGTTCTCCTGAACCGGGAGATGAGTAGTTTCCTGACCTCTCAGAGCGAAAGCTTCTCTCCGGAGGTTCTCGATGAGCTGATCGGTGCCCTCCCGGGACCCCCCAGAAAGACCTTCCCGGAGAGACCTCAGAATATCTATGCCCCTGTAGAGGAAATCGAAAAATCCCTGGCCCGGCTCCGCTTCCTCTCCCTCTACCTGCTGCACAACTTCTTCAAGGAGATGAGACACCTCTTCGATTTTCTTCACCACCTCTTTGAGCTCTGCCTCCTGCAGGAGCGAGAGGAGGACCCGGGAACCTCCCTTAATGCTGTGGAAGCTTCGCATCAGGTTCCGGAGAAATTCCCTGGAAGCTGGGTTCTTCTCAAGCTCAAGGAGACTCTCTTCGGAGAGCAAGATATTCTCTTCGAATTCTTCTTTGAAACTCTCAACCTGCTGGGTGACAAAAGAGTCGTCGAAGAGGAACCTGTCCACCCTTATCTATTTTCCCCCAAGAAACATCCCGATACTCTCAAGAAGGTACGCCGGCTGTGCGGGTTTCGTAATGTAATAGTTCGCCCCCGCTTCGAAGCCCTTCTCCTTGTCCTTTGCCTCGTCAAGAGTGGTCACAATGATGATGGGGATATGCGAGAACTCCTGAGAACCTCGAATCCTCCGAATAAGGGAGAGTCCATCCATGTTGGGCATGTTGAGGTCCGTTAAAATAAGGTCGATATCCCCTTCAAGGTAGAGGAGCTCCAGGGCTTCTGCACCATCCTGGGCACTCAGAACCTTAAAACCTGCACTTCTTAAGATGTAGGCGTGGAAGTTCCTCGTTACCTCTGAGTCGTCGACAATGAGAATTTTCTTACTCACTGCACACCTGCCTCCCTGAGAGGCGAGGAAGCATCCGCACTCTCGGGTTTTTGGTACACCAGGTACCCTCCCATTCTCCGCAGGGCAAAGGCTGTGGAAATCCGGCTGAGGGATTCACTGTGACCCAGAAAGATGTATCCTCCCGGCTGAAGCATCAGATAGAAGTTCTCCACCACTTTCCTGCGAACCTCGTCAGAGAAGTAGATAAGGACATTCCGGCAGAAAATAAAGTCGAAAGAAGAAATCCCCAAACTCAGAACTTCGTCCCGATCCGCAAGATTCACCTGCTTGAAAGTTACAAGGTCCCGGAGAGTATTCTTCACCCGATACGTACCGTTCCCCAGGTTGTCAAAGTACCTTTCAAGATAAACCCTGGGAACATCTCTAACAGACCTTGTATCATAAATGCCCAGAAGCGCCCTATCCAGGGCTTTTCTGTCGATATCCACTGCCACAATCTTCGCCAGAAGGGAATCAACGCCTTCGACCATCTCTCTCAGGATGATGGCCAGAGTGTATGCTTCCTCTCCCGTGGAACAGCCCGCCGAGAGGAGACGCAATCTCGTGTTGAGAAGGCCCTTTTTCTTTCGCTCGAGGACATCGGGGAGGCAGTGCTCGGCAAAGGCCTGAAGCTGAGGGAATTCTCTGAAGAAGTAGGTCTCGTTTACCGTAACCTCCTCAATGAGTTCCTGGAGCTCCCGCCCCTGACGGTCGAAGAACCGGAGGTAACTCAGGTACTCCTCAGGGTCCTCTATCCCCAGCTCCTCCATTCTTTTCTCCACTCTCCGCTTCAGGAAGTAGACTTTCTCGTCCCCCAGGTGGATGCCACTTTTGGCGTAGATGAGCTTGCGTAGCTCCACAAATTCCCGAAGGCCGAATTCCATCCCCTAATTCCCTCCAGCAGGAAGCGGTGCTTCAAGGTCCCTAAGAATCTCTGCCGCAATCTCTCGCAGTTCCCGGCTCTCTTCACGCACCGCGAATTCTCTCAGCTTCTCTATCCCCTCTGGAGTTCTGAGCTTTGCCAGTCCCTCAATGGCTCCAAGCTTGGCAAAGAAGTTCGGGTGAGAGAGATGCGCAAGGAGGAGCTTCTCCACATCCTCCCCTCCTATCTCTGCAAGGAGCACGAGAAGCTCATAGCGGTTTGAGGAAGGGAGAGCAGAAACAAGAAGCTTCTTGAGGAGGGTCTTGACTCTCTGGACATCCTCATCGGAGAAATCCTTACGGTGTCTTGAAATCAGCCCCTTCAGGACGTCGATGAGTTCTTTGCCAGCGATGTTTCCCTGTCCTTCGAAGATAGCCTCGATTTGGGGAAGAAAACTCAGGTCTCCCTTCTCCGAGAGGAAACGGAGGTAAGAGAAAAGGACAAAGCAATTAATGTCCCGCGGGTCTGCAAACTTCCGCTGAACCACCGCAGTAGAGTTGCGGTTTCCAATTCGGGCAAGAGCCTCAAGGCAGGTGCACATGAGGAAGGGGTCTTCGGCCCTCTCGAGGATGTCATTGATTGCATCGGCGAAGCGGAAACCCTCCATTTTCCCAAGGTACTCTACTGCCGCAATGACGTTGTTGACATCGGGGTCCTGAAGACCCCGGGCAATAATATCAACCGCAAGGGGATTCCTTGTCTGGAACAGAGCATCAAGGGCGAGCTTACGGACATGCTTATTCGGGTGATTCACAAGCCTTGCGAGTTCCTTCAGAGGCGCTTCAAAATGAGCTGAAAGAACGGTTACGGCAGCATTCCTCACGAAGACGTCGTCTGACTCAAGGAGAGGGATAAGTCTTGGTACGAGGAAAGAGGTGGGGTAACATTTCAGGGTTTCAAGAGCAGCCTCCCGCACAATCTGAGAAGGGTCGTGCTGCAGGAGATCAACAAGAACTTCCACAAAGGTTTCTTTGGGTTCCCTCTGGACCTCCTCAATGCCCTTGAGCCTTGAAAGCTCGTCATCCGAGGCGAGAAGCTGAAGGATTGATTTAATTTCCATAAGCTTTACCTCTTCAAAATAAACATTGCTTTTTTAAGTAAACTTTGCCTCTTTAAACTCAGTCTAATTATATTTTTGTTAAGAACATGCTAAAATACTACCTGGAAATTTTCAAGAGGGTTCCCTCAGGAGGGCAGAAAAGGGTGAAAAAAAAAGAGTCCTTCACTTTTAATTTGGGTTCCTACGTAGGCGCCTTCTGTGAGGAAACCAGGGAATTCCTGGAAGAGGTCACCCAGAGGCTTCTTGAGCTTGAACAGGGCAAGAAGAGCGTCCTTGAAGTCATTTTCCGCTACCTCCACACCATCAAGGGAGGGGCAGGGGTTCTCGAGCTTACACCCATCGTCAAACTCTCTCATGCGCTGGAGGAAGTCGTGGAACGATTGAGGAAAGAGGAAATGCCTCTTTCCCCTGAAGTCGTAGAAGAACTCTTCGAAGCCACCGAAAAGCTCAAAAAAATGGTGGAAGACATCGAAGAGGGAAAAGACGTTCAGGAAAACGAGGACACCGAGAAGCGGCTCCTCGCCCTTATGGAGCGAAAAACCCTTGTACTTTCTCCTTCCGGGACTCCTGAGGAGGGTGATGGGGTAACGCAAGAACTCCTCGCCATAGAACAGGAACTTCTAGCCTTTCTCCTTGACAGGGAGAAGCTCGATGCCCTCCGCCGGAGATTCTGTATCCTCCAGGAGAAGATGCACGAACAGGGGGGTGGTGAAGCAGCCGACTATGCCCTGGCCTTTGTGCGGTACCTTGAACTTGTGCAGGAGAAGGAAGGAGAAATAGATTTCGGGAGTGAGGAGTTCCTCGAGGGGTTAAGAACAAGCATCGAGAAAATCAAGGGTTTATGGCAGGCATTCCTGCACAAGAAAGACGACACAGCGAAAGGTAGAGAAGCCTCGCCCGGTTCGGGCGAGGAAAAAAAGAGCCAGTACCTCCGCATAGAAGAACGGAAAATCGACACCCTCACCAACCTCGTGGGAGAACTCATGACTGCCAGGGGGAACTATGAGTACCTCCTTGAGAAACTCATGGACTCCTCCGCACCCTCCGGGCTAATCAAGGCCCTCCAGGAGAATTACCGTTCTCTCTCCAGGATCTGCGAGGAACTCCAGAAGGGCCTTTTCTCCCTCCAGCTCGTTCCCGTGAGGTTCCTCTTCCAGCGTTTCCCAAAGGTTGTGCGGGATATTGCCCTGCAGAAGAAGAAAAAAATCCGCCTTGTGACTGCCGGTGAAAACGTGGAGGTGGACAAAAAGGTCCTCGATGCCCTGTCCGGACCGGTGCTCCACCTCGTCCGGAACGCCTGTGACCATGGTATTGAGCCCCCTGAAGAGCGCCTTGCCGCTGGAAAAAGCGAAGAGGGCATCGTGTCCCTCAAGGCCTGGCAGCGGGGTTCTTTTGTCTACCTTGAGGTTTCCGACGACGGAAGAGGCCTGGATTTCGAAAAAATCCTCAGCAAGGCCCGTGCCCTTGGTCTTGTCCCCGAGGGGGCTTCTCTCAGCGAAGAGGAAATCCTGAACCTCATCTTCTCCCCGGGGTTCTCCACTGCCGACTCGGTTTCCGAGATTTCAGGCCGTGGAATCGGCATGGACGTGGTGCAAACAACGGTTCGTGAGCTGGGCGGCGATGTGGAGGTCAAAACTGCCCCCGGAAAAGGCACTTGGATCACCCTGAAGGTTCCTACCCGTCTGGGGGTTCAGACCGTACTCCTTGTCGGGGTCAATGGAGAACGGTATGCCCTTCCTCTGGAGCAGGTTGCCAGTATCCTGAAGCTTTCAAGGAACGACGTCTTCCCGGCAGGAGGGTTCCCCGTTTTTTCCTTCCGGGGGAAAATCACACCTCTGTATCCCCTTGCTCACCTTCTGGGTGAGAGAGAAAACAGCCTCCCCGAAGAGGTAAGCGTCGTAGTCGTGGCGGATGGAAGGAGAATCCTGGCCCTTTCTGTAGACCAGATCCTGGGATGCCGGAGCATTGTGACCAAACCCCTGCCTGCGGCTCTCCAGGGAGGGATGTTCACAAGCAGTACCATTCTCGGGGACGGAAGAGTGGTTCTCGTGGTCGACCCGTTTAGGGCAGGAGGCTCAAGGTAAGCAATTGTTAGCTAACTATACATAAGCTAATAGAAATACAAAACTCGTCTCTCTTTTGGGAAAACTCTCCTCAACAAAAGCCCGGAGTTAGAGTCTTTCTTCGTCTCAGGTTCCGCGAATGTTTTTTTTCAAGATTAGCTTAGAAAAGTACACTAAGAGAAAGGAGGTGCAAGAACAACACAAAAAGCTGAAAAGGGGGTGGGAGAATGCATGGAATACTGCCTTTTCTCACACGGCAGGCTCTGAGAGAAGTCGAGGAAACCTACCAAGACATTGAGAGTTTCTTAGAACACACCCCCAAGGAGGTCTTCCTCAAAGGACTTCAAAGGATAGCAGGGTTCCTCGAGGGAAAGGAACCTCTTTCCCTCGAGGAAGTTCTTTCCGTCCAGGAAGTTTTCCGCCGGCTAAAAGAGATGAGGAGAGTTGCCTCCCCGGATTCTCTTCCCCTCTCCTCCCACATCGAGAGACTCCTCCTCCTTGCGCGCTCCAAGGCAAAATATGAAGAAAACCATCCACTCACGGCAACAGAAGTTGCTGCCCTCAGCGGCACGACCCTGCCCAACATTGTCGCTTTAGCGAACAAAGGAGTACTCCAGGGGGAGAAAAGGGGGAAGGAATGGTACTTCCCTAAGGATACCGTGGAAGGATACCTCCAGAGAAAAAAGAAAGTGTAACTATTATTTCAGGGAGACCTGAGGAAGAGGCCCGGGTCTCCCCACAAAGTACCCCTGAACGAGGCGCACCCCAAGCGCGGCAAGCTCACGAGCCGTTTCCGCATCTTCTACGAACTCTCCTATTGGCTCTGCACCGATTTTCCGTACAAGCTCGACCATGGCCTTTACGATAAGACGGGCTCTCGCACCATGTCTCATCCCTCGAACAAGGTTTCCGTCAATCTTCACGTAGGCAAAATCAAAAAGCTGAAGGTAAGAGAAGGAGGAAAAGCCACTCCCAAAATCATCAAGGGTGAGGAGAATTCCCGAGGATTCCAGGGAAAGCGCTGCCTTTCTCAGGGCTTCGATATCCCGAATCGCTTCTCGCTCCGTGATCTCGAGAAGGACTTCAAAGGGAGGAATAGCGAGCTCCTCCACAGTCCGTATCACGTCCTCGATGATTTTCCCCCGCTCGAGCTCACCCATGGAGACATTGAGGAAAAAGAGCGTCCCCGGAGGGCACTGCTCTTTTTTCGCACGGAGGGCTTTGGCAAAGACAACCCGGTCTATTTCCTCAATAAGCCTTTCTCTCTCCGCAGCACTAACAAAAGCGGAAGCAGGAACAAGCCGGCCCCCAGCTTCCACTCTGGCAAGAACCTCGTACCCTACAATGGTCGCCTTCTGCAGGTCTTGAATCGGCTGGAAGACCGGCACAATGCTCCCCGGATTCTGCAGGGCCCGGCGAACAAGAACCGACCCCTCGTGCATCTCTCTGATCCTGCTTGAGGTACCAGGAGCAATCACTTCAACCCGGTCTCCACCCTTCATCTTGGCCATGATGAGTCCTGAGTCTGCTGCGGCCATAAGGTCACCCCAGCTCTCCCCGTGTTCAGGGTAAAAAGCCAGGCCACAGCTTGCCGTTACCCATAACTCCTCATCAGCAAGAAAGCCAAGTTTTCGGATTCTCTCAAGGAGCATCTCCACTCTCCTGAAGGCTGCTTCCCTGCTCAGCCGGATGAACACAAGACCAAACTCGTCTCCACTCAACCTCCCCAAAACCTCCGCCCCGGTTTCCTCAAGGAGAGAAGCAATACCGCGAAGCACAAGATCCCCCACGGGATACCCGTAGACATCGTTGATATCCTTCATCCCATCGACGTTGAGGATAGCCAGGGCAAGGGGAATCCCGCCCATCTTTGCATAATCCAGGAAGTAAAGGAAACGACGCTCAAAAGCGCGCCGGGTGTAGAGACCAGTTAAAGGATCAATTCTTGCCAGAGAATGAAGGCGAAAGGCCACTCCCTCTCCATATCCTCGGGCCAAGGCCATACCTGCAAGGAGGAGCTGCTCAAAGACTCTCTTCTCTGCTTCAGGCAACGCAGGAAGGGAAAGCTCTTCCTTTATCCACTGCCTGAAAAGCGCAGAGACTTCCTCACAGACCTTTTGAAGGGCATACCCTTCAAGGGCAAGCCTCTGTCCAACCGAGGCAAAACGAAACAGGCACCTTTCTATCCTCCCCTCAGAAGGCGTTGCACCGGAGAAGGACCTGACCCACTCCCTGAAAGTGGTCTTGAGAAAATCTTCCCACGAAACCAACTTCAGTTACCCCCGCGGGTTTCCGGATACAGCACAACGCAGTTTTTTCCCCTCCTTTTTGCTGCGTACATGGCAAGATCAGCCAGCCTCACCAGTTCCTCTGCCGACTGAACGCCTTCCTCGGGGAAGATTACGACCCCCATGCTCAAGGTTACAGACCTCCCATCAGGAAGCCTCAGTTTTTCCGCCACCGCCTTCTGGAGGCGCTCCAGAGGTATTTTAACCCTCTCGTAATCCGTCTTGGGAAGGACAAGGACGAACTCTTCCCCACCCCAGCGGGCCACAAAATCTCCTTCCCGGAGACTCTCCCGCATGATCTGAGCCAGGGCCACAAGGACCCGGTCCCCCTCGTCATGACCATAGATGTCGTTAACAGCTTTAAAATCGTCAATGTCCACCATCACCACACCCACCGTAAACCCCTTCTCCCCCGCCTCAAGGAGGAGGCGTGAAAGCTCCTGGCGAAGGTAGAGCCTGTTGGCAAGATGTGTGAGCTGGTCCCTCCTGAGGTCTTCACGAAGAGAAAGGACAAAGACGTCCATGGCAACCATGGCCTGAGTGAGGAACTCGTTTGCCCTCTTTATGTAGAGCCACTCCACCTTTTCGTTGTCGAAACGGATGTTGAGAGCGTTCTGAAGGGCGCGGTTGTGGACCTCAAGAATTGTCCCCGCCTCAGCAATACCCTCATCCATGAGAGCAGTGAGGCAGTCATAGGCTTCCTGGAGCGTTTTTTCTCCCGAATCAGCAAAGAGGAATCTCTCCAGATACTTCTGGTACTCCTGAGCGAATATTCTGAGACTCTCAGTTTCTTTGCTCTCTTCAAACATCCCCTGGTCCCTCCACAACAAGCACACAGACATCGTCTTCTCTCCGGGAGAAATGCTCACCAATCTTCCGGGCCACCCGCTCCGGGCTTAACCCCACAGTCCAAGGGAAGAAACGCGGGTGAAACCGCCGTTCTACGCCATCGGTACACACGATGAGACGGCTCCCGGGAAGAAGGGATTCTTCCCAGAGCTTTGGAGGCAATTCCAACCTCCCCATCACACCCGGTCTTGCAGGCAGGAACTTGAACCCATCCCCACGGTTCAACCAAGCTCTCACATTCCCCACCAGAAAGTACCGCATGCATTTTCTTTCCAAGAGGCCAAGGAAAAGTGCACAGCCACGAGTCATTTGCAAGAGCTCGCGAAGACGTGCATACGAAACCAGAGGGTCCTCCGCTGTATCCTCGCTAAAGAAGGAACGGATCTTCTGAGCCACTTCGAAAGCCCGTTCCCCATGCCCCAAAACATCAGCCACAAGCACTCTGAGCCTTTCACCCTCTTCTCGCCAGAGGCAGACATCCCCTCCCACGTCTTCGTAAACATGAGGCCTCACAAAGGCACCAACGTTCCACACAGGGGGAGAAAAGGGGATTCGTGCGGTGACAGTGAGACTTTGTGCTTCCTTCTTTTCCTCAAAGGTAACCTCACGAGCATTCTTTCTCACAATTTCGAGGCCAAGGCCAAGACCTGGCTGAGCTTCTCTTTTGCCTTGACTTTGAGCGACAACTTCCAGGAAGCCAGGTTTGCGGAAGACTTTAACGTTACCCCGTTCGGCATACCTTCCAATATTGGATACTAGTTCTCGAACCACAAGAACAGCCCTGGAGAGAGTCCCGGGGTCCTTGAGGTGCTTCCTAAGGTAGTGCTCAGCAATAAGCCCATCGAGAGGCGAGGAGACCTCCAGAGAGAGAATGCATTCAGAAACGTCTCTGTCGTTTCTCGACCCTAACAGTTGTCCCTTTCCCCTTTTCTGATTCAATCTCAAAACCGTCCATTAACTTCTTGACCCCGGAAAGCCCCAGTCCGAAACTGCGGGGAGTCGTAGAGTACCCACCCCGTAGCACAGCACTGAGATTCTCTATTCCTGGTCCTTCGTCGTAGGCAACGATTTCAAGGATTTTTTCTCCTTCGTCCCGCAAGCGGGCGAGAATAAGACCCGAACCAGCGTAGCGGAAGATGTTCCGCGAAAGTTCTGAGACAACCGTGGCAATTTTTGTAACATCCACCAGAGAAAACCCTGCCTCATTGGCAAGGTTTTTCACCGTCTGGCGGGCTAGGACAATATCCTCTTCCCTGGTGATCTTGATAACCAGCTGGTACTCATCAAAGGAGATCCTTCTCATCGGAAGGCATGCCACCAGAAGCAAGGATTTCCAAGGCGTGTTCGAGATCAAGAGCGGTCAGAACATGCTCAAAACGGATGCCCATCTGAGCAAGGGTTAAAGCAACAGCAGGGCGAATACCGACAAGAACCACCTTGCAACCCAGAAGCCTTGCCATCTGAGCCGTCTCGTGGATAATGTACGAGGCATAGCTATCGATAACCTCGATAAGACTCAGGTCCAAAAGCAAAGCCCGTACCTTCTGGGTCGCAATTTCCTCAAGAAGCTGCTGTTGCAGAGCCTCAATAGAGGCATCGTCAAGCTCAACATGAACAGGCACAAAGAGGCAGTCGCCAATCTGAACGGTTGCGAGAACCTTTCTTTTCATTGGCTTTCAAGAGGTTTCTAAATTCTCCGTAGCTCTCCGCCTTTCCTCTTTTCGGCGTCGAAGGAGGGAAATACTGTAAAGCAGGGCCTCCTGGAGGTCTCTCTGAATGGTGACCTCAAAACCAACACCGAGCTTCACCAGGGTCTGCGCGATCTCTGGTTTTATCCCTGTGAGCACGACTTCTGCTCCCAGGAGCCGCACTGCACTGAAAGCTTCAACAAGATGCGCTCCCACAGCAGTGTCAATAAACGGCAAACCACTCACGTCAACAATGGCAATCCGGGACTTTCTGTCAGCAATGGCGTTGAGGAGAACCTCGGTCATCCTCTGGGCCCTCTCTGAATCGAGCGTTCCTATAAGGGGTAGAAGAACAACGCCCTCCCAAATGTCGATGACAGGTACAGCCAGCTGGGAAAGGATCTCGCGCAGGTCACGGATAAGGCGGTTCTTTTCCTCGAAGATGCGGGAGAGGGCAGCTATAGCTTCCTCAAGGACAGGAATGAGGGGGAAGTTCTGCACCCTGTTACGAATTTTCTGAACCCCTGCAAGGAAATCCAGCGGGGCTGTGGAAGAAAGGAGGTTCCCCAAAGGGACTGCAAGAAATTCCCGAAGTTTCTCCCTATCCTCGGAATGTTCAGCCAGAGCAATAAGAAAGTCCTTCCACTCTTCTCTCTCTGATGGGGGAAACTCTTCAAGAAGGGTGTCAAGAACACTGAGAATACTCTCCCGGAGTTCCACGTACAGACCTCCCTCCCGCTTGAATTCAATAGGCCATAAAGGAAAGGTTGACTACATTACACCGTAGTATTATATAGTATCCTTTGCATAACACGCAACAACCGGCGACATTCTGGCCCATCCTCCACCTTTGGCAAAAGAAGAGACAAGGGTTTCTGGCAACTCGGTCTCAGCAATCAGAAGGTGTAGACCCCCACTTGATGCAGTCTAAGGACCCACTCTTTTGTTGCAGACTGGGAAAAGGGTTTCCGGTGGAGTTTTCTCTTCTCCCCACAGGCTCCGAAGAGGAGCGGGAAGAAACATGCGGAGGTAAGGAAGATTTGTCCTGCGAGGGGCTGGAGAAAGGCACCGTCAAGCTGGAGACAGACAAGGCTTCAGGGGCTTGAAGCTTCCAAAGAAAGCTGGTATATTGTGGGCAGTTCACCAAGAGAAAGCGGGGATTGGACATGGCAAAGTGCGAGATCTGTGGGAAAAAGAGCTCTTTCGGGAATCAAATCAGCCACTCTCACCGGGTGAGTCGCAGGCTCTGGCGACCGAACGTGCAACGGGTACGAGCCATCGTGGAAGGAAGGGTTCAGCGCCTCTACGTGTGTACTTCGTGCCTTAAAGCGGGAAAGGTGCAGAAAGCAGCCCGATAGGGGGGTCTCTATCGGGCCTTTCCTTCAGTAAGCCCGTATTCTCTCTGAGAGGCGACGCACTGTTCCCCGAATGTCTTGTGCCGAGAAGACGAAAGACCCTGCCACGATAATGGAAGCACCACAGGAGGCGAGAAACTCGATGTTCTCCTCCTTTACTCCTCCATCGATTTCAATCTCTACCCTAAGCCCTCTCTCCTGAATCCTTCGCCGAAGGGCGCGAATCTTCTCCTCCATCCCGGAAATGAACTTCTGGCCCCCAAATCCCGGGTTCACTGTGAGGAGAAGAACAAGGGAGAGCTTCCCAAGGACATGGTCAAGGATTGTGAGGGGTGTTCCGGGACAAAGCGCAAGGCCACTCTTTTTCCCCACCCTGGCAATGTCCTGGAGTACGGCGTCGAAATCCTGAACCGCCTCGGCATGGAAACTGATGAGGTCAGCTCCAGCCTGGGCAAAATCCCGAATGAATGCCCGGGGATTGTCCATCATAAGGTGAACGTCGATGAAGGCTTCAGGAAGCACCTTCCGGACAGCCTCAACGATAAGAGGACCAAAGGTGAGGTTGGGAACGAAATGTCCGTCCATTACGTCGACGTGGATGATCTCTGCTCCCCCCTCCCAGGCTTCAAGGAGCTGCTCTCGAAGCCGGGAAAAGTCACAGGACAGAATCGATGGAGCAAGCTTCGCCATAAGTCTCTCCCCCGTTAGTCAATCTTCTTCTCCCAGTAGTAGTATCCGTTCAGGAAAATGGTGACCTTTCCCTGTCCCCTGGTGAGCGCAGAAACCTCCACAAGGTCTTCGCCCCTGTGTTCTCGCTCGTACACTACCCGTTCCCCCAGCTCGTCCTGCACCACTACCTGAACAGTGATGGGATTCTGGGAAGAGGGCAGGACAAAACGGAGGTTGAGGGTTTTTCTCCCATCGGCTTCTGTCTGCGGGCGTTCCTGAACCCTGGTGACCTGCAAACGAAGTCCCTCCCCCCGGGGAACAAGCTCCC
This sequence comes from Candidatus Caldatribacterium sp. SIUC1, assembly GCF_051549785.1. Taxonomy (GTDB): domain Bacteria; phylum Atribacterota; class Atribacteria; order Atribacterales; family Caldatribacteriaceae; genus Caldatribacterium. The sequence continues at coordinate 1,358,209 of NZ_CP189974.1, read as the reverse complement.
CTGCCTGTGGGCTCTGCCCCACCACGATTCCTCCAGGACGTCCCTCCGAAGAGACCTCCTCAACACTTCCCACCACAAGGCCATTTCGGGCAAGGACCTCCTGAGCCTCTTCAAGCCGGAGTCCAACGACATCGGGAACCTCAACTTCCTCAACCCCTCCTGCCTTCCCTGCGGAAACAAGAAGGTGCACAAGGCTCCCCGGAGCCACCTCCGTCTGAGGAAGAGGATTCTGGGAAATGACGTATCCCCGGGGAAGCGTGTCATGGCTTGCCTCCACAACCCTCCCCACCCGCAGGCCATTACCCTCAAGGATGCTCTGCGCCTCTTCGAGGCTCTTTCCCCGAACGTCAGGGAGAAGCACCTGACCTTTTTGAGGGGTCATCGGCATGCTTCCTGAGAGCGTCCCACCGTTCACCACCACCTGGAGGCGGGTATTCCTCTTGGCCCGGGTTCCGGGAGGCGGATTCTGATCAAGGACGGCAAGAGGAGGAGCGCCGGAATCAGAGGTAACTCTCTCCACCTCGAGGCGCAGACCAAGACGAGTCGCCTTATTGATGGCTTCAAGAAGCGTCATGTTCCGTACATCGGGAACGAGAACGCTTCCGCTGCCGACATATCCCTCAAAGAGCACAAAACCCACAAAAAAGCTCACAAAAAGGCCAAGGCCAAAAAGCAGTGCTGCCCCAAACACCCTTCCCAGGAACTCAAGAAGTCGTGGCTTTTTCTGGCCCTCCCTGCGCTCCTGCCTCATGCCCTCTTCCTCCAGATAGCCACGAAAAATCCGTCACAGAAAAGATCGTGGGGCCAGAGGAAGACGAAACCGTCTCTGACCCTCCCTGGAACCTCTCCTTCGGGCTCCACCCGCACCAGCGCAGGCCCCTTCTCCTGCTCAAAAGCTTCTGCGACCCCAACGGTTTCCTCCCAGGTTAAAGTGCACACAGAGTATACCATGATCCCCTGGGGTCTGACCACCTGAAAGGCTTCGCGGAGAAGCTCAAGCTGCAGCGAGGCACACTGCCTGACGCTCTCCGGTGTGGCTTTTAAAAGGACTTCCGGATTGCGACGAACAGTCCCCAGGTTCGAGCAGGGAGCATCAAGAAGAAGACGATCCGCCACAGACCAGAACCTCTCGGGAATCCGGAGGCAATCGAGAACCTCAGGCTGGACGATTGAAACGCCACTTCGCCGCATAAGCCCTTTCAGGACTTCAATCCGCCGCTTTTTCTTATCCCAGGCAAAGAGCTTCCCTTCGTTTCCCATAAGCTGAGCCAGAAGGAGAGTCTTTCCTCCTACCCCGCAGCAAGCATCAACTACAATCTCACCGCGTTCCGGCGCTACGAGGTGTCCGACAACCTGGGAACCGAGATCCTGGGGATAGAAAAGACCCTGGGCGTACTCCGGGGTGCGCACAAGTGCAGAATAACTGGAAACCACTTCCAGTGCTCCGCTGACGCGGCTTTTCCTGCTGGGGATGCCCCGCTGAGCAAGGAGGTCCTGGAGTTCCTCTTCCCCTATTCGCAGGGTGTTGACTCGAACGAAAAGGGGTGGTGGGAGAGCAAGAGACCTCAAGAGAACATGTAATTCCCCTTCAGACAGGACCTTCCTCCATTCCGCTTCAAGCCAGGCGGGGAGGTCAATACCCCACCTTTCAGCCTGGGCACGATGGGCCGCAAGATCCCGTTCCACATTCCGCAGAACCGCATTGACAAGGGGGACAAAGGCAACCTGGCCAAAGGACCGCACCACCTCGACCCATTCGTGAACGGCAGCAAAGGGGGGGACATGGGTGTGGAAAAGAAGCTGGAACATTCCTAACCGAAGGGCGTTCTGGACCACAAGAGGAAGCCGCTCCCATTTTGGGAGGTATGTCCTGGCCAGGGCGTCGAGCTTTTCTCGAAACTTCACCACTCCCCGTACAAGGCTCACGAGCAAATCCCGCTCGTGGGGGGAATACCTTCGAGAACAGGTCGTGTAGGCCTGATCCAGAAAAGCAATCCGTCCCTCGTACAGACGGGTGAGAATGGACAGCGCGTCGCGACGGTACTTGTCGACCAATCCTTACTCCCTGCTCTCCCGGAGAAGCAAGAGCCTCACAAGCTGCAAGGCAGCCATAGCAGTTGCAGCAACATAGGTCAGCGCTGCAGCGTTGAGCATTTGCCGCACCAGGGGCTTCTCCTCAGCGGTAATAAGGCCCAGACGATCCAGAATTCCGTAGGCCCTCCGACTGGCGTCGAACTCCACAGGGAGGGTCACAAGCTGGAAAAGCACCGCAAGGCTGAAGAAGAGAATGCCAAGGTCCATCAGAGGCCGAAGGGCAAAGAGAAAGCCAAGGAAAAAGAGAGGAAGCGCGAGTTGGGACCCAAACCCGGCAGCGGGAACAAGGACACTCCGGAGGGCAAAGGCAGAATACCCCTCACGCTTCTGAAGGACATGCCCCACCTCATGAGCGACGATGGCAAGGTCGGCCACCGAGGCTCCCCGGGCAACAGACCGGGAAAGCCGCAGAGTCTCCCGGGAAGGATCGTAGTGGTCCGTCAAAGCCCCGGGAATTTCCTCAATCTTCACCCGAAGTCCGAGACGCTGCACGAGTTCCTCTGCAACCTGAAGACCGGAAAGACCTACCTGGGCTCTCTTCCGGGAAAGAAGATCATAGGTCTGCGTCACCTTGGTGTGAGCATACAGGGCAAGAAGAAGCGCTGGAATGAGTATCAAAAAGGTCGGGTCAAGGAAGAACACCTCGCCTCACCTCCTCACCCCATTCTCTGGCCCACGGATAAGCGGTACCCGCACACGAATTCCCATGAAGACATGGCTCGTCCTCCCTCAGGCTGGAGCCTGTGAATGGTCACCAGTCCTTCCCCGGCGCACACCACGATGCCTTCCTTTTCTATACGATAAATAGTTCCAGGAGAACAAGGAGTTCCATTGCTCTCTTCCCAGGAAGCCTCGAGAATCTTCAGACGTTTCCCAGCAAAAAAGGTATACGCCCCGGGAGAGGGGAAGAAGGCTCGAATTTGACGGACAATATACCACGCAGGGCTCTCCCAGCAAATACGCGCTCTCTCCTTTTCCACTATAGGAGCATACGATGGCTCTCCTTCCTGGGGGCAAGGCGTAATGCGCCCCTCTTTCCATGCCGGGAGGACTTCCCGAAGGAGCTTCCCACCCAGGGCTCCGAGCTTCTCAGTCAGGGAAGCATAGGTGTCCTCGGGTAGGATGGGAAGCGACTCCTGAGCAAGGATGGGCCCCGTATCAACACCCTCGTCCATGAGCATGACGGTCACCCCCGTAACTTCTTCACCGTTGAGGAGTACCCAGCGGATAGGGTCTGGGCCTCGGTACCGGGGGAGGAGCGAAGCGTGGACATTGATGCACCCAAGAGGTGGCAGAGAAAGAAGGTCCTTCTTCAGAATCTGCCCATACGCAGCAACCACGATAACGTCACACCGCAATGACCGCAAAAACTCCACAAAGTCGGGACGATTGACCCGCTCAGGTTGCCATACCGGAAGCCCCAGGCGTTTCGCTTCGCAGCACACCGGAGGAGACACAAGGCGCAACCCCCGCCCGGCCCTCTGGTCCGGGCGGGTGACAACTCCAAGGATTTCCAGCCGCCCATCCTCAGCGAGTTCCGTCAGCACCCTGACCGCAAAAGAAGACGTTCCCATGAAGACAACTCTCAACTTCAGGAGGCTCCCCCCTGGGCAATCCTTTTCAGTTTGCTACTCAAAAGCAACCTCTTTGCCGGGTGCAGACGATCCACAAAAAGGACGCCATCAAGGTGGTCAATCTCATGCTGGAAGATACGGGCAAGAAGACCACTGGCCTCGATTTCCACGTCCTTTCCCCCAAGGTCGATCCCCCGCACCAAGACACGGGAAGCCCGCTCAACCCTTCCGTAGACCTCAGGAATGCTCAGACACCCTTCCTCACCGATTTCCCGCTCTGCACTCATTGCGACAATCTCAGGATTGAGAACAACAAGGTCCTGCCTGGTTTCCGGGTGGAGGATAACGATGATGCGCAGAAGTACCCCAACCTGATTCCCCGCAAGACCTATGCCCGAAAGCGCGTGCATGGTTTCCCGCATGTCCTGCGCCAGCGACACGATGTTCCCATCTATGCTGGTTATGGGTTGTGCTCTTTTACGAAGCAGAGGGCTTCCATACTTCTCAAGGACCCGAAGCGCCACTGACCACTCCTCCTCAGGACAGAACGAACTCAAACGACCACTGCATCCCCGAGAGGGGGAAAACCTCCGCACACACGTCAAAGACTTCTGCAACGTCTTCCTCAGGATACCGAACAACGAGTTCCGCACTCTTTGCCCGTTCCCGCCGAGGCCGCACGCTCGGGAAAGGCCCAAGGACCTGAATTCCCCGGGCTTCAAAGAGCTCCCTCACACGGGAGAGAACCCGAAAGACGGCTTCCCTATTCCGGGCACGAACAACGAACCGAACGAGCCGCACGAAAGGAGGATACCGAAGAGACCTCCTTTTTTCAAGAGCATCGGCGTAGAAAAGGGGCCAGGGTTTCAGGAACTCTGGAAATCGTCTCAAACTCTCCTGGCTCCCCTGAACAAGGACCTGGGCATCCTGGGGGAGGAGGCGCAACACCTTTTGCAGGCGGATGTACAGCTGTTCCCAGGCACCGATTTCCGGCAGAGACAGCCACTCATCGAGAGAATGCACCACGAAAAGGGAAACCCTGGGGAGAAGGTCTTCTCTCAAAAGAGCACTGGTACCCACAAGAATTGAAGGGGCTGCAACCTTCCCCACCCACCCTTCCTCTTCGATCTCGGGGTCCACTCGCTCGGAAGGTACACCGGGAAAGGTTCGCTGGACTTCCTCAAAAACCCTCTCAACTCCCTGCCCCCACTCTCCCCACTGGATTCCCCCACACGACGGACAGGTACTCTCAGGAGTCAGGCGGAAGTGACAGAGAGAGCAGACAAGCAGCGCAAGATCCTTGTGGTACCGCAGAGCAATACCACAGGAAGGGCAGGTATAGTAGAAACCGCATTCCCGGCAACCCAGGGCCGTGGCATACCCGGTTTTCTGTACCCATATGAGCACAATTCCCTTCCTTTCCACCACCGAGGCAATGGCCCGTCGAACAGACGGGAAAAGGGCGAAATTCCTCCACAAGCTTCTGGCCACAACTCCCTGAACGTTCCTTGTACCAGAAGACGGGATGATTCCCCCAGGCTTCACTTTCCCCTCCCTCCACCGGAAGTACACCCGTAGGGAGGGAAGAGCACACACAATGTGCAGGCATTCCCCAAAGTGATGTGCCCGCTCTTCCATAACCTCCCCAATATCGTAATGAGGTGCTCGATCGGCAACGTACCCCTTCTCCTCAGGGTCAAAGAGCACAGAAAGGCCAAGGTCCTGGCAGGGAAACACGAAGGCTGAAAGCCGTGTTCCCACCACGGCGTCAAAGTCACCCTCGACAATTCGCCAGAAAGCAACGACTCTCTCCTTGGGACGTAGACGACTGTCATAGCGGATGAGCGACATGGAGGGGAAGCACTCTTTGAGGAAAGCACAAAAAGCGTCTACCTTTTGAAAATCGGGGAGCAGGAGGAGGGCTTTTTCCCCTTCTTCCCGGGCCTTTACCAGGATATCCCGAAGGAAGGCCTTCCGTTCCTCGAGGTGGGGGATTTCCCAGAAAAAGCACTCCCCAGGGACACGAGGAGAGCCTCCGATTTTCAGAAACTCTCTTTCCAGACGGAGAACGCCCTCTTTGAGGAACTGCTCGAGGTCCTTAGCAGAGACACGGAATCGCTCAAGGAAAAGGAAGAGATTCATCCCCCGGGGTGGCAATACGCCAAACCTTCTGCAGCATTCCTCGACGTTCTCCCCTGCGAAAACCCGAAATCCCAGGTACTTCTTTGCGGATTTCCCAAGAGGAGGAAGAAAAGACGCCAGCACTTCCCCCAAAGGAGAGAGGTACAGGAGAGAAAGCCTTTGGGAAAACCCAAGAAGAGTAGAGGGGAAGGGAGGGAAGGGAAGCACCTCGCGAATTTCCTTGAGACCCGGGAGTTCCTCGCCTCCTTCCTCCACCACCCATCCGGTCAGAACCTGACCGTGGAAATCCACCTCGACGGTGCTCCCGAGAAAGACCCTGTCCTGGAAATCAGAAGGAACAGCGTAGGAGAAAGTCCGGAAAAGGGGCAGAGGAAGGGCAACCTGGACAATACGCCTCATGAGAGAAAGTGGGATACCAGGTGCTCAACGATTTTCTCCGCAACGTCCACTTTCTCAAGGAGCGGCAGCTCTACCTCATTCCCCTTCCGGTCAACGATCCATACCTTGTTCGTGGAGACAGCAAACCCGCTTTTCTGGTCAACAAGGTTTGCAACGACCATGTCCAGGTTTTTCGCCGCGAGTTTCCGCCTTGCCTCTTCAAGGACACGGTCTGTCTCAGCGCAAAACCCCACAAGAATCTTGCTTCCTTTCTCCTTCCCGACTTCTCCAAGAATGTCGGGATTCGGAACGAGGGAAAGCGTCAGGGGCTCATGGCCCCGCTTGATTTTCGTAGAAGTGAAAGAAGCCGGACGGAAATCGGAAACCGCAGCGCTCATCACCAGCACATCACACCAGTCCAAAGACGCCAAAACTGCTTTCCGCAGCTCCAGCGCGCTTTCCACCCTGGCAAGTTCTATTCCAGAGGGGGGACGAACGGAAAGCACCCCAGAGATGAGCCTGACTTCTGCTCCCCACGCCCGACACGTGCTGGCCAGAGCACACCCCATAAGTCCGGTTGAGGGGTTAGAGAGGAAACGTACCGGGTCAATCCACTCCCGGGTGGCTCCTGCAGTGACCAGAACCCTCTTCCCCGCAAGAGACCGGGGAACGTGGAGGGCACAGAAAACCTCTTCAACGAGCTCTTCAACCTCCGGCAACCGTCCTTCCCCTTCCTCCCCGCAGGCCAGCTTCCCCGAAGCGGGAGGAACAACCCGCACGCCCCGCTCCTGCAGAATCCTCAGGTTCTCCTGAACCACCGGGTTTCGCCACATGCTGACATTCATTGCCGGTGCCAGAAGGACCTTTCTCGGTTCCACAAGGAGCAGCGTGCTCAGGAGGTCATCGGCAATTCCGTGGGCCATCTTCCCAATGATATTGGCCGTCGCAGGGGCCACGAGAATCAGGTCGTGGCTTCGGGGAAGGGTAATGTGCGCAAGGGATGCTCCCTCTTCGAAAGAATCCACGTACACCTTCTGACCCGTTACCGCCTCAAAGGGCGCTTTGCCGACTATCTGGAGAGCGTGTTGCGTCATACAGACGGTAACCAGAGCCCCTTTCTCTGCCAGATACCTTGCAAGACTCACAACCTTATAGGCTGCAATGCCTCCGGTGACTCCAAGGAGAATGCTCTTCCCCTGAAAGAAGGAGGAGGGGTGGTAGACGATCATTCTTCAGCAAACTCGAACTGGATTTTGTCCTCAAGGAATTCCTGGAGAGCGATAAAAAGCGGCTTATGGGGTTCTTTGAGCTCCACAAGGGGATGGGCACCCTCGTTGAGCTGTCGGATACGTCGTGCCACAACCAGCGAGAGAATATAGGCATTCCCCGCTTTCTTCACCAAGTCATCGATGGAGAACATCACAGGCCTTCACCTCTCTCGAATCCGGCAGCGCTCGGCAATGATGATGGCGCAGAGTCGCCGTACAGCCTCCTCAAAGTCATCATTCACCACGAGGTAATTGTAATCCTTCATGTGCGCCATCTCAAGATTGGCATTGGTCATCCGGAGAAGGATCTCGTCCTCAGGATCCGTATTCCGCTTCCGGAGCCTTTCCTCAAGTGCCCGAAGTGACGGGGGAGCGATGAAGATGAAAATCCCTTCCGGGCAACTCTTCTTTACCTGGAGCGCCCCCTGAACGTCGATTTCCAGGATAACGTCGAACCCTTCCCGCCACCACTCCTCAATAGGACGGCGAGGAGTTCCGTAGTAGTTCCCGTGGACTTTCGCCCACTCAATGAACTCCCCCCGCTCTTTCATCTCTTCGAAGACCTCAGGAGTCACAAAGTAGTAGTCAACCCCCTCCACCTCTCCCGGACGGGGAGGGCGCGTGGTGCATGAAACGGAGTACTTCAGACCACTGCAGCGGTTCATGACCTCTTTTCGAAGGGTACTCTTCCCCACTCCTGAAGGTCCAGAGATAACGAAAAGGAGACCCGCCATCGCACCTACTCCACGTTGTGGACTTGTTCCCACATGCGCTCAAGAATCGTCTTGACATCCACCACAAGAGAAGAAATCTCCGCACAGGGAGACTTCGAGCCTATGGTGTTGATCTCACGATGCATTTCCTGGAGAAGGAACTCAAGCTCCCTTCCCAGAGGCTTGTCCTGCTGGAGGAGGCCCTTTGCCCTTTCCATATGGGCTTTCAACCGAACGATCTCCTCGTGGATATCGCTTCTTGTGACGTAGAAAAGAACTTCCTGGAGCAAAAGCTGCTGGTCCACTTTCTCCTGGGGAACGACCTCCTGAACCCGTCTGAGGAGCTTCTCGTAGTAGTAATCCCGAACCGCGTTCGACCTATCCTCAATGGCAAGGACTTTTTCCTCCGCCTCGGCAAGCCGCCGCTCGAGATCTTCGCGGAGTTTCTCGCCTTCCCGTCTTCGGTGTGCCAGAAAGGCCTGCAAAGCCTTTTCAAGTGTGGGGAGAAAGCGATGCCACTCCTCAACCCAAATTTCTGCATCCTGCCTGAGCTCCATAAGGTCCCCAAACTCAAGAAACCATTCCACTTTGGGCTCAAAAGGCAGGGCCAGAGTCTCTGAGAGTTTTCGAAGCGCCGTAAGGTAAGCCTGTGCCAGAGGAATGTTGACCTCGACCATCGAAGCCTCATCACGAGGCTCAAAATCAACCCGGAGCTCGACTTTCCCCCGGGATACATGCTGCCGAACAAAGGTGCTGATTTTTTCTTCCCAGAGCGCAAGCTCTTTGGGGAGCCGCAGGGCTACCTCGAGAAACCGGTGGTTCACGCTCTTCACGTACACCCGGTAGACACCCAGAACACCTTCTCCTTCAGCATATCCGAACCCTGTCATGCTGCGCATGGGGAAACTCCTTTACAAAAAGACAACTTGCCACTATATTATGGGAAACCACAATGCTCTGTCAATGAGAAACCATGAGGACCTTAGAAGGTCTTGCCCTGCGGAGACTCGTTCAGGAGGTCAAAGCCACCACAATTGGAGGGAAAATCCAGAGGGTAACCTTCCTCAGCGACTGGGAAATCAGCATCGACCTTGCCACATCCTGGGGGTTGCGAGGGCTCCTTGTAAGTGCCCATCCAGAGCTCAGCGTCTTTGCTCTCTGTCCCTCCCCCGAAAAAGGGGAACCCCCAAAGACTGCCTGGCAGAAGCTCCTCCACAAGTACCTCGTAGGAGGGAAAATCTTCTCCTTCGCCCAGGCAGGATGGGATCGGGTGGTGGAGGTGCTCGTTTACAACCCCACCTTGTGGGAGAAGGAAACTGAATTCGTCCTTCTCCTCGAGCTCACTGGTCGGAATGCCAACCTTATCCTTACCCGGAACGACCCGGAAAGGACGATCCTCGGAGCCCTCAGGCAGGTAACACCTGAAGAAAACCGCTGGCGGAGTATTCTCCCCGGAATCCCCTACACCCCTCCCCCAAGACAGAACAAACTCGACCCCCTTGAGTTCGCCAGAAACCCCTCTTTTCCCAAAGTGGACGACATCGCTCACTGGTGCTTGCACAACCTCGACGGTTTTGGCCCCTTTCTCTCCAGCGTGGTAGCTGAGCTCTCTGAACGCTTAGAAGGCGGGTTTCAAGAGGCCTTGAGGCGAGTCCTCAAACCCCTTGAGGAAGAAACGGGGACTTTTCTGGTCTTCCTCTCCGAAGAGGGTCGACCCCTGGGCGTCTTCTGGGAAAACACCTCTTTCCTTTCCTCCCCCCACGTGTACTCCTTCTCCTCCCTCAACGAGGCTACTGCCTTTCTGCTTTTCACCTTCCGGGAGTATATTTTAGAGGAGACGGCAAGAAGACAGCGGGAAAAAAAACTCCGGGAGGATCTGGAGTTCATCACCAGGGAAGTCCAGAAAATCGACACTCTCCTCCCCAGAGAAGAGGACATCGAGCTCCTCCGCCTCAAGGGCGAACTCCTCAAGATCCTGCCGCACCTTGAGGTCCTTGAGAGGACCAGTGAGGGTATACGAGTTCGAAACCCCTTCGCCCTCTCCCCGGCCGAGGTCTTCATTGCCCTTTCTCCTGCCCTTTCCCCTGGGGAGAACATGCAGGAGTACTTTAAAAGATATCGAAAAATGCGGGAGCGGTTGGCAAGACTTCAGAAGAAACGGCAAGAGCTTGAGGCAAGAAAAGAGAGAATACTCGCTCTCCTTGAAAACCCCCAGGCTTCCGAAGGTACCACGCAACCAAAGGAACCCCAGAAGGTTGCCACCGGTATCATCCGTTTCCGCACACCCTCGGGAAACGAAATATGGGTGGGGAAAAATGCGTGGGCAAACCGCCTCCTTGTGCGCATGGCATCGCGGAACGATTACTGGTTCCACGTTCGGGACCTGCCGGGAGCCCACGTCATCCTCAAGGTTTTCCATCCCGAGACGCTCCACGAGGATATCCCCAGGGCAGCTCAGGTGGCTGCACACTTCTCGGCGGGGAAACTCGAGGGGAAGGTTGAGGTGGCCTGTACCCAGGTGAGATACCTTCGAGCCCTTCCGGAAAAGGCCGGAGGGAAAATCCTCTACGAGCGGGAAGAAACCCTCCTTGTTGCCCCTTCCTGTCCCCAGGAGCTCACGAGACTCTGAGCAATCGGAAATAGGAGTTCAGAAAACCTCTCATATCTTCGGGAAGAGCGGCAGCAAACACCATCCGCCTGCCTGAGACAGGATGCCGGAAAGCAAGGGTAAAGGCGTGAAGTGCAGGGCGAGTAAAAAACCCTCCTGAGCGCTGACTCCCATACAGCACATCCCCAGCGATAGGAGTACCCAGGGCGCTGAGATGTACCCGGATTTGATGAGTTCTACCGGTTCTGGGCTGTACAAGAAGGAGAGAAAAACCTCCTCCCGAGACCAGGGGGATAACACGGGTTATGGCACTCTTTCCCCCACTCTGCACGGCCATTCGCAGCGGGTTTCGCGTATCTCGCCTGATGGGAAGGTGAACGGTGCATCCCTCTCTGAACTCCCCTTCCACAATGGCGAGGTACGTTTTTTCGACTTCCCGGTTTTTAAAGGCCCGCACAAGCTCCACATAGGCCAGGTCCGATTTTGCCACTACCATGACTCCTGAAGTATCCTTATCCAGACGATGCACGATACCCGGACGCAGTGGGGCACCATATCGAGCAAGAGGCACGCGAAGGTACACCAGAGCGTTCACCAAAGTTCCCCGCTGGAAAGGGGAGGCCGGATGCACGGTTATCCCGGGTCTTTTATTGAGCACGAGGATATGATCGTCCTCGTAAAGGAGGTCGAGGGGGAGTTCTTCGGGAAGGACGAGAAGCTCACCCCCTTGGGGCCAGGTGATTTCCAGAAGGTCTCCGGGACGCACCAGGGTGCTGGGTTTTCTCAGGGGGATTCTGTTACAGGAAACGTGCCCCTCTTTCACCATGCGGGCAAGAAAGGCCCGGGAGAGGTGGGGAAAGTGCTCTCGAAGCCACACATCAACTCGCTTGAAGCCTTCATAAACCAGAATCTTTTCTTTCCTCACGACGGAGAAAACCCCAGACAATCCCTATAACACCAGCGACAATCAAGATGTCAGCCACGTTGAACGTCGCCCAGAAAGATGGTTCGATGAAATCCACAACATACCCGCGCCACAGACGATCGATGAGGTTCCCCCAAGCCCCCGCGAGGTACAGAGACCCCCCGAGGAAGAACGGCAACGAACGGGAATGCCTTCCAGAAAAAAGGGCAAGGAGCAGGAAAACCGTAACACCCACCGTCACCACAACGTGCTGGGGACGGTCCAAGAACTGCAGCCCAAAGGCACTGGCAAAATTCTTTCGAAGACGCAGCTCAAGGACCCGGGAAATGACTGGAACGATCGCCTCTTGAAGGCGCTCTTCAGCCCACCACTTCGTTATCTGATCGCAGAGTACTCCTAAGAACCAGAGAAGAAAGAACACTATCTTTCCCACTGTCCTACTTGCTCATCCTTCCCTCATCGTGCAAATCCTTTAGGGAGAAACGAACCACCTCAGTTGCTTCGTCTTTTTCCTGAGGCTCTTCCCTCTTTTCCTCCCGGAATTCCTCGCTTAGGCCTTCCTTCTCAATACTCTCGATAAAGGTCTGCAGGAGGGACTTAAAGCGAATCTGGAAAAGACGGTACTTCTCAAAGAGGCCCCGGTATGCGGCCTCGATTTCCCGTTTTCGTTCCAGGGCTTCGTCGACAATCTTCTGCGCCCGGAGCTGAGCCTCCTTGACAATCATCTGTGACTCACGCCTGGCCAGTTCTTTTTCCACCTCAACCTGCTTTTTCCATTCCTCGAGCTGAAGCTGCATTTTCCGCAGGTACTCCTCCTGTTCGGAAAGTTTTCGACGAAGTTCGCGGTTCTCTTGAAGCACCTTTTCCCTCTCTTCGAGAAGGAGAGCAACCTGTGTCGCCACCTCTTCCAGAAACTCCCGGACTTCCTCCTCGTTGTATCCTCGGAAAGACCGGCTGAACTCCACTTCCGTAATATCCTCAGGTCGCAGCGCCAATGCTCTCACCTCACCCCAAGGAAAGCTCCTGAGCCCTCTGATACGCCGCCTTTACGCCCTCCATAAGAATCCCGCGAAAACCTGCCCGTTCAAGAACGGAGAGGCTGGCTATCGTCGTTCCCCCAGGAGACGCCACGAGATTCTTCAAAACCCCAGGGTGAAAACCCTTTTCCTTGAGAAGGAGTGCCGTCCCGAGAACCACCTGCGTGACAAGACGCAGACTCTTTTCCCAGGGAAGACCAGCCTGTACCCCTCCGTCCATCAACCCTTCAACAAAGAGCGCCACAATACCAGGGCCGCTCCCGCTCAAAGCGGTGAGAAGGTCTATCTCTTCTTCGCCTGTTTCAAAAACCCACCCCAGTGAAGCAAAGAGGAAGAGAAGTTCCTCCCGATATGGCTCAGGAATCTCGGGAGAAAAGACGACGGGAACAACCCCTTCTCCCACCTCCACACAGAGATTCGGCATGACCCGGACAACGCCCACAGAGGGCGCAAAGTGCTCCCGCAAATCCTTAAGAGGAACTCCAGCAACAACCGATACCAGAACTCCTTCCTGCCATGAGGAGAGAAGTCGGGCTGCTTCAGGAACATCTTTGGGCTTCACCGCAAAGAAGACGAACTTTGGGGGATAGAGGAGAGGGTGTTCCACCCACTCAACACCGCAGGAGGCCGCAAGGTCCTGAGCTCGCTCCAGCACACGATCAAAGAGGAGAAAACGGTATTTCGTATGCCACCTGTCTCGAACAAGACCTCGAACAAGAGCACTCCCCATGTTGCCACATCCAAGAAAGAGAATGTTCTCCCCCATTCATGTCCTCCTCTCACCGAAAATTGCCCTTCCCAGACGAACCATCGTTGCTCCTTCGAGGATGGCCAGATGGTAATCGTCACTCATCCCCATGGAGAGTTCCGTCAGGGAGACTCCGGGGATATTCAGGGCGTTCACCATGTCCTTAAGTTCCCGGAGACGTCGGAACACCCGACGGATACCCTCCTCACTCTCTCCCAGGGGTCCGATGGTCATCAGTCCCACAATGCGCAGTTCCGACAGAGCGGCAACTCTCCTCACAAGTTCAGGGAGTTCTTCTTCCCGCACTCCCCCCTGGGTCTCCTTTCCTGTAAGGTTCACCTCAAGAAGCACTGGATATCCACCCCTTCCAGCGCTTCTCAGGCGATGACTCATTTCCCTTCCGAAATCCTCCCGGTCCAGCGAATGGACGCAATGGAAGTGCTCGAGAATCTTTTTAATCTTATTCCGCTGCATACGACCAATAAAATGCCACTCCACATCCATCCCTGCAAAAACGGGCATTTTCTTCATTGCCTCCTGGACGCGGTTCTCGCCGAAAACGCGTATCCCGCATGCCAGGGCTTCTGCCATGCGCTCTGTATCCACACCTTTGGTTACGGCGACAATTTTCACTTCCTGAGGGTTTCTCCCAACCCTCTCACAGGCGGCAACAATGGTTTCCCGCACCCGTTCGATGTTCCGGCTCACAGAGTCCTTCATGTGACCGTCCCTCTCCATTCCCGAGTGCCCAGAGACGCACAACGCTCCAGGGCTTCAACCCCTCTTTCCAGGGAAGCCTCGGCCACTCATGTTCATCCCGCCCCAAGGCAGAAAGGATTCTCCGCCAGGAGGGAAGGGAAAGGAATCGTTCTCCTTCAAGGAGTTCAGGAAGGTACCTTGCAAGAGCTCGATCCCCCCGGGCGAGGATGAGCTCCACCCATGCCCTGCGAGGGCTTTCCCCAGAAAAAGCAATCCGCATTTTTCGGAGCCCGCGTTCGAAAATCTCCTTTTCCTTTTTCCAGCGTCCAAAGGACTCGGCCTTGCAATCCTCCAAAAACGTGTGGGGCTTGGGCACGAGGAAACTGTAGGAAACCCAGAGCCGAGAAGGAGAAGGGGCAAGGCGAACGAGACGGGCCAGAAATTCGAGATCGGCCTCAATGGATGCTGCATCAGGCTTCCCAAGCATAAAATAGAGCTTCACCCTGGCAAAGCCTACCCTGAGGCATTCGAGAATCAGTTCCAGCCAATCATCGTTGGAGAGCCCCTTTCCCAGAAAAAGTCGGAATGAAACGTCTCCGGTCTCTGGAGCGAGGGTAATGGTCTCAAGCCCTCCTCTGCGAAGGAGTTCCAGAAGGTCGCTTCGCCCGTAAAGGTCCTTTCCCACAAGGGACGAAAGCGTGAGCTTTTTCCCCGAGCTCCGAAGGAAATGCACCACCTCAGGGAAAGCAGGGTACCCCAGAACATCGGAACCCACGAATCCGACTTTCTCCGGTTGCCACTCTAGGACCTTACGAATCATGTTGAGGACAAGCTCCAAAGACCTCTGGCGGAAGGGTGCATAAATGCAGCTCCCGGCACAGAAACGGCAACGGTATCGGCAACCCCTGTTGAGCTCCACAAGAGCTGTGTTTCGGAAATGCGCGAAGGGGGTGTAAATAAAGGTCCGTGTTTCGAAATCCTCAAGGCTCGCCCACTGACGGTACACAGGGAAAGGCGCTCCATGGGATATCTCGAGGGTCCGAAGGACACTCCGCTCATACACAGGGGTGTAGAACTCTGGAACATAAACTCCAGGAATGCGGCTTAAGGCAAGCTTCACTTCCTTTCGAGTTGCTCCCTTTGCTTTCCAAAAAGCCCATACCGTGAGAATCTGAGGAAGAGTGACTTCTGCCTCCCCAATAACTGCAACATCCACAAAGGGAGCCACGATCTCTGGATTCAGCATGACCAGTGGACCACCGACAAGGACAAGGGGGTCTTCCTCCTGTCGCTCTTCAACAAAGAGGGGAATGTGCGCCTGCTGCAGCATGAGAAGGAAGGGGAAAACGTCAAGCTCAAAGGAAAGGGAAAAAGCAGCAAGATGAAACGCCCTCAGGGGCAAATGCGCAATAAGGGACCGGGAACCGGTGTCACTGAAGAACCGATCCCCCCACCACCCTGAAGCCTCAGAAAGGATACGAAAAAGCGACTGGAAACCAAGGTGCGCCATTCCGAGACTGTAAGCCCCAGGAAAACAAAGGGCAAGACCATACTGCCCGCTTTGTGGAAGGAGAAGGCCCTGCTCATTCACCACAGCAACCCTACGGCTTTCTGGTTTTACGGAGAAAAGCTGGTGCATCAAGGTCCTCAGGAGGAAATGCCTCGGAGAACTCCGGGGCCTGGGTTTCTCCCATCTCCTGGGCATGGTCAAATCCCGTGGCGATAACTGTGATTTCGAGTTCATCCTTGAGGTGGTCATCGATAACCGCACCAAAGATAATATTCGCCCCTTCCGAAGCAGCGCTGCTTACGACTTCAGCGACCTGGCTCACTTCCCAAAGCGTGAGATTCGCTCCCCCCGTCACATTGAAAAGAACGCCCCTGGCCCCACGGAAGGGAATCTCAAGAAGGGGACTTTCCACGGCCATGCGGGCGGCCTCTTTCGCTTTGTGTTCTCCCGACGCCCTTCCCACTCCCATGAGGGACATCCCAGCGTTTTCGAGAATTGCCCGCACGTCGGCGAAGTCCAGGTTGATGATTCCCGGAACCGTGATGAGGTCAGCAATGCCCTTCACACCCTGGAGCAGAACATTATCCACAATGCGGAACGCCTCCTTAAGGGAGACCGAGCCGTCCACAACCTGGAGCAACCGATCATTGGGAACGACAATAAGGGCATCGACATTCTGCCGCAGGAGAGCAATACCCTCCTCGGCCTGACGCATCCTCTTCGGACCCTCGAAAGAGAAGGGTTTCGTCACCACAGCAACGGTGAGAATGCCCAGTTCTTTGGCGATTCTCGCAACAACCGGCGCACCTCCTGTACCTGTCCCTCCTCCCATGCCTGCGGTGATAAAAACCATGTCGGCCCCTTCGAGAACTTCAAAAATTTTGTCCCGGTCTTCCTCTGCGGCCTTCCGTCCGATTTCAGGATTGGCTCCAGCTCCAAGCCCCCGGGTGAGCTTCGCTCCAATCTGGAGCTTCACATCCGCTAGAGAACGGCGCAGAACCTGAACATCGGTATTCACAGCCACAAAAGTCACGCCTTTGAGCCCGGCCTCAACCATCCGGTTTACCGCGTTTCCGCCGCCTCCACCGACACCGATGACCTCTATCCTCACCTCTCCATTGGTCGGTTGACTCCGCCGTGACGCCATTCTCCCCAACCTCCGTCCATTCCTCACTCCATCATGAAGTAGTCTCTGAGACGTTCCACAAACCAGAACCTCGCGCGATGCAAACCCTCAAAAAGGTTTGATCGCCTCTTCTGCACGGTCTCAAGAACAGCAAGCTGTAGGAGTCCACAAGCAGTGGAAAACATTGGGCTGGTGATTGTCTGTACCATACCAACGTAATTCGTGCTTTCGGGATACCCCAACCGAACGGGAACTTTCAAAAAGGACGAAGCGAATTCCGCAATACCATCAAGGAGCGCTGTACCTCCGGTGAGCACTATACCCCCCTGAAGGAATTTCCCCCATCCTGACGAGCGAAGCTCCTGGGCAAGAAGGGCAAAAATCTCCCGGACTCTTGCCTCGATGATCTCACAGGCATACTTCCGGCGCACCGCCTGGAGCGCTGTCCCTCCAAGGTCCCGCACTTCCACAACCTCGTCATCGGGAATATGCCGGCTGAAAGCACAGCCATAATGGACCTTTACCCGCTCTGCCTCATCCCGCGATGTGCGCAGACCGACAGCAAGGTCAGAGGTAATGTGTTCTCCCCCAACAGGGAGTACCTTGGAGAAGCGCGGGCTCCCCCCGTAGAACACCGTGACGTCCGTCGTTCCACCTCCAATGTCCACCAGGGCAACACCGATTTCCTTCTCGGTAGAGGAGAGCACAGCCAGGGCAGATGCAAGGGGCTGGAAAGCAATCCTCACCACATCAATGCCCGCCTGCTGAAAGCTTTTCATAAAGTTGTGGAAGTGGTTTTCCTGAGCAAGAACGAGGTGGGTACGCACCCGAAGTTGTGTCGCCACCATGCCCACAGGATCAGCAACGCCCTTCTGGTCGTCCACAATGAACTCCTGCGGGAGGAGATGCAGGACCTTTTGCGCTTTCAGGTCAACCTTGGCCTTGGTGCTTTCAATGACGTTCTCTGTATCCCTTTCAGTAATTTCCCGTCCTCCTCGCCCCAAGAAGAGCTCCCCTTCGAGATTCAGAGAAACCACACAATCACCGGCTATACCGGCGTAGACAACATCAGGGGGAACCTGGGCAACTTCCAGGGCTGCAAAGAACGAGTCCCGGAGGGCCCGTGCCACTTTCCCGATATCGACAATGCGACCCTTTCGGATTCCCTGAGAGCTGCTCAAACCGACTCCCAGAATCTCAAGAGCAGAGCCTCGCCTTCTCCCAATGAGTGTACAAATCTTGCTCGTGCCGACATCCACAGCCCCCACGGTAAGAGAGCTTCCTTGAGTCTTTGACCAAGCCTTCAAAAGCCCTCACCTTCACCCGGCGCAATCACCATGTCCTCCCCTGGACGGAGATCAAACCCCCGGACCTTCAGGGACTTTACCCGCACGTCCCGCAAGTAAGACCGGAGGAGTACGGCTTTTTTCCGGACGTTCGAGGCTCCCTCGCATTTTATAACTATACCATTTTGGAGCCTCAAAATAAACAGCCTCTCATTCACCGCCTCAATTTCACGAAGCGCCACATCGAATTCCCTCTGCCACACTTCGACAAGGTCCAGGACCTCAGAGAGCAGTCCCCCCTCCTGGGAACGAAGCACCACCCGTATGAGCTCGTTCTCAGCAACGCCCACACAGGGTACCTTGACCCCTTCCCGATCGATGCAAAAGGTCGTTCCCTTCCCCTCGACCAGGATTTCAGGCCTGCGCTCCTCAATAATCACTCGAAGCGTGTGGGGGAAAACCTTCTCCACTCGAACCCACCGAATCTGGGGAATCCGCTGCAACCGCCGCTCGATTTCCCAGGATCGGATGGCAAAGATGTTCGTCCTCCCCTCTTCAACCTGGAGGAGTTTCCGAACGCTTTCCTCCTTAAGGAACTGGCACCCCACAATCTCCACAACATTCACGCGGAAAAGAGCGCTTCTGAAAAGAAGGGCAAAAACTCCGAAGGAGATGCAGCCCACAAGGAGGTAAAAAAAAAGATTTCAAAGAAGGCAAGGGTTCTTCTGGTCATCGCCAGAGCTCCACCTCGTTCTCAAGCCATATTCCTGTTCGGCGATAGACTTCTCTCCGAACCCACTCCATGAGGTACTCAACCTGCCAGGCTCGAGCTCCCCCAAGGTTCACGATGAAATTCGAGTGCTTTGGAGACACCTGGGCCTGGCCAAGGCGAAGCCCTTTGCAACCAGCCTGCTCAATGAGACGGGCAGCGTACTCCCCCGGGGGATTGCGGAAAACACTCCCTGCCGAGGGCAACTCAAGAGGCTGGGAGTTCTTCCGCAGAAGGGAGAAATATCGGACCTTTTCCTCGGCCTGTTTTCTCTCCTCCGGAAACAGCTGGAACACCACCTTGACGACGACCATGAACCCCCCTCTGAGATTCGACCCCCTATAGGAAAAGGAAAGTTCGTTTCTCCCCCACCAGCGCATTTCCCCGTTCCTCTCTCGCACGAGCACTCGCTCAACGAGCTCCCCCACCTCTTTGCCAAAACATCCCGCATTGAGGACCACCGCACCCCCAACAGTCCCCGGAATTCCCGCAAGGAACTCACAGCCCCCAAGACCGTGCTCCATGGCAAACTGCACCAAACGGCCCAGAATCACTCCTCCACCCGCCTCCACCTGTCCTCCAGAAAGAAGCGAACACTCGGCAAGGCGGCCTCCAAGGCGGACCACAACCCCCCGAAAACCCCGATCACTCACCAGGATGTTCGATCCTCTTCCCAGAATCCGCCAGGGAATCTCGAGCCGGTCACAGTGATTGAGGACCGTGGTGAGCTCTTCTTCACTCCCGGCCTCAACAAGGGCAAGGGCTTTTCCTCCAATACGCCAGGTCGTCAGCGTCCACATCTCGGGGTTTTTTAACCACCGGATTCCAGAAAAAGAACGCAATAGCTTCTCCACTCTCTCTTCTATGCTGTGAGCATTGTTCCAACCTTCCATACGTCTCCCGCGCCTATGGTGAGGATTGTGTCACCCTCCTGAGCCATCTGGAGGCACACTGCCGCAGCTTCTTCAAAGGTCGAAGCAAGATGAACGTGAGGGAAACCCGAGTCCACAAGTACTCGAGCGATGAGCTCCGTCGAAACCCCCGGGATGGCCGGTTCTCCCGCAGAGTAAATCGGAAGAAGCACCACGTAATCCGCAAGCTCCAGGGCCCCCGCCATCTCTCGATACAGCCTCTTCGTCCGGGTATACCGGTGAGGCTGAAAAACCGCCACAATCCTCCCCGGGGTTTGTTCCCGGGCCGTCTGGAGAACCGTCCTGATTTCCGTAGGGTGGTGGGCGTAGTCATCCACCACCAGGGCACCGTTCACCGTCCCCAGGCGCTCGAACCTCCGTTTGACCCCCCGGAAAGTCTCCAAAGACCCGGCAATAACCTTTACCTCGATTCCGAGTTCCATCCCCACAGCAATACAGGCCAGGGCGTTACTCACGTTGTGGCTTCCAGGAACACGGAGCGAGAAAACGGCTACACGCCGGTTGTGACGAAAAACCTCGAAAGAGGATCCTTCCTCCCCCCTGGCAATGACGTTCCCCCGATACTGCACTCCAGGGTTTTCCACGCCATAGGTGATCAGGGAAGGAAAGCTCTGTGTCCCAAGAACATCCCGGACACCGGGATGGTCTCCACAGACCACCCGGAACCCGTCCTCCTTCACGTTCCCCAGAAAACGGGCAAAAGCCTTCTTTTCCTCCTCCATGCTCCCGTAGAACTCCACATGGTCATCCTCGATGTTCGTCACCACCGCACAGAAAGGGTGGAGCTTGAGAAAGGATCCATCGCTTTCATCAGTCTCGGCAACGAAGAACTCTCCCCGTCCCGATTTCGCGTTTCCCCCAATGTCCTCAAGCTCTCCCCCCACAAGGACGGTGGGGCTGAAACCTGCAACCTCGAGGAGAAGGGAAATCATAGACGTTGTGGTTGTCTTTCCGTGGGTTCCGGCCACAGCAATACCCTTTTTCGGGTTGAAAAGGAGAGCCAGCACATCCCCCCGGTGGAGCACCAGAAGCCCCTTTTCCCGGGCCGCCACGAGCTCCTCGTTCGAAGGAGGAATGGCTGAAGACACCACCACCGCCTCCACACCCTCAATCTGTTCCGGGCGATGGCCAACGAACACCCGTACCCCTCGAGCTCGGAGGCGACGCACAGCTTCGTTCTCCACAAGGTCTGACCCACTGACGATGTGTCCCCGCTCGTGGGCCAGAAGGGCAAGCCCGCTCATGCCTGTCCCCCCAATGCCGATAAAGTGCAGCCGGCGGGGGAGAACGCTCCAGCTTTCAGAAAAAACCCCGCTCAACATCCTTCCTCCCCTGGCAGGTCGAGGATTTCCCGAGCAATACAGGCAGCACTGTTTCGAAATTGCATACGGTGACTTTCACTTTCTGGAAAACCCGAGGGCCTGTTGAGTAATCGCAAGAACTCCCGCGCCAAAAGGGGTGCCTGGAGTTCTTCTTCGGAAAAGACCACGGCAAGGCCCTGTTTGGCGAGCCACTGGGCATTATACCACTGGTGATTTTCTGTCGCTTCCCGGTAAGGCACGAGGATACTGGGGATACCAAAGAAAAAGAGTTCCGTGACAGTGTTGGCCCCGGCCCGGCAAAGAGCGACATCCGCGGCAGCATAGGCCATTCCCATGGAATCCAAAAACGGAAACACACGATAGGGGAAGGGTTGCTTTTCAGCGTATTCTGCAATCGAGGCAAAGTCTTCTGCTCCGGCGATATGGACCACCTGGATCGTCTCCCTGGGGAGAAAGTCAAGGGCCTCAAGAAAGACTCGATTTAGGAAACTCGAACCCCGGCTTCCTCCAGCAACAAGAAGAGTTTTTTTTGATCTGGAAAGACCAAGAAGAGCACAGGCCTCCTCTTTTCTCCCTTCCCAGGCCATGACTTCCTCCCGGAGGGGATTCCCCGTCACCTCGACCCTCCCCCGAGTCCTTAAGTATTCCTTTGTTTCCTCAAAGGAAAGGAAAACCTTCCTTGCCCATCGAGCAACAACACGATTGGCAAGACCAGGATAGACATTCTGCTCGTGAAGGTAAATAGGAACACGAAGAATTTTTGCCCAAAGCCCTCCCAGAAGAGAGAGATAGCTCCCCATGGCAAAGAACGCCTGTGGACGGTACCGGAGAAAATACCAGCCCATGGCACAGAACCCGAGGAAGTTCTCCCCAAGCATCCGGAACATGTGCAACCCAATGCGCCTGTCCCACCCCCGCGCCGAAACGTAGAGAACCGGAAAACCACAGGAAGCAATAACCCTGGCCTCAAGACCCCTCCGAGTACCGAGGAAGAATACCTCATGGTCCCCAAGCTCCCTGAGCTTTTTCGCCACGCAAAGAGACGGGAAAACATGACCTCCCGTCCCTCCTGCAGCGATGAAAACCCTCACCTACTCCACCTTCCGCTTTCTCCTTCGAGCAACGTTGAAGAGGATCCCAATTTCTCCAAGTGTCACAAAAAGCGAAGAGCTCCCATAACTCACAAGGGGCAAGGTAATGCCTGTCACCGGGAGAAACTTGAGCACTGCTCCCATGTTAATCAGCGCCTGGAAGAGAATGCTCGCCACAATCCCCATGCTGAGAAGCGCTTCGAACTCATCGTCGCTCTGCAGAGCAATACGCCACCCTCGCCAGAGGATAATACCAAAGAGAACCGCCACGAGCGCTGTTCCCACGAAACCAAGCTCTTCTCCAATGATAGCGTAAATAAAGTCGGTGTGCCGGTCGGGCAGAAAGAAAAACTTCTGGCGACTCTCCCCCAATCCCCTTCCCCACAGTCCCCCAGACCCCAGAGCAACAAGGGACTGGAGAATATGGAATCCCTTCCCCCGGGGGTCACTCCAGGGGTTGAAGAAGGCTACAATGCGGTCCATCCAGTAATCCTTCCCAAAGAGGAGGAGGAAAAGCCCCAGGGGAGCAAGCACGGCAGCAACAAGGAGGAGGTGGGCGACGTTCCCTCCACCGAGGAAAATCATAACCAGAGCCAGAAAAAGAAGGAATAAAGCTGTGCCGAGGTCTGGTTCAAGAAGCACGAGAAGACACATCATCCCGACGAGGATGAGGAAAGGCACTACACCCCTCCAGAAGTCCCGCACCCGTTCCCTGTAGGTCACAAGCGCATCTGCCATGTAGAGGATAATGGCGAACTTTGCAAGCTCCGAAGGTTGAAAATTCAGCGGTCCAAGGTCAACCCAGCGATAGGCCCCGCCCCCAGCCCGTCCAATCCCAGGAACAAAGACGAGAAAAAGAAGCAGGAGGACGAAAAGGAGGAGCTTTTTGCTCATCTTCCGGAGGCGCTCCAGAGAAAGAAAAGTCGTCCCAAAACACCCCAACACCCCAAGGCCAAGGGCAAGGAGATGACGCTTGAGAAAGAAGAAGACGTCCCCATAGGCATAGAGCGCAGTGGTCATGCTGGCACTGAACACCATGAGGGATCCAAAAAGAGAAAGGATGAGAACGGCCCAGAAAAGCACCGGATCGACTTCCCACCACCACTGTACTTTCCGGAGCCGCGCCTCATACGCCTCAAGAAGGCTCTGGAAATGGACCTTTCCCCAGAGCACAGACAAGGGCTTTGAAATGTTCCCCTCGAACTTCAAAGTTCTCATAGGCATCCCAGCTCGTACAAGCCGGAGAAAGCAGCACGGTATCGCCCGGTTTTGCCTCCCGGCAGGCAATCTTTACCGCTTCTTCAAGGGACTCCACAGAAAACGACCGCACCCTGGGTGGTAAGAAGGCCTCGATGGTCTTCCGGGAAGCCCCATACACCACAACACATCTGACCTTTTCCAGAGCAAGGACCCCGGTGAGCTCGCTGAAGTCGGCAAGCTTTGCCTTCCCCCCCAGGATAACGATTAAGGGACCCGGAAGCGCCTCAATGGCAACCCGCGTCGAGGAAGGTGTTGTGGACTTCGAGTCATTGTAGTAGGCAACGCCATTCCATTCACCAACCCACTCAAGACGGTGGGGCAAGCCCCGGAAGGACCGCAATACTCCCTCAATGGTTTCCGGCTCCACTCCCAGGATCCTCGCTACCGCCACCGCCATGAGGATGTTCTCTCGATTGTGACGTCCAGGAAGAGAACACCCTTCAAGAGAAAGGATTTTCTGGGGAGGTACTCCACCCTCAAAGACCACATCCTCCAAAGCGTACAGACCCTCAAAGAGACGAACCCCAACCCCAAGCGGGATCACCCGGCCCCTTGCCACGCGACACCACCGTGCCTGCCACAGGGGGCGGGATAACGGAAAAAGCGCCCAGTCCTGGGGACGCTGGTTGAGGAATATACGACCCTTTGCCTGGAAATACGCCTCCATGCTGGGGTGGTAGTCAAGGTGATTTGGATAGAGGTTGAGAATCCCCGCGATGGAGAAGCGAGCAGTGTACACCCGCTCAAGCTGGAAACTGCTGAGCTCCACAACCCCAATCGCCGGGGGTTTTGGGAGAAGAACGCTCTCAATGAGAGGGGTTCCGAAATTCCCCCCCACAAAGACATCCCACCCGGCTCTTCGAAGGATCTCCCCAACGAGGGAGACAGTAGTGCTCTTGCCACAGGAACCGGTGATCCCCACAAGAGGGAAGGAGATATACCTGAAAGCAAGCTCGATCTCGCTGATGACTGGAATCCCCCGCTCCTCAAAGCGACAAACCACAGGGTGATTAGGGTGGACACCAGGACTCACCACGCATTCCTCTACCAGGGGGAGGATTTTCTCGATTTCCTGGAGGGTAATAGGAGTTACCAGAGGGTTTCTGGAAAGCCAGTCAGGAAAATCCTTTTCCTTGAGCCTATCGTCAAACACAAAGACTCTCTCTCCCTGGTTGAGAAGGAAACGAACCACCGCAAGCCCGGTCTTCCCAAGACCAATGATGCAGCGCATCGAACTCACCTCCAAAAACCGACGGAGGCGAGAAGAACCCCCAGCGCCTGGACTATCCACAGACGAACGGTAACCCGCATTTCCTTCTCTCCCCGTAGCTCAAAATGATGGTGGAGAGGACTCATAAGAAAAATTCTTTTCCCAAAAACCCGGAAGCTCAGGACCTGAAGAATGACCGAGAGCGTGTCTATGACAAAAACGATTCCGGAAAAGACAAGGAGCAGCGAATGTCCGGAGGCCAGCGCCAGAATCCCTATGAGGGCCCCGATGGGCAAAGACCCTGAGTCCCCCAGGAAGATTTCAGCTGGCCAGCAATTAAACCAGAGAAAGGCAAAAAGTCCACCTGCAAAAGCAAAGGCAAGCGCAGCAAAGGAGGACCGGTGCAAAAGCTCAAGAAGAACCCCCCAGAAAAGAAGTGTGAGAATACCGCAACCTGCCGCAAGACCGTCCAGCCCGTCAGCAATGTTAAAGGCGTTACAGGACGCCACAATGAGCAGTACACCGTAGAGGAAAAAAGAGGTCGGCGTGAGAGCAATCACCTTACTCGTGAAAGGAACAGCCAAGGCAGGAGGAAAGGAAGCCCTTCCCCACCACACCACCCCGCAGGCAAGAAGCACTTCAAGGATGAAGCGATATCGGGCCTTCCAGCCCCAGGGGTGTCCAAGAACGCTCTTCCAGTAATCGTCAAGGAACCCAAGGAGGAAAAAACCAGAGAGCAGAGGAATATAGGGGAAGAAATCCGGTACCGGAGACCAGAGAAAAGCCACAAGGAAGGCCACAAGGACCACAATGACCCCACCCATACTCGGCGTGTTCTCCTTGTGGAGGTGGATTGCCGGCCCCTCTTTTTTAATCTTCTGGCCGAGGGATTTCCGCCGCTGCCAGCGGATGAATAAAGGAAAAAGGACCATCCCCAGAAGCCAGGAGCAAGCGATTCTCAACCCTCCACACACGACAGGGTCAATCACCAAAACCACTCCTCCACTCATCCGGCATCATCGCCTCAAGCTCCATATCCCGGGAACCTTTGAGGAGAACCACCCATCCCTCCCGGGAAGTCGCTAAAGACCTGAGAAAGGTCCTGCCTTCTTCAAAAGAAGCGAGGATCACGAACCTTCCCCGTTCGACCTCGCGGGCAAATTCCCTCCGGGCAATGTCCACAAAGCGAGGGCCAAAAAGCAGGGCCTGCCTGATCGGTGAGGCCTGAAGGCGCTCAAGAACTTCCCGGTGGGCTTCCCCGGCGAAATCCCCAAGCTCCAGCATATCTCCCAAAACGAGATACGTCGAATACCCCCCCTGAGCAAATCGCGAAAGGAGATTCACTGCCTTCCGCATCGAGAGGGGATTGGCGTTGTAGGTATCATCGATCACCACACCACTCCCCCACCGGAAGAACCCTCCCCTCCCGGGGAGCTCTCGAAAAGCCCTCAAACTTTCCTGAAGTTCCTCAAGGGGCACACCTGCCTCGAGGGCGAAATGAATGGCAGGAAGACTCGTTACAGCCACCTCAAAAGCAAGAATCGGGGCTTCGAAGGAAAGATTTGTTCCCTCCCACGCCACAGTGAACTTCGAGAGCAAGCGGGAAACATCCAGCTCAAAAGAGGTCAGGCGAAGACGAGCTCTCTGACTTGCTCCAAAGGAGAAAACCTCCGCCTGAGGGACAAGGTCTCTCACCCTGCGCTCCTCAGGAATCCCCCGGTCCACATTGAGATACACCCTCCGCGTCTTCTCTCCCAGAAGCTTCAGCTTTTCCTCGACAACCTCTAAGACCGATCCCAAACCTTCAAGGTGACCTTCGCCAAAGGCGGTAAAGGCCACCACCTCAGGGCGAATGAGCCCTGAGAGAACCTCCATCTCGCCCTTCTCGCTTATGCCCGCCTCAACAACAACAAAGGCTGCATGCTCATCAAAGTTTGCAAAACTCGAAGACACTCCCACCACGGTGTTGAAGCTCTGGGGCGTCAGGGCCACGGAAAACCTCTGACCGAGACAGTGAGCAAAAAGATGCTTGCAGGTGGTTTTCCCCGCTGTCCCGGTGATACCAATCTTCACTCCCCTCAGGCGAGAGGAGGCATGCTTTCCAAGGGCAAGAAGCGCTTCTTCTGTACTGGGAACCACAAAAACCGTTGTCTCAGCAGCCTCTTCCCACCGCTCCGCCAGAACTCCTGAAGCTCCCCGCTTAAGGGCATCACCAATGAAAGCATGGCCATCGACCCTCCTTCCCCGAAGGGCCACAAAAAGCTGTTCTTTTTGACACTTTCGAGAGTCAATCGCCACCCCCTCGAAACTCGTAGCCAGGACTCTAAGAACCTCTGCCTGGGTAACCCCTCTGATTTCCTCAAGGGTGAACCGCATCACGCCCTCCCTCCGAAAAGAGCAGCCGCCAGGTTACCTCGTAATCGTTGTGAGGAATGCTCCTCGTAGCGTACACCTGGAAACGCTCGGGTCCCTTGCCAGCGAGGAACACCACATCTCCTTCCCGGGCAAGGGAAAGGGCAAGACGAATAGCCTCAACTCGATCGAGTACCACAAACCACTCAACAGGCTTTTCCCTGGCTATTTCCTCAATCCCCTGGACCGCGTCCTGTGCAGTCTGCAGGGGGTCTTCTCCCCGGGGGTTATCTGTGGTCACTATGCAGATATCGCTTAAAGCCGCCACCACCCTTCCCATCTGAGGACGCTTGCTCCTGTCCCGTTCCCCACCACACCCAAAGACGGTGATGAGACGGCGGGGCTTCAGGGCTTTTGCCGTCCTAAGAGCATGCTCCAGACCATGCCAGTTATGGGCAAAGTCGACGATAACTCTGAAACCCTGGGGAGCCTCGATGACCTCCCACCTCCCCGGAACCCTTCGGGGATGACGAAGACCCTCCTGAACCGCTTCCTGACAGACCCCAAAGGCAAGACCCACAGCAAGCGCCCCAAGAGCGTTATACACGTTATGCTTGCCTGGAAGAGGAAGGAAAACCTCAAAATGTCCCCAGGGCGTCAGTGCCTGAAAGGTGGAAGAAGCGTGATCCCACTGTACACGAACTGCCTGGATCTCGAGCCCCTTAAGGAAGCCAAAACGCAAAAAGGGAACCCCTAAAGGACGAACTATGGCAAGAATGTGCTCATCTTCCCCGTTGGCAACGACGACCCTCGGGAAGGGCTTGGAGAGATTCTCCTCCACCATTTCTGCAAGCCTTTTTTTGCTCTGCCAGTAGTGCTCAAAGGTCCTGTGGAACTCAAGATGCTCCGGAACGATGTTGGTGAAGACAGCGGCATCAAAAAGGATACCCTCCACTCTCCCCAGCGCAAGGCCATGAGAAGAAACCTCAAGAACCGCGTGGCGAATCCCCAGGGTTTCCATCTTCCGGAGCGACTGGGCAAGAAAAAGGGACTCCATGGTGGTATTAGGGGGTTCCCACTCAAAAGGACCGACAATGTTCCGGGCCGTGGTCAGAAGGCCGCAGGGCATCCCGCCTTTTTCGAGAATACTCTGGATCAGGAAGCAAGTCGTGGTCTTCCCGTTCGTCCCCGTAACTCCAACGACATGCATTCTCTGGGAGGGGAAGCCGAAGAAGGCGTGAGAAGCCAGGGCCAGGGCCTTCCGGCTCTGTTCCACACAGACCCAGGAGATGTCTTCCCCCAGGGTAAGGAAAGGCTCTTCCCTTTCCCCTACAAGGAGTCGGGCCCCTCGACCAACGGCCTCCCGGAGAAAAGCATGCCCATCACAGGAACTTCCCACAAGAGCAAAAAAGGCGTATCCCGGACGGACGTCTTTTGAATTCTGCGCTATGCCCACGATTTCCTCTTCCCAATCCCTAATGCGGGCCTTCACGTAAGAGAAACTTGAGAGGAACTCTCGAACCCTCAAAACGCTTCGACCTCCGCCCGCTCAGGAATAACCCCTCGATACCGGAGAATGCGCTCCGCCACTTCCTGGAAGACCGGCGCTGCAATATCTCCACCGTAGTACTCTCCCTGGGGTTCATCAAGGACCACGAGTACTCCGAAGCGAGGGTCAGGAAGGGGGAAAAACCCTACGAAAGAGGAATAGTATACCCCCGGAACGTACCGCCCACCCTGACCGGCTTTCTGTCCTGTTCCGGTCTTTCCCGCAATGCGGTACCCCACAACCTGTGCCTTCTTCCCTGTTCCCTCAGTCACCACTTTCTCCATCATGGAGAGCACAAGACGTGCCGTTTTCTCCGACACAACCCTTCGAACCGGGGAAGGAGGGAATGCTTCAAGGGTATTGCCCAGTGCATCCGTTACCCTCTGCACAAGGCGCGGTCGCATGAGCATTCCCCCATTGGCAAGGCTCGAAAGAGCCACAAGAAGCTGCAGGGGTGTGACCATCATCTCCTGTCCTATAGGTATGGCACCGATGGAAAGCAAAGACCATTTCTCTGGCTGACGCAAAAGGCCCTCTTCTTCTCCCGGGAAAGGAACACCCGTTCGTTCTCCCAAACCGAAACCCCTGAGATACCTGTAGAGTTTTTCTTTCCCCAGCCTCTGGGCTACGGAGATAATACCAACGTTACAGGAATTTATCAACACGTCTTCAAGTTTTTCTTGACCATGAGCCTTGATGCACCGTATCCGGTGATTGTGTACACGCGTTGCCCCGGAGCAATAAAAGGTGTCCCCCAGAGTGACTACGTTCTCCTCAAGGGCGGCTGCAAGCACCAGGGGCTTCACCGTCGAACCGGGCTCAATCACCATGCTGACGGCGTAGTTCCTCCAGGCTTCAGGGGGAAATTCCTGGAAACGACGATTGTCAAAGCTCGGACGGGAAGCCAGCGCAAGGATGTCCCCAGTCTTTGGATCGTTCACGATGATGACCCCTCGCTTGGCCTTCGTCCTTTCCATTGCCCGATCGAGTGCCTCTTCGACGAAGAACTGTATTGTGGCATCAATGGTGAGATGCAGATTCTTCCCCTTTTCAGGGGGATGCAGGGTAACCGTCGTAGGGATTTCCTGCCCCAGAGCATCGCGCTCAAAAGTCACGTACCCGTCTTTCCCCCGAAGGAGGTTGTCGAACACGTACTCCAGGCCTTCCAGGCCCTTGCGGTCTTTTCCCACAAACCCAAGCACGGCGCTCAAAAGGGGTGCTTTAGGGTAGAAGCGCCGGGTTTCCCGAACCCAGTACACTCCGTCCACCCGAGCCTCTCTCAGTGCGTTCCCTACCGATGACGGGACTCCTGCCCGGAGAACGACGAACGAGGCATGAGCAGATAGCCGCTCGCGCAGTCTTTCTTCGTCTTCCGCAAGGAGGGGTGCCAGCCGGGCTGCGGCTTGAGAGGGGTCGGGAACAGCGCGGGGACAGGCATACACCGTCAGCACCTCAACATCCTTGGCCAGCACCTCACCGTTCCGGTCAAAAATTTCTCCCCGGAGGGCAAGGAGTTCATCAAGGGTGAAACGACGAAGGACCTCCTCACGGTACAGGTGGTGGTTGAGAATCTGGAGATAGAAGAGGCGGAAAACCACTCCGCCCAGGAGGAAAAAGAGCAGAGAACTCAAAAACGCGGCCCGCCGGATGAAACTCTGGGAAAGCATCGTCACTCTTTTTTGCGCTTTGACCCCGGATGGTAGGCAACGTGAATTTCGCCCTCTTCTTTCCCCAAGATTTCCTTCCCCACCACCGCGTATACAACGCGCTCTGGAGGCACCATGCCCAGGCGTTGCTCGGCAATGGAACGGATACGTTCAAGGGATGAAAGGGTGGCCACCTCAGACTCAAGGCGTTCCTTCTCTGCGACAAGGTCTTCAAGCACCACCCTCTTTTGAGCCACAAGGAAACTCTTCTCAAGGACCAGAGCCTGCATGCCAAGATACAACATGGCTACCGAAAAGAAAAACAGCAATGCCCCTCCCCAAAGCCACCGCATCCGCTTCATGCTTTCCCCTCCAGAAAACTCACCCTCTCCGCAGCACGCAACCTGGCACTCCGGGCCCGGGGATTCCGCTGAACCTCTTCTGGTGAGGGAAACACGGGCTTTCTGGTTACTTCCCGAAGGGAAGAACTCTGCCGAAAGTGGCGCTTCACCAGACGATCCTCAAGGGAGTGGTAACTCAAAACCACCACCCGCCCTCCCTCCTCAAGAAGCTCGGGAAGCTGGGTAAGAGCTCGCTCAAGCTCTCCAAGCTCGTCATTCACCACGATACGAAGGGCCAAAAACACCCGGGTTGCCGGATGAATCTTCCTCCGCGGGGCAACACGAGCAACGAGCTCCGAGAGTTCCGTTGTGGTTGCAATCGGCTTCTTTCTGCGGTAACGGACAATGGCCCGGGCAATACGACGAGCGTATTGTTCTTCCCCAAAACGGAAGAAAAGTTCCGCAAGCTCGTCCTCTGAAAGGGTATGGAGAAGATCAAAGGCCGTTTTCCCCCACGACGTATCCATCCTCATGTCCAGGGGTCCCTCCCTGCGGAAACTGAACCCGCGCTCGCTTCGTTCAAGCTGCCATGAAGAAACCCCCAGGTCAAAGAGGATTCCCCGCACCTTTTGCACCCCAAGAGGGGCGAGGACGTCTCTGAGGCGAGAAAACCGTTCGTGAACGAGGCGTACTCGCGAAGCAAAGGGCGCAAGAGTCTTGCGCGCCACATCCAGAGCTTCTCTGTCGCGATCAATCCCCACAAGCATCGACGAGGGTCCCAGGCGCTCAAGGATGGCTCTGGCATGTCCGCCTCCACCCACGGTAGCATCCACGTAGACTCCCTCTCCCCGGAGGAGAAAGTGGCACACCTCCTCCACCATGACCGGTTCGTGGAAGAACACCGTCATATTCCCGTATCCACAATGTGTTCAGAAATCTCGGCAAAACGTTCCTCAACCGTGCTCACGTACTCCCGCCACAGTTCTTCTCCCCAGATCTCAACCCGTGTCCCCACACCGATGAGCACTACCTTGCGCCCAATACGGGCATACTCGCGAAGATACGCTGGCAGCGCTATACGACCCTGAGCATCCAGGGTGGTTATGGCTACCGTGGAGAGGAAGAGGCGGGCAAAATCCCGGGTTTCCTTCCTGGTAAGGGAAAGAGAGGCAATTTTCGCATAGAGACTACCCCAGGAGTCCTCAGGATAGAGGAAAATGCACCGCTCGATGCCCCGGGAAAGGTACACCTTTTCCCCAAGCTTTTCCCGGAAAGCACTGGGAATGATGATGCGCCCCTTTTCGTCGACCCCATGGGCATACTGCCCGACGAACACACCCCTCCCCCTTCCTCCACTTTGCTCCCCTAAAAACCACTCTACTATACACCCCGGGGAGGGGAAATTGAACACCTGTTTTACAAACAATTGTCATCACTGGAGAGAGCAACACCGCGTCCCTTTTCCCCCGAAAGGGCGAGGAGCAACTCCTCCCACTGAGGAGAGGCCATCTGAAACAGTGTCACTCTCTGGCCAATTTCCGAAAGCCCATGGGCATCAGAGAAAGAGAGAAGAGGATATCCGGAAAGGGCAAAACGTTCCTGAGCTTCTTTCGGAGAAAGCGCGGGAGAGATCTCAAGGGCCTTGACCGGGAGCGCAGGAGGAAGAAAACCGAGCTGGGAAAAGACGCTGTACACTTTCCGGTCAACGTGGGCAAGCACTGCCACACCCTGACGGCGTTCTACCTCCTCCACCACATCCTCAAGGGAAAGAGCCACAGGGACTGTGAGGAGAGAGGTCTTTCTGGCAACGATGTTGCCTTCCTCACCGATAACCCACTCCTCTCCCCATACCTCTGCGTCAAGCGGAAAAGTGAGAAGATGCTCCTCCACGAGGTGGTTGAAAGCCAGAAGGTGGTCAAGAGTAGGAAAATAGGCGAGGAGATGTACCTCTTCTTTAGTCTCCACCTCTATACCGGGAATGACCCAGAGCCCGAACCTCTCCCCAAGGGAGAGCGTCACCGCAACGTTGTCGCAGGCATTGTGGTCAGTCACCGCGATGCAATCAAGGCCCTTCTCTAAGGCCTCAAGAACAATACAGTGTGGAAGCATGTCTCGCCGGGCACAGGGAGATAGGACAGTGTGGATGTGAAGGTCTGCGGTAAATGCTCTAATGCTCACGGCGCTTTTTCCCCGGTATTCCCAGAGCCGAAAGGCGGGCCACCGCCTCAAAAGCACTCAGAGGAGTCCGGAGCACCGTGATACCCTCTTTCTGAGCACGGTCAAGAGTTTCTTTGTCCACATCGTAGTTGTTGACCACTACCACACAGGGAATGCCGACGAGAATGGCAACGGCGATAACATTTGGGTGGGACTGTACGGTTACCCAGACACTGTCCTCAACCGCGTGGGCAATACAGTCACTGAGGAGATCCCCACAGTATCCTCCCCTGACCTCTCTTTCCATATCCCCAGCCACAAGCACCGTCGCCTCAAGGGGTTCCACGAGATCTCGAATTTTGACCGCCAATGTCCTCCCTCCTCTTCCCCGCCATGGTTTGTGGTACCCGGCTTGCCAGGGCATAGATTTCTCGAGCCAACTCGAGCATGTTGTCGCGAAGGAGAAATGGACAGTCCACTTCTTCGGCTTTCCCCTGAACGACATCCTCTGCCAGAGCCCGACACGTCGGCGAGCCACAGGCACCGCAGTCCAGTCCAGGCAAGAGCTCAAGGAGTTTCTCTATCTGCTGGTATTTCTCCATGGCCCGCTGGAAGTTCTGATCGAGCTTTAGAACCTCCTTGGCTTCATAAGCCCGCTCTCGGACAAAAATGCCCGCTTTTCGCCACGCCTCCATCTCCTCTTCACTCCACGGGCGAAACACGCTGTATTTCTTCAGGAGATGGTTCACATTGACTTTGGCGATAAAGGGATTCTGTACCGCCAGGACCCCTCCCACACATCCACCAACACAGGCCTGGGCCTCGCAGTACACCACTCCCCTGAGCTCCCCCATTTCGATTTTCTCAAAGACCGAGATCACATTGTGAATGCCATCAACAGCCATGTATTCCCCTTCGCCAAGAGACTCCTGCTCTCCCCCAGACCGAGCCCATCCGATACCCCGGAACCCAGCAATCTGAAGCTCCGGCCTATCCTCCACAAGGTGGAGTTCATTCATGAGCCGGGTGTAGATACTGGCCATGGAGATGGCCCCATCGATTCTCCCCAGGCCTTCTCCACTCTGGCGAACTTCCGTTACTTTTGCCGGACAGGGGGTGATGAAGAAGACCCCCACTTCCTCCGAGCGGTACCCCCTCTCGAGAGCCCGGAGACGGGCGATTTTCGCCGCCACGCCAAGAGGCGAGTCAAGGGGAAGGAGATTATCAAGAAGGGAAGGAAATTTGACCTCTACAAGACGAACGACGGCGGGACATGCCGAGGATATCACCGGCAGGACCAGATTCCTTTTTTCCAGGAACCTCGCGATTTCCGCTGAGAGGATTTCTGCTCCCCGGGCAACCTCAAAGACCTCATGGAATCCCAGGCGCAAAAGGCCGTTGAGAACCTTCCCCAGAGGGATAGTGAACTTGAACTGGGCGTAAAAAGCCGGTGCGGGGAGTGCAACCCGGTACCGGAACCTCTGAATGGCCTCGAGAGGGTCTGCCTGGGCGTACTTGGCGTGATTCGGGCAGGTTCGTATGCATTCTCCACAGTCAATGCACCGCTCTTCATCGATGCGGGCCTTCCCACCCTTGACTCGAATCGCCTCCGTAGGGCAGCGCCGGATGCAGTGCGTGCATCCCTTGCATTTTTCTTCATCGAGAACTACCGAATGGTAAGCCTCCACGTGTTCTCATCTACCTCAAGAATCAGGATTCAAGAAAAAGTCCATAATCACTTTTGTTCCCTCACCAACACGGGTGTCGATCTCAAGGCGGTCGGAACACTTCTTCATATTCGAGAGGCCGTACCCTGCTCCAAAGCCCATCTCGCGAATATGGGGAGGCGCGGTGGAGTACCCTTCCTGGAAGGCAAGCTCAAGATCAGGGATTCCCGGACCTTCGTCGTCCACCTCGATGTGAATGCGCTGCGGGAAAATCCAGGCCCGAAAAACCCCCCAGAAAGCATGAATCACCACGTTCATCTCTGCCTCATAGGCGGCAATCACCACTCGGCGACTGAAGGCTGCAGGAAAACCAATCTGCTGGAGAACCCTCTTGAGCTCACTGGACACATCCCCAGCGCTCTGGAAATCCCCTCCTGTGATTCTGCGTTCGATTTCGATAAGGGGTTTCTCATCGGTCATTCCACTTCGCTGCAACCCCGAAGCCCCCGCATGTACAACCTTCCACAGGCCTCATACATGGGGAGCCTCGTAGCCAAGAGGGGAATCCTCTTCATGACCGCAAGCTCAACGGTCGCCGGTTCAGGGCGCTTCCCGCGCACGAACACCACGCCAATGAGATCACTCATCTCCGCGGTGCGGATCACCTGAGGGTTCGTGAGACCTGTGAGGAGAAGGGAGTTCTCCTTTGTGAAAGCCAGAACATCGCTCAAAAGGTCGCTCCCACAGGCTGACCTCGGTTCCCGATCAAGAAGGTCCTCGCACGCCAGGACTTCAGCTTCAAGAATCTCTTTGACCTCCCGAAGTGTCATGGTGGCTCCCCTTTCACCTTCCTGCAAAACACTCAATGCCCTGAGACCGGAGTCGAGCTGCTGCTTTCTTGGCCTCCTCAAGGGAAGAAAAGCCGTACACCCTCACTCGGTACATCCCCGAAACACGCTCGATCGTGGCAGTATACCCAAACCGCCGGAGTGTCTCTACCATTGCCCGGGCATTTTTCTCCTGGGAAAATGCTCCCGCCTGAAGAAAAGCCTGACCCTCTACAGGAGGAGGGGTTTCCTTGCGGATTTCTCGGGGCGGCTGCGGTCTCTCCTGTACTCCTCCGGATTTTCCACTTTCTTCCCGTGCCGGAGGAATTGGAGAGGGAACTTCTTCCGCAATCCCGATGGGGGAGGACTGGGGGAATTCCTGTGCCCACTGTTCAAGAGGCGAAACAGGAACGAGCTCCTCTTTCTCCACAACCTCAACAAGGGGAGGAATCTCTTTAGTCACAAGAAGCTCCGCGTAACGGTCGAGATCCCCACGGGCCATAAAGAAGGCAAAGACCACCACCAAAACCGCGCCCAGAAGGACAATGAGCGTCTCCACCGGGTCTTTCCGCCGCAACGGCATCGGCAGTTTCATCGGATACCCCCAAGGAGTCGCTTAAGCCGCTCAGTTTCTTCCCGCACTCCTCTGTACCGTTCCCTTTCCTGCTCCACGACTTCCTGAGGAGCGCGGGTAAGGAAATTCTCGTTCTGGAGCTTCTTCTCCAGCTGCTCCAGATCCCCCTCAAGATCCGTGAGCTTTTTCAAAAGGCGCTGGGTTTCTTTCTCGAGATCCACAACGCCCTCCACAAGGAAGAACACGTCCACACCCCGTACCCGACCTAAGGCCACCTGGCCCGGCCGGAAGAGGTGCTTCCCAATCCGTTCCACACGGCATTTCGCAAGTTGCTCGACATATCGCCTTGTGGAAGACAGAAGACGCACAGTATCGTCTTCTTCACAGCTCAGCCATACCACGCCTTCCACTGAAGGAGCAATGTTGAGCTCCGCCCGCAGGTACCGGATTTCACGGATGAGTTCCTGGAGAAAGGCAACGTCGCGCTCTGCGTCCTCACTGATCCATTGAGTATCCTCCCGAGGCCAGGGAGCAATTATGATGCTCTCTGCCACTTTGTAGGGGGCTGGGAGGTACTGCCAGATCTCCTCAGTCACAAAGGGGGTAACAGGATGGAGGAGGCGCAGAAGGCCGCTCAAGACTGAGAGGAGAACGTTCTGTGTAGCTCTTCGCTTACTCTCCCCTCCCCGGTAGAGGTCTTCCTTGCTCCACTCCACATACCAGTCGCAGTATTCACTCCAGACAAAATCATAGAGGAGCTGAACAAAATCTCCAAATTCCAGGGCTTCAAGCTGTTCCGTGGCCGAACGGAGTACCTTCTGAAAGCGGGAGAGAATCCACCGGTCTTTGAGGTCGAGTTCTCCCGCCTCAAGGGGAAGGAAAGAATATCCCTCGAGGTTCATCAGGACAAAACGGGAAGCGTTCCAGAGTTTGTTCACAAAGGTTCGTGCTGCTTCTATCCTCTTCAGGGAAAGGTGAATGTCCCGCCCCTGAACCGTAAGCCAGGCCAGGGCAAAACGCAGGGCATCGCTTCCGTATTTCTCGACAACTTCCAGAGGATCGATGGCATTTCCCAGGGATTTGCTCATCTTCCGCCCTGCTTCGTCTCGCACAAGAGGCGTGATGTATACCTTGCGGAAAGGGACCTCTCCCATGAACTTGAGGCCCATCATAATCATCCGGGCCACCCAGAAGAAGATGATGTCGAAACCCGTAACCAAAAGCGAGGTCGGATAGAAGCGGTTGAGATCCTCGGTCTTTTCGGGCCAGCCCAGTGTTGAGAAAGGCCAGAGGGCGGAACTGAACCAGGTGTCGAGAACGTCCTCATCCTGCACAACCACACCGTTACATCTGGGACAGCTCAAAGGTGTCTCCCGATGGGCGAAAACATACCCACAGGACTGACAGTAAAACACCGGAATCCGGTGGCCCCACCAGATTTGCCGGGAAATGCACCAGTCCCTGATGTTCTCCATCCATTCGAAGTAGACCCTGGTCCAGCGCTCCGGGACAAAGACAACCCGCCCCTCCAGAACCGCCTGGATTGCAGGACGGGCGAGTTCCTTCATCCGGACGAACCACTGTCGGGACACGAGAGGCTCAATCACCACTCCGCACCGGTAACAGTGCCCGACAGCGTGGCGATGTTCTTCAACCTTCTCCAGAAGCCCCTTTTCCTCAAGAGCTCGAAGCACTGCCTCCCGAGCCGCCTCTCGGGGGAGCCCCGCGAACGGTCCCGCACCCTCGGTCATCACACCCCGCGTGTCAATAACCCGAATAACCGAGAGATTGTGCCGTCGCCCCAGCTCAAAATCGTGAGGGTCATGACCTGGGGTAACCTTGAGGACACCAGTGCCAAACTCGCGATCCACGTACTCGTCAGCGATAACAGGGATTTCCCGGTCCAAAAGCGGGAGGCGAACCCTCTTCCCGAGAACGTGCCGGTACCTCGGGTCCTCAGGATGAACCGCCAGGGCCACGTCCCCAAGAAGGGTTTCAGGACGTGTGGTGGCCACAACCAGAAAACCTGTCCCATCAACAAGGGGATAGCGAATGTAATAGAGTTTCCCAGGGATTTCCCGATACTCCACCTCGATATCCGCGAGAGCCGTCTCACAGCGGGGACACCAGTTGACGATGTACTCACCCTGGTAAATCAAGCCCTCTTCAAAAAGCCGCACGAAGACCTCTCGCACTGCTCGGGAAAGACCAGCATCCATCGTGAATCGTTCCCGGGTCCAGTCACAAGAGGCTCCCATACGCTTGAGCTGTTGCACGATTCTTGCATGGTACGTCTCTTTCCATTCCCAGACCCGCTCCAGAAACTTCTCCCGACCCAGATCGTGGCGGCTGAGACCCTCCCTGGCAAGCTGCCGTTCAACGACGTTCTGTGTGGCAATCCCCGCATGGTCTGTGCCAGGAAGCCAGAGGGCTGCGTACCCCTGCATGCGCTTTGCCCGGATAACAATATCCTGGAGGGTGAGATTCAGGGCATGGCCCATGTGGAGGTGCCCCGTCACGTTTGGGGGAGGAATAACGATGGAAAAAGGAGGTTTCTGAGGGTCCGGGGAAGGAATAAAGTAGCCGTTCTTTTCCCAGAATTCGTACCACTTTTCTTCTACCGCCTGGGCCTCAAAGACCGGTGGAAGAGCAACGGACTTCTCCATGGTACCTCACGCGAGCTTCTCTTCCCGAGTTTCCCTGAAAAAGAGGAGATTCTCACCCTTCACAAAGGCCTCGTTGATGACAACCTTTTTGATATCCCTCCGTGAGGGGATTTCAAACATGAGGTCAGTCATGAGCCGCTCCATAATTGCCCGAAGCCCCCGGGCACCGGTGCCTTTGGCCAGGGCCTCGCGGGCAATGAGTCGCAAGGCTCCCTCGGTGAAGATGAGCTCCACACCCTCCATTTCGAAAAGCTTCTGATACTGCCGGACGAGACTATTTCTGGGCTCGGTGAGGATGCGTACTAAGTCGTCTTCGGTGAGGGGGTCAAGGGCACAGATAATCGGTACCCTGCCAATGAACTCGGGAATCATGCCGAACTTCAGGAGGTCTTCCGGTTGCACTTCATGGAGAATATTCCGGGAGAGTTCCTTTTCGGCAAGGCTCTCACGGGCACCAAAACCGATTTTCCGATCCTTCAGGCGATTCTCAATAATGCGCTCAAGGCCTACAAAGGCACCACCGCAGATGAAGAGGATATTCTCGGTGTTCACCTGGATGAATTCCTGGTGCGGATGCTTTCGGCCACCCTGAGGAGGAACGTTCGCAACGGTCCCCTCAAGAATCTTCAGAAGTGCCTGTTGCACGCCTTCTCCAGAAACGTCCCGGGTGATGGAGGGATTTTCCCCTTTGCGGGCAATTTTGTCGATTTCATCGATGTAAACGATGCCCTTTTCCGCCCTTTTGACGTCAAAGTTAGCGTTCTGAAGAAGGCGAAGGAGGATGTTCTCGACGTCTTCTCCCACATACCCGGCTTCGGTGAGCGTCGTGGCATCCGCAATGGCGAAGGGGACGTTCAGAAAACGCGCCAGGGTCCTGGCAAGGAGTGTCTTCCCCGATCCAGTCGGCCCAAGAAGCAGAATGTTGCTCTTTTCAATCTCCACGTCCTGGGAATCCCTGGGTTGCATGATCCGTTTGTAGTGGTTGTATACGGCAACGGAAAGGATGATTTTCGCCCGCTCCTGACCGATAACGTACTGGTCAAGGAAAGCCTTGATCGCGCGGGGTGAGGGGAGCTCCTCAAGAACGAACTCCTTCTTGCTTTTCCGGGAGTCCTCTTTGAGAATCTCGTTGCAGAGTTCTACGCACTCGTCACAGATGTACACTCCCGGACCCGCAATGAGCTTTCGCACTTCCTGCTGTGTTTTGCCACAGAAGGAACACCGCAACTTAATCTTCTCCTCCTCAAATTTCGGCATCCTCTCTGGTCTCCTTCTTGCTCTTCTCTTCCGGATACAGAACCCGATCTATAAGCCCGTATTCCCGTGCCTCCTCGGGGGACATGAAAAAGTCCCGCTCTGTGTCCTTGCGAATTTTCTCGATGGACTGGCCAGTATGGCGAGCGAGGATTTCATTGAGCTTCTCCCGGATCTTCACCATTTCCCGGGCGTGGATTTCGATGTCCGTCACCTGTCCCTGCGCACCCCCAAGGGGCTGATGAATCATGATCCGGGAATTGGGGAGTGCCATCCGCTTACCTTTGGTTCCGGCAGCAAGAATGACCGCCGCTCCACTTGCGGCCTGCCCAATACAGATGGTTGCAACATCAGGCTTGATGTACTGGATGGTGTCGTAGATGGCCAGCGTCGCCGAAACCGAACCTCCGGGACTGTTGATGTAGAGGTTGATATCCTTCTCTTTGTTCATTGCTTCAAGGAAAAGGAGCTGGGCAATGACAAGGTTTGCGACGGTATCGTCGATTTCCGTTCCCAGAAAGACGATGCGATCCTGCAAGAGACGGGAGTAAATGTCATAGGCTCGCTCACCTCTTGGGGTCTGCTCCACCACAATGGGTACAAGGTAACTCAAACGGGGCTCTTTCATCCCTGAACCATCTCCTCTTCAGGATCTCCCAGAGCTTGCCACTGATCAAAATTCAAGGGTTCTGCGGTTTCCTGTATTCTCACCCTCGAGAGGAGGTCTTCAACGAGCTTGCTCGAAAGGAGGCGGTTTGCGGCCTCCACCAGAGCATTGCTCCGGACAAGGCGTTCTGCCACCTTTTCAAGCGGCTTTCCAGTGCGTTGTGCAACACTCTCCACAAGGCGATGGAGCTCTTCTTCAGTCACTTCAAGACCGTACTCCCTGGCGTACTTCTCAAGAACGAAGTGTTTCTTCAGTCTCCAGCGAGCAACATTGCGCATTTTCTCGGTAAACGTGGCGAAATCGTACCCCGTAAGCTCAAGGTATCGCTCGAGGGTGGTTCCACTTTCTCGCAACCGCTCTTCAAAAAGCTGGATGACCCTTCGGGTTTCTTCCTCAAGAAGGGGCTCAGGAATGTAGACCTGCGACTTCTGGCAGAGGGCGACCACAGCCTCCTCCTGCAGGCGCTCCTGCACCATCTCCTGAGCTTGCCCCTCGAGGATCTTCCGAATACCTTCTCGAAAGGCCTCCACCGATGCATAATCTTCCCCAAAACGCTTGACGAACTCTTCATTCACTTCGGGGAGTCGCTTTCGGAAAACGGTACGGACCTCCAGTTCTTTCTCCTCGCCCTCGAGAGTAACCGTCCGTCGCTCTCCCCGTCGCATGCCAAGAACCTCCTGAGCCAGGGGATGCTGCTCACCCCCCGCCTGCACCGTGTACTGCTTGTCCCCTACGGCGACAATCACCGTATCTCCCGACACCACCGGTCCCTCCTGCTCCTCCCATTGCCCAAAACGCCTGCGGAGTTCCTCAATATACGCGTCGACGTCGCTTTCCCGAACCTCGAGGCGGTACTTTCGC
The DNA here is from genome assembly GCF_051549785.1 of Candidatus Caldatribacterium sp. SIUC1. Lineage (GTDB taxonomy): Bacteria > Atribacterota > Atribacteria > Atribacterales > Caldatribacteriaceae > Caldatribacterium. The sequence continues at coordinate 1,316,956 of NZ_CP189974.1, read as the reverse complement.
ACCTCGAGTTCTTCAGGACGGGCCAGAAGGACTTCGGGACTCTCAATGACCTTCAAACGAAAACGGAGAGGCTCTCCTTCCTCCACGTGGAGGATTTCCACATCGGGTTCCCCCACCACATCAATGCCTTCCCTTTCCAGGACCTCCTTTGCCACCTCCGGAACGAGACGGTGCACCAGCTCATCCAGAAAGGCTTCTTTTCCCAGACGGGCACGAAGAATGGCCCGAGGAACCCGACCCCTGCGGAAGCCCGGCACCGTAACTCGAAAGTTGAAGTCCCGGTAAATGCTCTCGAGAACCTGGTCAACCCGCTCTTTTGCTACCTCTACTTCGAGCTCAAAAACGTGCTTCTCTTTTTCCTCTTTTTTTGTCACCTCTACCATCGAAACAGTGCCACCTTTCTCTTCCAACTTTCCAGCATCGGAAGAATTATATGTTTCCCAAGGGGGTGTGTCAACCTTGGAAGCCATGCCCGTCTCCCCCCTTCGCTCCATACACTCCAGGAAGGGTCAGGCCGAGAACCTGTTTCTGTGCTTCGGTAATCCACCATCGATCACCAACTCTCTCCACAAGAAGGAGTACCTCCCCCCTTCGCTCCTCGCCGGGAACGCTTGTCACCTCTACCACCTCTCCAAAAACAACGTACCTTCCCTTGTCCTCCTTGATGTATCCCCGGATCTCGATTCTGTCCGGCCACGGACTGGAACCGTACCTCCCCAGAGCCTGCTGGGGGTTCTGGAACCATTGTTTGAGGAGTCCCGAAGCCACATAAGAGGTATAATGCTGCCGTAGAAGCCCCTCGCAAACCTCCCGAGGAGCAAGGAGGTTGACCTCCTGGAGTTTCCGTCCGAACCCGGCAACGGTCTGAAGAGCTTCAACTTCCTCTCCCGTACCACAGGCAGATGCCCGAAAGGCAACACCCAGAACAATGAGTCCAACCCAGCACGCACAAAAGAAGAAGCTCCGAAAAAGCTCTTCTGTCCTCCGGACCCTCATGCACTGCACCCCTTATTGATCAAAGCGCAGCTGCCTGATGCCATGAGGTGTCTGTTCTCGCCTCATCGCCACTCCAGCGAGAACCCCAATGGCGACTTCGCAAAGGTAGAGGACCTTGTTACCGCGCTCAAGATGCCCCCCATAGGCTCCCCGAGGATTTGAAACCACCGCATGGATGTGGGGTTCCCCACCGACGATAACACCGCTTAGGGAGAGGAGCTCAAAAGGTCCCTCGTACTTCTCGAAACGCTCTACAGGCGGCAGGCCCGTTGTTGTCACCCAGTGGAGATGAACCTCGCTCAGGGTCCCAAAGCCAGAGAGAATGACCCCGTGTTCGATACGTTCTCTACGGATGACCTCCTCAAGGGTTTCAAGAACGTACTCCCCCGGGAAAATGCTCACCACAACAACCCGTTCGAGCTTCCCGACACCATACTCCACAGAACCTCACCCCCTCAGCGTTCGTATTCCTGCACGGTCCTCTTTCGATTTCTCCTCTGCAATTCCCTTTTCACCCAGCGAGCGTACTCTGCCACGGCCTCCTCCATCCGGTAGTGAGGCTCAAACCCCAGTTCTTCTCGGGCCAGAGTAATATCGAGCGTTTCCCCGCGAGGAAAAAGCTTGCCAGGACCAAGGATGACCTCCTGGGGATGGTCGCTGTATTTTTGCGCAAGGCGGGCAAGGTCGGGGAAGCTCGTCACCTCAGACGTAGCGATGTTGAAGATACGGTATCTTAAGTGTTCCTTCTCATAGGCCAGCACCGTCCCCCAGGCCGTGTCCTTCACGTAGGTGAAGCCAAGTCTCTGGTCCCTTCCGCTTTCAAGAACAAGCCCCTCAAGGCCTTCAAGGGATCCGAGAAGAACCCGAAAAACAGGGGTCATTTCTGAGGGCAGAAGACCCGGACCGAAAAAGAAGTAAGGACGGACAATGCGGACGTCAATACCATAGTGGTGACCGTACTGGAGCGCGAGGTACTCCGCACTGGCCTTACTTGCTCCGTAGAGATCTGAGGGATTCACGGGATGGGTGAGTTCTCCGGGATTGTCTTTGGTCTCTCCATAAACAGCACCAGAACTCACGTAGAGGAACTTTGGAATCCTAAAAAGACGAGCACATTCCAGGAGATTGAGGGTACCAACGACGTTGAGAAAAGTAGCAGCGTAAGGATCGTTCCAGTACCGTGGAGAGGCCATCACCGCAGGGGTATGAATGATGCCTTCAATGTCGGGAAAGCTGGAGAAAAGTTGCACCAGATGAGACCATTCCAGAACGCTTCCCCGAAAAAAAACGATGGCACTCCTCCGATCCTCAAGGTAATCCTGGTTGGCCTCCCGAAGGTCAAAGGACAGCACTCTTTTCCCTCGATCCACAAGATAGTACGTCACCCAGGATCCCAGAAGACCACTGCCACCGGTAACGAGAACCAGAGCCATATGCATCCACCTCACTGAAGGGTTTTTGCCTCAGCCTTACGTAAACGATCCATGATGGCCCTTCCCAGACCAACTTCGGGCACCGGTTCGGCGAAAATAAGGTCAAGGCCAGCCTCCTCCAGGCGGTGAAGACAGGCAAAGAAATTGGTCGCTGCCTCCCGGAGATCCCCGTTTGACGAGAGGATTTCAACCTTCGCAAACCACTCCGGATGCCGCACCACCCGAAAGGCCAGCAACCCCACCCGGAACCCCGGAGGGGGAGGGGTTTCCTGAGGGACAATGCGCAGGGGAACACGGGGAGCATAGTGGAAAGGGAGCTGCCCAGGAGCACGAGGACCATCTTTCAGAGAACCTACCCGAATCTTCCCTATGGCCCTTTCAAGGTCCTCAAGGGGAATTCCTCCAGGCCTAAGGAGCACCGGCTCCTCAAGGAGCTCAAGAACCGTTGACTCCACGCCAATGGGACACTGGCCACCATCAAGAACAAGGTCAATCCGGTCTCCGATTTGCTTGACAACGTGAGCAGCCGTCGTAGGGCTCAGGTGCCCGAAGAGATTCGCACTTGGTGCGGCAACGGGAACCCCGGCTTCTCTGATGAGCTCAAGAGCCACAGGATGAGCAGGCATTCGTACTCCCACGGTTGGCAGCCCTGCGGTAACGATGTCAGGAATAACAGGCCTTTTGGGGAGAACAAGGGTGAGTGGTCCGGGCCAGAAACGCTCGACAAGGAGCAAAGCCCGGGGATCCAGAAATTCACAGACTTCCCTGGCCATCTCAAGCGTAGCCACGTGAACGATCAGCGGGTCAAAGAAGGGGCGCTCTTTCACCTCGAAAATTCGAGCCACAGCCTGAGGGTTCAGCGCACAGGCACCAAGACCGTAAACTGTCTCGGTAGGGAAGGCAACGAGTTTTCCCTCCCGGAGAAAAGACGCCGCCCTCTGAACGGCCTTTCTGTCTGCCTGGAGTACTTCGGCCATGGTCACAGGTACTCCGTCCTGCCGGTTTCCCGAAGGTAGGCGAGAAGTCGGCGAATATCCTGGTCTCTGCTTTTTGGCGCAAGGAAAAGCAGGTCCTCTTCCTCCACCAGGACCACGTCCTCCATCCCAAAGGTCACCACAGGCTTTCTGGTCCAGAGAATGCACCCCCGGCTCTCGAGGGCAATATGTTCTCCCAGGGCGACGTTACCATTGGCGTCCTTTGGCAGAATCTCTCCCAGGCTCTTCCAAGACCCCACGTCACTCCATCCAAAGGAAGCGGAAACGACCAGAATATTAGAGGCCCGCTCCATGACGGCGTAGTCGATGGAAATCGAAGGAAAAGTAGAAAAGACCTCCACAAGCACCTTTTCCTCCTTCGGGGTTCCCAGGCTTTCTGCGATTTGTTCTAATCCCCAGCTGATCTCCGGAGCCCATGTCTTGAAGGCCGAGAGAATGGCGCCGATAGTCCATACAAATATTCCGCTGTTCCAGAGGTACTTCCCAGAGCGAAGATACTCCTCAGCCTTGTTGAGATCTGGCTTTTCGGTAAAACCTTCTCCCCGGTATACGCAGCCTCTAGAGTCCTTCCGGAAGAGCTCCCCACAGCGGATATACCCGTATCCGGTATGAGGATGGGTTGGGGGAATGCCAAAGGTCACCAGCCACTCGCCACTCTGAGCAACCTCTACCGCAAGGCTCACCGCTTCCTGGAACCTCTCCTCTTCAAAGACCATGTGGTCCGCCGGAAGAACGACCATAACCTCGCCAGGAGAGAAAACCCGTGCAAGATGCACTGCCGAGAATCCGATACAGGGAGCGGTGTTTTTCCCTACCGGTTCGAAGATCAAGTGCGAAGGAGGAAGAAAGGGGAGCTCCCGGAGCGTTGCCTCAAGGTGTTCCCTCTGGGTGACCACATAGAGACGGTCAACCCCTACAAGGGGCAGGATGCGTTCCACCGTGTGGCGAAGAAGGGTCTTCCCAAGGAGACTGATGAATTGTTTCGGTCGATGCCTCCGGCTCACCGGCCAGAGCCGCTCTCCCTTCCCTCCTGCCATGACCAGTGCAATGGGCACAGCAACCACCCCTTTCGGGTATTATAGCGAATCTGGTACAATCTCGAAAAAAGGGGTGAACACCGTGGCGTACAGCCTGCTTCTTGTGAAGATCGCCCACCGATCCTCCGCCGCTTCAGAGGTCCAGAGAATCCTCACAGAGTCCGGACGCATCATAAGAACACGTCTTGGCCTTCACGAAACTTCCTCTGAAGGATACTGCGCTGAGGACGGTCTTGTCATCCTTGAGCTTCGGGGCGGAGAGGAAGATACCAGAACCCTTGCGGAAACCCTCTCGCGTATCCCTGGAGTTACGGTTCACGCCGTGCACATGTAAAACCTTCAGGGTCTCCATATTCTTCGCTCCAGGCGAAGGGGGGAAAGACATGCAGAGAAACGGCCCCTTTCCTCTCCTTCTCTGGTCAGGCGAATCGTTCCGGGGACAACGGCCTCAACTTTTCCAGGGACACACCGAACCCCCCAGAGGAGGAACATGCGTTCCTCCCAGAAAACCCGTTCAATAATGCCAAGCCCCAGATCCTTTCCGTCCTTCCCAAAAAGCCCGCAGATGAGCCCCTCCAGGGCATCAACTGGAACGATCCGGGACGCAGACCCCCTCTCCCCCTCAATCCCTCCGGCAGGAACGAGAAGGACTTCCTCTCCAGGACCTGCGAAGCGTACCCCGTTTCCTTCTTCCACCATTTCCCAGAGGAAAAAGGAGGGGTACCAGGGAAGAGAAAACCGGAGAAAGGCCAGCGGAAACCTCATCTCTTCTCCTGCAGAGAAATAGAGGGCAAAAAGTTTTTGACGGTGGTCGCGACGATGCAGGTAATCCTTCTTTGAGGCTTCGGGGGGCACGGGAAGTGGCAGAAAACGGTCCTGAAGAAAAGCGGCGAAGGGGAGAAACTCCTCCCTTTCTCCCAGAGCGAGCACCATTTCTGGTTCAATGAGTCGTATTTTGAGCATCTTGAGAAGATACCCCACGGGGGAATGGAAAAGCCCACAGGTGTCGAGGACGACTACATCGCCTTGCTGCCTCACCAAACGTACAAGGTCAAAGGTCGCAAGGGCAAAAGCCACGACGTCCCGTTCAGGCGTCGTGTCCCCGATAAAGTGGAAAAAGGGGGTGAACAACCGTTCCGACAAACCTGCCTCCTGCAAAAGGACGGAGGCCCCGATGGTTGTTGGCGGGCCGATCTGTGATTGACCGGGGTCAGCATCCACCCAACCAACCCTTTTCCTCCTTCTGAGGAAAAATCGAACGATAAGGCGCACGAGGGTGGTTTTCCCACGGTCCGGAGGTGCAATCACCATGATGGTCCCCCGGAAGTCACAGAGAACCTCTTCAAGGAAAGCCCATTCCCTGGGCCAGGAAAAGTCCCCTGTCACTCGAGGAGGGAAGAAAGAGGAACACACGTGTATCCTGCCTCCAGAAGGGCGCGAAGAATACGGGGAAGAGCGCGAACAGTACGGGAGAGGGAATGGAAAAGCACAATGGCTCCGGGATGGATATCCCGAAGAACACGCTCGACGATTTCATCTTCCGTTTGTGCCCTCCAGTCCTCCGAATCAAGCGACCAGGTGACGAGACTGTACCCTGTCATGCCACAGGCTCTCCTAATCGCTGGAGTCACAAGGCCTTCAGGAGGACGGAAGTACAGGGGAAGTCGCCCAGCGGAATCGACAATGGCCTTCTCGGCTCGTTCTATATCCTCTTTTATGCTCTCTGCCGAACATCCTCTGGTGAACGCGTGAGAGAAGGAATGGTTCCCTATTTCGTGCCCCGCCGCAACGATACGCCGAACAAGGTCTGGATGCTTAAGCACCTGAGCGCCTATGAGGAAGAACGTCGCCTTTACCTGGAAACAGTCAAGAATGGCCAGGATTTCCGCTGTGTGCCCGTTGGGAGCATCGTCAAAGGTAAGGGCAACCTTCTTCCCCACCCGGGGTCCACTCCGGATACAGCGCAAAGTGTCCATGGCGAACACTCTCTCGCCATGGAGCTCAATGGCTTCCGCTTCTTTAGCCCCCAGAACCCCCAAAAGCGCTCCGAGGAGGATTCCCAGAAATGCGAGAGTTCTACGCTTCGCCCAGAATCCTTTTGAGTTTCTCCTCAAGGAGCCGCCTGGGAACATAACCCACGACCCGTTCAATCTCCCTCCCATCCTGGAAGAAAATCAGTGTGGGAATTGCATGGACGCCATACCGCAGGGCCAGAGAAGGAACCTCGTCGGTGTTCACCTTCCCCACCTTGATCCGACCAGAGAAGCTCCTTGCAATGTCCTCCACAACCGGTGCCATCATGCGGCAGGGCATGCACCAGGTCGCCCAGAAATCCACAAGCACCGGTTCCTGAGCACGCAGCACCTCTTCCTCAAAGTTCGCCTCGTTCAACTCCAGGACGTTCCCTCCCATGTCTTTCACTCCTTCTCTCGCCGATTTTGAGCTCCTGCCCGTGCGCAAGCCGGCGAATGTTGTCCCTGTGCCTCAAAAACACCAGGGCTGCTGCGAATATTCCCCACCACACGAAAGCCTGGGGTCGACGGAAGAGAAAAAGGAGGATCGGCATCGCCAGAGCACCGCTTAAGGAACCAAGCGAAGAATACCTGGTGATGGCCACCACCACGACCCAGACCAGAAAACACAGAAGCGCTGCCTGCCATGAAAGGTAAAACAGTACCCCCAGGGTTGTGGCCACCCCCTTTCCCCCCCTGAATCTCAAAAAAAGCGACCAGTCGTGCCCCACAACGACCAGAAAAGTGGCAAGGAAAAAGAGCACAGGAGACGAACCCAGAAAGCGAAGAGCAAGGTACGCACCGAAGAACCCTTTGAGGGCATCCCCTACTCCGGCAAGAAGAGCGGGGAAGAACCCCGCGACCCGGGAAACGTTGGTTGCTCCGATGTTCCCACTCCCGTACTTTCGGAGATCCACACCCCTGAAAAGCCAGGTGACCACAAGCCCACAGGGCAGGGACCCCAAAAGGTAATTCGCCAGAAGCACCCAAACCGCCATAACCCTCACCCCTGATATTTCCCAAACACTAAGGTCCCGTTGTGTCCTCCAAAACCAAAGGAGTTCGAGAGAGCATTGCGAATCTCCAGAGGACAGGCCTTCCAGGGGGTGTAATCGAGGTCACATTCCGGATCGGGTTCTTCGAGGTTAATCGTTGGATGGACAATCCCGTGGTAAATAGAGAGAACCGTGGCCGCCGCTTCGATGGCTCCTGCTGCTCCGAGAAGGTGCCCCACCATAGACTTCGTGGAACTGATTTTGATTTTGTATGCCCGGTCACCAAAGACCTTCTTAATCGCCAGGGTCTCTGTACGATCGTTGAGGGGGGTTGAAGTCCCGTGGGCATTGATATAGTCGACTTCCTCCGGGAGAACACCGCTGTCCTCAAGAGCAAGACGCATCGCCCGGGCCGCACCCTCGCCCTCCGGGTCCGGGGCCGTGATGTGGTAAGCATCACAGGTTGAGGCGTAACCCTTGAGTTCCGCGTAAATTCGCGCCCCTCTCCTGAGGGCCGCCTCTTCCGCCTCAAGAACCAGTGCGCAGGCACCCTCAGCCATCACAAAACCATCGCGATTCCGGTCGAAAGGACGAGAGGCCTTCTGGGGTTCATCGTTACGGGTTGAGAGGGCTTTCATGGCACAGAAACCCGCTACCGCAAGAGGCGTGATGGAAGCCTCAGCACCAACGGCAATCATAAGGTCAGCTTCTCCCCGCTGGATAATGCGTAACGCCTCACCCAGAGCATGGGTTGACGCTTCGCAGGCTGTTGAAACACAGCTATTCGGCCCCTTCAAGCCAAGTTGAATGGCCACATTGGCCGCTCCCATGTTGACAATCATCATGGGGATGAAGAGGGCGCTGACCTTCTGAGGGCCCCGTTCAAGAAGCACCCGGTACTGCTCTTCAAAGGTGTGAATACCTCCAATGCCTGACCCCAGGATGACTCCTGCCCGTTCCCGGTCCATCCGCTCAAGGTTCACCCCAGCATCTTCCAGAGCCATAAGCGATGCACAAACAGCAAACTGCGAGAAGCGGTCCATTCGCCGGGCTTCCCTTCGGGGAAGGAAATCCTCAGGATTGAAATCCCGAACCTCTCCGGCGATTTTCGTCTCAAAAGGCGCTGGATCAAAGCTCTGAATGATGTCAATGCCGGACCTTCCTTCAAGAAGCGACTGCCAGAATTTCTCCTTGCCGGTTCCTACTGGGCTGATGACACCAATACCGGTGACAACGACTCTTCGCGCCAACTGGTCAACCCCCTTTACCACTGAATGAGCGCAGCCCCCCAGGTGAGACCCGCACCGAAGCCCACAAGGAGCACAATGTCTCCCTCTCTGATGCGACCAGACCTTGAGGCCTCGTCGAGGGCAATAGGAATGGAGGCTGAAGAGGTGTTCCCGTATTTCTCCACGTTGACGAAAACCTTTTCTTCTGGTATTCCAAGCCGCTTGGCCGCCGACTGGATGATACGGATGTTTGCCTGGTGAGGTATGAAGAGCTTCACGTCGTCAACAGTTTTCTGAGCCTTTCTCAGAACCTCAAGAGAAGCCTCCTCAACTATGCGCACCGCGAATTTAAATACCTCATTCCCATTCATTTTGATGTAGTGAAGCCGCTTCTCTACGGTTTCAAAAGACGCGGGCATTCGAGAACAGCCAGCAGGAAGCTCCAGAAGATGCGCCCCGCCCCCATCAGCCCCAAGATACGTCGCCAGAATTCCTGGCCGGTCCCCCAGGCCCACCACAGCTGCCCCCGCCCCATCACCAAAAAGGACACACGTGGCTCGGTCCTGCCAGTCCACAATCTTCGAGAGAGTTTCGGCTCCTACGACCAGGGCCTTTCCCCTTCCCTCGGCAAGGAGGTACTTCTCAGCCACGGCAAGAGCGTAGACGAACCCCGTACACCCTGCCTCGAGGTCAAAAGCAAAGGCCCTTTTTGCCCCCAGAGCATGCTGCAGGAGGCATGCCGTGGAAGGAAAGAGCATATCCGGGGTAACCGTTCCCACGATGATGCAGTCGATTTCCTCAGGGGCAACCTGAGCAGCCTCCAGGGCCCTCCACGCCGCTTCGAGGGCCAGCTTCGAGGTCGTTTCGGAGGGCGCAGCGATTCGCCGCTCCTTAATCCCCGTCCGTGTGGTGATCCACTCATCACTTGTGTCCACCATGTGTTCCAAGTCGAAGTTGGTGAGTACCTTTTCTGGAACGCTGGAACCCGTTCCCAGAACACGAACCCACTGCATCCTCAAGACACTTCCTCCCTTGCCTCTTCCCGTACCAGAGAGAAGCCCAGCTCTGCCTCAGCCACAACCTGGTCTTTCACCCTCGCCACACCTTTGAGCTTACCCACCCGGCCTTTCATCCTGAGGAGCGTGACCTCCATGACCAGCTGGTCCCCGGGGACAACAGGACGCCGGAAGCGGACGTTATCAAGGGAAGCAAAGTACGGAATGCACCCCCGGAATTCTTCCATGTACATCATCATGGTGGCTCCGACCTGTGCCATGCTCTCAAGAATGAGAACACCAGGCATGATGGGCCTTCCAGGAAAATGCCCCTGGAAGAACCACTCGTTCACCGTAACGTTCTTGATGCCCACAACCCTTCCCTCTTCCAAGGCAACGATCCGATCCACAAGGAGGAAGGGGAAGCGATGGGGGAGAATTTCCTGGATTTTGCGTATATCCATTTCCATGGCGTCATAACCCCCATTGAGCACCTTGGTGTTTCTAATACTCTACCGAAACTCCCCAAAATTGACAAGGATAAGTCGCTGAAGTAGTATTGTACCAGGAGAAACTCCAAAACGGACGCACGAGGTGGACAAAAGATGATGAGAGCGCTGCGCAAAAACCTGGACATCATCCTTATCATCGTCGTCGTTGCTTTTGCTGTTACCATCTACTACGGCTACGGATCGTACCGCCGCTCTGGTCGTACTGGACAGGCTGTGGCTGCAACGGTAAACCACACAGCCATCAGTTTCTCCACCCTCGACCAGGCCTTTCGGAATTTCCTGAGCCAGTATGATTCAAAGACCCTGAGTTCCTGGGACGAAAAGACCTTCGACCTCCTTCGACGTCTGGTCCTTGAAAACCTCATTAACAACGAGCTCCTGTACCAGGAAGCCCAGACAAGGAGGATACGGGTCTCTTCAAAAGACATAGAGACCGAGCTTGAGAAAATCCGGGCACAGTTCCCCTCAGAAAGCGAATTTCGTCGGTACCTCGAGTACCAGGGACTCACGCTTTCGGCGCTTCGCGAATCCCTTCGTCGGGAACTCATGATCCAGAAACTCACGGAGAGCCTTGTTGCCGACCTCCCCATCCCCGATGAAGAAGTACAGAAGTACTACGAGGAACACCAGGACCTCTTCACCACTCCAGCCCAGTACCACCTTCTGAGGATGACCTTTCTCTCCAGAGAGGATGCAGAGAAGGCGCTGCGCCGGCTGTACCTTGGGGAGGAGTTTGCCAAAGTTGCCCAAGAAGTCTCCCTCGACGAAGCTGCGAAGAAGGGTGGAGACATAGGCTGGGTTTCGGAGACCGGACTTTCTCAAGAAGTTCGGGAGGCCCTGGAGAAAGTCAGGGATGACCCCCGCAACGTGACTCCTCCCCTTAAGGTGGGGGACACCTACGTCATTTACCGGGTACTGGAGTGGAAACCCCGAGAGGTCAAGGCTTTCGAGGACGTCAAGGAGAACATTCGTCAGTACCTCCTCAAGGAGCAGGAACGGGTCAGGACAGAGCACCTCCTCGCAGAGCTCAGGAAAAAGAGTACCATCACCATTTCCGAAGCGCTTGCAGGAACAACCTCTGTAGAAACTCCGGTTCCCTCGGAAACTCCCCCAGCTGCAGGTTCTGAGGGGGAGGTGGAGTGAGAAAGGGCATCATCCCCGGGGTTGGGGTTTTTGTCCTTCTTGTGATATACCTCCTTGCGAGTAGTCGAGGGACAGTCTCCTGCACCCTCAAAGAAGAGAGGGTCACACTGGCAAGGAGAGATATTGTGCCTTTTCTTGAGACCCTTGAAGCCCGCTGGAGGAGAATTCCTCTTCGCCTTGTGGTTGCTGGCAAAGCCTTTGAGGTCTCCAAGGATGCCCTCGGCATTCGCTGGAACATCAAAGCCATGAAAAAGAAAGCCGCTCGGGGTGAACGCGTCCCACTTCTTGTAGAGTGGGATGAAGAGAAGGTCAAAGCCCTCCTTGAGTCGCTTGCGGCAAAAACTCTCCTTCCGCCACAAGATGCTTCCTGGGAAGGCAATCGGGTGCAGCAGGCTCAAGCAGGACGAAGGCTGAACGTCGAGAGGGCCCTGCACACCTTGAAACAATCTCTCGAGAACTGGAGTGACGTCGTTACCCTCGAGACCTTTGATGCCCTTCCCCCCAGAGTGGATACACTGGAAGTCCTCAAAACAAAGGGGATCACAACACTTCTTGCCTCCTTCGCTACGTCCCTCAAAGACCGGGAAGAGGACGTCATCTTCAACATTGAAAAAGCTGCTGCCTCTCTTTCCGGATATTTCCTGAACAAAGGAGAAGTCTTCTCCTTTAACGCCGTGGTCGGCCGGGCAGAGAAAGAGGACGGGTACCGGAAAACCCGAATTCTCGCCAATGGACGTCTTGTTCCGGGATATGGAGGGGGCGTGTGCCAGGTGGCCTCAACGCTCTATAATGCCCTCCTCAGAACCGAAGCGGAAATCCTGGAACGCCATCCCCACTCCGGATACTCCCCGATCACCGCTTACGTCCCCCCTGGCCTCGACGCCGCCGTCAGCTACGGGAGTAAGGACCTTCGTTTTCGCTTCCCCTCCCAGGATGTGGTGATTCTCATGTACCCCAGGGAGCAGGAGCTCGTGTGTGAAATCTGGGGAGAACGGGAAAACCCCGTCGCCACAACCATCACACAAAAGCTCCTGAAGCTTGCAAAAACCAGCGAAACCGAGGGCACACTGATCGTGGAAACAGTGGTGCAGCGCGCCGGGTCAAAGGACCTGCACTTCGTCGACACGTATCTCATTCCTTGGGACTTTGCTCCAGAGGTCACCCGCTACTTTTCTGGTTCATGAGCACCTCAAGAAGTGCCACGATGTTCTCGCAGGGAATGTCTCGAGGAAGCGCATGAGACGGGGCAGCTATGTATCCTCCACCGTCCCCAAGCCTTGCCAGAATCCGACGGGTTTCCCTTCGGACCTCTTCAGGAGTCCCAAAGGGGAGGAGCCTCTGAATGCTTATGCCACCCCAAAAAGCGAGTTTCCCCTGGTACTCCTCCTTAAGAGCAAAAATGTCCATCACCTCGGGCTGGAAGGGATTGAAGACGTGGAGTCCGATCTCCACAAGGTCGGGAAAGATTTCCTGAACTTTCCCACAGCAATGGAGAAAAGCTTTCTTCCCTTTTTTTCGGACAAGAGCAATCATCTCGGCCATGCGAGGTTTGATGTACTTCCGCCAGAGCTTTGGCCCCATGATAAGCCCCCCCTGCCACCCCCAGTCATCCCCAAAGAGAACCCCATCGAGTCCAAGGTCCAGGGCTCGATCGATAACTTCAAGGTGGAAGGAGGTGATGGCATCGAGCAAGTCCTCGACAAAGTCCTGGTGCATGACCATATCGCTCAAGAATTCCTCCATCCCCCTGAGGCTCCAGGCCCGCTCAAAAAGCGTATACGTCTCTCGCAGAAGTTTGAAAGTGCCCTGGTGGCGCTCAACAAACCCAGGGATATGGGCGTACCGCAGAGGATCGGTAGGATCCGGAAAGCGGTACCCTGAAAGACTCGGGCGCAAGAGCACCGGTGTGGGATTCCCGATATCCGGGTCAATGGTACGATTCCACACCACCCCCCATTCGTCCCGGACAAATCCGGGAGCCACTTCCCGAAGACCCGAAGGGGGAATGGCCTTCACATAGGCAAGATGGTTTCCAAGCTTTTCCAGAAAGCCTGGATCTGTAAAGTACGCTGACATTTTCTCTCGCGCCGGTATGGTGAAGTCAACCTGGTAAGGGACAACGTCCGTGACCGTAAAGGCCAGGGCGTGGAGAACCCGTTCTCTCGGCGTCACCGAGAACCTCCTCCCCGGGCGACAACCTCGATATCGATGGTGGGTTTCTCCTGGTACACCTGGCCAAGGTTCAGCTCCTGCTTCCATACCGTATCCTTCTCTAAAGTCCCATCGACGTAACTGAGGATCTCCCCGGGCATATAGGCTTTAAGCGTCAGCACTATGGACCCAAGAAAAGGCTTGACCTTGGAAGCCCCAAGGGCGTTCAGCGCACCCTCGAGGTCTTCTCCTTTGAGATGGGCTTCAAGAATCACGAGATCCTGGTCCCTGTACAGCCGGGCCGATTTCCCGAGGAACTGCTCGGTGAACTCTCTTGCCTTTTTGTCATCGGGAAAGCGCCACTCCCAGGCCACCACATAGGGGGAGGCATCCTCTCGAGTCTGCAGAATGACGTATTTTTGCTCCTCAGGGGGGAGCTTTCTGTACTCTCCCGAGGCCGCCTGTTTCAGCTGGGTAAAGACCGTGTAATCCTTGACGTACACCGCAATGCGAGCCCGGGGAATAGTCGCGTCCTGAGCCACCTGGACGGCCAGCTCCACCTGAGCGCAACCTCCAAGGATTCCCGCAAGGACGACAAAAACGAGTACTGCAAAAACCCTTTTTGAGCGCATTGCCATGACCTCCCGGAATAATTGCTCCACGCACCATGTTACAGTACCTCAAAGAAATCCTCAAGCGGGGTGAAGCACATGGCCAGAGTAGAACTCACTGCCCAGCGCGGGAAAATCGAAGCCCGTATCGGAGAGGATACCGTCCTCTTCAAAAGTAGCGGTGCTGAAAGCGAAGTTGGCCACTGGCCCACAGAGTACATCCTCGCTGCCCTGGGAAGCTGCTTCTCCGGAACGGTCTTCTCTTATGCCAGAACCAAGGGTCTCCCTTTAGAGAAAGTCATGGTTGCTCTTGAGGGAGAGGTGGTTTCAGGACCCTCGCGAATAGCCTCCATCACCATGGAAGTGGAGTTCCTCGGGAATCTCACCCGGGCTGAGAAAGAACAGCTCCTTGCCGTGGGAGAGCGGGCCTGCACAGTGATGAACACTCTGAAAAGAGGAGTCGAAACCATTACCACCCGTCTCAGGGACTAAAACCCAGGATCCTCTGGAGTTCTCGAGCATTCTGCACGGCGAAACCCTGATAGTCGTTGTCAAAGTAACAGTAGACCTCCCCCATGCTGCTAAAGGAGCGGATTTTCTCTGCCCAGGATTCGAGCTCTTCTCGATCGTAACAGTGGGTGTAGAGACTCCGAGAACCATGGAGACGGAAATACACAAAGGAGGCCGTAACCACCTCGGCATAGGGGAAAAAGGGGGTATCGGCAAAGCAGAGGGCGATATTGTGCCTGTGGAGGAGGTCATACACTTCTTCGCAGAAGAAGCTCGGGTGACGGAATTCAAAAACATACCGGAAATGAGAAGCAAGGTGAACCACAAAGGCCGTAAAAATTTCCCTGTGGAAGGCAAGGCGAGGAGGAAACTGAAAAAGGAGGGGACCACACTTTTCCTTAAGAAGCTCAACCCGCCGAAAGAACTGTATAAGGGACTCCTCGACGTCCCTGAGCTTCTTCACATGGGTGATGTACCGGCTGGCCTTCACCGCAAAGAGGAACGATGGTGGGGTCTCCGCATACCACCTTGTGAAGGTTGTTTCCCTGGGGAGGTGGTAAAACGAGGCATTGATCTCCACGGTATCAAAAAGGGTAGCGTAGAAAGCAAGCCATGCCCTTTTGGGGAGATTTTCGGGATACACCACACCTCTCCAGTGGTCGTATATCCACCCCGAGGTCCCAATGCGAACGGTCACCAGCACCGCCCACCTTCCTGAGGGTCAAGACCGGCCCGGAGGAAAAGCGGAGCAAGGTGATTCGTGGGACCAAATCCTCCCCCAAGGGGCAAGGCGTGGGCAATCACGAGTTCCATGTACCGCCTGGCCTCGGCAACGGCCTCTTTCACTGTGTACCCCAGGGCAAGGAGCGCACAGATAGCAGCCGAGTACGTACACCCTGTACCATGGGTATTGGGAGTTGCAATGCGGGGACCTGAAAAGTACGTGAAATCCTTTCCGTCAAAGAGCACATCGGTAACCTCGCTTCCCGGAAGATGCCCTCCCTTAACAAGGACGTACCGTGGACCCTTTTCCCTGATACGCCGGGCGGCATCCTCCATATCCCTGAGGTTCTGTACCGGGAATCCAGCAAGGACTGAGGCTTCTTCGAGATTTGGCGTGACCACATGGGCAAGGGGAAGGAGTTCCTGAACCAGTGCCTGGATAGCTTGCTCTTCAAGGAGCACCGCTTTGCTTTTGGCCACCATGACAGGGTCCACCACAAGGTATTCGACAGGCCACTTGCGGAGGGCTTGCACTACGGCCCTGATGATGTCTTCGCTGAAGAGCATGCCGGTTTTCACCGCATCGACCCCAATATCCTCCATAATGCTCTCAACTTGTTGCGCAACCATCGACGGAGGCAGGGGGAAAATAGCGTCCACTCCTTTCGTGTTCTGAGCCGTCACGGCGGTAATGGCAGTCATCCCGTAGACGCCAAAGGCACAGAAGGTCTTCAAATCGGCCTGAATGCCCGCCCCTCCACCCGAATCGGATCCCGCAATGGTCAGCACTCGTCGCATGTTCCCTTACCCCTTCCTGATAAAATGATTGAAACCTTGGGGAACGAGGGGAACAAGGATACTATCCTTCTTCCTCAAGTACACACCTTCCCCCTGAACGATCTCTCCCACCCAGTGGACTGGAAGACCAAACCTCTGGGGAATTTCCCTTTGAAGTTCCTCTCCCCGGTGGGGAGGAACGGTGAAAAGGAGCTCGAAGTCCTCTCCCCCCCTGAGGACAAATTCCCGGGGGTCGTAACCCTCTTCCTCACAGAACTGAGCAAGAAGGGGTGACACAGGAAGTGCATCCTCGTAGAGAATGGCCCCTACATGACTCTCTTCAAGAATATGCCCAAGATCCTGGAGTAAACCGTCAGAGACATCGATGAGAGCAACCCGTTCCCTGAGCGCTCCAAGAAACCTCCCAACGTCAAGGCGAGGCGAAGCGGCAAAAAACCGTTGCCAGAGACCGCGGTATTGCTCCTTGAGCGTCTTTCTCTCTGCAAGGATAAGCCCTGCTTTCGCCTCTCCGGGATACCCGGTGACAAAAATCCAATCTCCCGGGCGGGCATTGCCCCGCAAAAGGAGCGGTCGATCCCGCTCCACTTCCCCAAGAAGCACAAGGTCAAGCACCGCTGGCCCATCAGTCCGGGCAAGATTCCCTCCGACCACCTCGACCCCATGCCGGGAAGCCTCTTCCTGAACGCCCTGAAGGACCTCGTTGAGCCAGACAAAAGAGACATCCTCCCGGAGGGCAAAGGAGAGCAGGGCGTACCGGGGAATACCGCCCATGGCCGCAATATCGCTGAGATTTGCCACAAGGAGACGCCGACCAACAAAAAACGGAGGAATGAGTGACACCTGGAAATGCACACCCTCAACCTGGCTATCCACTGTTGCAAGGAACCAGAACCCCTCCCTCCCTGGGAGGACAGCACAGTCGTCTCCGATACCCAGGGGAACGGTGGAGGAAAAAATGCTACGGATACGGGCAATCAGGCCGAATTCTCCAAGGTCACGGAGCTCCATGGTACCGCCTCCGAAAGGCATCGATTGTCCTCCGGAAAGCACAGGCAGCATCCCGCACCGAGGGTGCCCCAACAATAGCCGACACCACTGCCACCCCATCAACACCTGTGGCCAGGACCGCTTCGAGGTTCTCCAGAGTAATGCCCCCAATAGCCACCACGGGGATTCGTACGGCTTTCTTGATTTCCCGAAGGCGCTCAAGGCCAATGGGTGTTCCTGCATCCTTCTTTGTCGTCGTGGGGAAGACCGTTCCCACTCCCAGATAATGGGCTCCAAGGCGTTCCGCCCGCTGCGCTTCTTCCACAGTGTCACAGGAGTACCCCAGGATGAGATGAGGAGCAATACGCCGGGCGTACTCAAGAGGCATGTCGTCCGGCCCAAGGTGTACTCCGTCGGCTTCACTAGCCAAGGCGATGTCCAGCCGGTCGTTCACGATGAAGAGGACTCCGTGGCGCCGTGTGCAGTCCCGAAGAAGCAGGGCTTCCTCGAGGAATTCTCTTGCGGAAAGCTCTTTCTCCCGAAGCTGTATGACAGAAGCCCCTCCTGCAATGGCCTCCTCAACCACCTCGAGATTCCTGCGCTTTTGAATCTTTCGGTCCGTAATGACGTACAGTGAGAAATCCTTCACTGGAGCACCTCAAAAGAGAGACTTCTGGCAAAATCGTCCTCCGAGAGTGAGTACATCACATCGAAAAGCCGCATACGGAAACTCCCGGGACCCTGGGAATCGAAAGCTGCCCTCTCTGCGCAGACCCCCAAAAACCCTAAAGCTCCGAGTGAAGCCAAAAGCGCATCGCTTTCCACCGCTGCAAATGCCCCACACAGAGAGGTCGCCATACACCCGGTCCCCGTTACTCGGGTCAACAAGGGATGGCCATTGTGGACAGCAACGACCCTTTCCCCATCGCTCACGTAATCCACTGCACCAGTAATCGCTGCGGTGACTCCAAACTTCAGGGCCACTTCCCGGGCCAGAAGTGCCCGGTCCTCCACTTCTCCTCTGGATTCCACTCCCCGCTCACGGGAGGGACGACCAAGGAGAGCGCATGCCTCGGCAGCGTTTCCCCGCACAATGGTCACACGAACGCGCTCAAGGAGAAGAAGCGAGGCCCTCTTTCGGAAACGTGTGGCTCCCGCTCCTACCGGGTCGAGGATAACAGGGATACCCAGGGCGTTGGCCCTCTTCCCCGCAAGGAGTGCACTCTCGATAATGCCTTCTGTAGGAGTCCCGAGGTTCAGTACCAGTGCCTCTGCGCCCGCAACCATTTCCTCGACTTCTTCCCGGGCGCAGGCCATGACCGGTAAAGCTCCAAGGGCAAGCATCGTGTTCGCGTTGTCATTGGCCACAACGATATTGGTGATATGGTGCACCAGAGGCCGCCTCTGGCGAATCTGTGCCAGGATTGCCGCACATCTTTCTCCTAACTCCATGCGCCTTTCCTCCTCCGCCAGACCCAGTAGAGCCCTCCTGCAGCAAGAAAGCTCGGAACAGAGGCGCCAAAACCGGGGAAGACCCTCAGGAAGAGGGCGTAAACCCCCACGCCCAGAACCCAAGAAACCAGAGCCTCCCAGACGATCGGCGGGCACTTGTCGTAGAGTTCTTCAGGTTGCGCCTTTCGCCTGCGTACCACGAAGTAATCCACAAGGACAACGCCAAAAAGGGGGACAAACACTGCACCAATGAGGAAGAGGAAGCTCTCGTACCGTTCCATGGGGAAGACAAAGGCAAGAAGCGTCCCCAGCGCCCCAAAAAGGGCCACCGCTATTTTCTGCCGAAAGCGCGGGAGCACATTGAGCAGAGACACCGCGGCCGAGTAAATGTCCAGAAACGTTGTGGTGAAAGTGGAGAAGAGCACGATTGCAAGCGCTATGGAGCCAAGGCCAAGCACCACCATGGCCGGGAGAGGATCGGTTCGCCCCGTAGTCAGGGCGCTCACGAGCCCCACGGTGTACATCCAGGAACTCGCTACAAAATACCCCCACCAGGTACCCCAGAGAGCCCCCCGGGTGTTGCGGGCAAAGCGGGTGTAATCAGCCACAAGCGGGAGCCAGGAAATCGGCATGGCCACCACCAGGTCAAACCCTGCTCCCCAGGGCAAAGACCCTTCTCCCCGGAGTCGCAAGAGCTCGCCAAAGGAAACCTGCTGCAACGCCACGAACGTCATAACTCCGGAAAGCCCAGCCAGGGCAATTACGGCCACACGTTCCATCCACTTCCACCAGGGGGTTTCAAGAAAGGCCCAGAACGTGCTTACGAGACCAGCAATGAAGAGCAAAAGCCGGGGGGAGGAAAACCCAAAGAGTGCTCGAAGAATCTCGTCTCCCGCCCGGGCACAGATAATCACCATAATGGCAGTCCAGCCGATGAGTTGAAGCACGTTGAGGAAAGACGCCAGATACGATCCCCACCTCCCGAAGGCAAGCCGCACCGAGACCATAGCAGGAACCCCGAGTTCACTCCCCAGGATTCCGCCGAGAGCAAAAGGTGTGTTCCCCACCACATGCCCCAGAAGGATGGCCAGCATTCCACCCACAAAACCCAGAGGGGCGAGAATACCCCCTGCCCAGACTTCCGATATCGCCACTGCCGCCCCAGCCCAAAGGAGGAAGAGGTCAAACCCCAGAAGGTGTCGTTTCTCCCTGGGGATGGGCTGCACATCGTTTAGCATTGTCTTGAAACCTCCTCACAAAAGAGCGCGTCATGGACAGTTCTTCGCAGAACCCGGAGAATCACAACACCCAGGATGCTCCCCGGA
Source organism: Candidatus Caldatribacterium sp. SIUC1 (assembly GCF_051549785.1). Classification (GTDB taxonomy): domain Bacteria; phylum Atribacterota; class Atribacteria; order Atribacterales; family Caldatribacteriaceae; genus Caldatribacterium. Next base: position 1,297,052 of record NZ_CP189974.1, on the reverse strand, counting down.
ATACTGCTTGCAAAGAAAGCGGCCTGGAAAAAGAGAAGAGTCCCCGCCTTTCCCACAAGCGGAGCCACCAGGTACGCGCTGAGGAAAGCGCCAACAATGCCCGTTCCTGCAGGCTCGAAAAACCCCGCAACATCTCTGCGCCAGAGGCGATACACGAGACCAACCACAAGGGCCCCGGGAATACCTCCCGGGAGGGCGAAAATCGTCCCCGTCCCAAGGAGTATGCGAACAATCCCGGCTATTCCCGCCGCCAGCGCCCCGTACCAGGGCCCGATGGTGATTCCTGCCAGGACGTTCATGGCGTGCTGGAAAGGAAAGACTTTCACGGGACCGACGGGAACATGGAAGCCTGACGCCACAACAGCCAAAGCAACAAAGAGCCCCGCGTACAGGAGTTTTCGCAAATGTCCTCCCCGCATGTCCTCCACCTCCAAAAAAAAGCCACTTGCCAGGTCGGCAAGTGGCTCAAAATCCACCAACTCCCTCCGCTGGCATTACCCAGATCAGGTTCAAAGGGTCGAGAGCTTGCGCTCTCCTCTCAGCCCCGCGTTATGGAGCTCCCCCGGTTCCCTATTGAGCTTTCTTCTATTATACCCTACCCGTCAACCCCCAACGTTCACCACGACCTTGATGGATTCGGCCTTGTGCTCATGGGCGAAAAGCAAAGCTTCCTGGGTTTTTTCCAGGGGAAAGCGATGGGTGACGAGCGTTGCGAGATTCACCCGATGGGCGTTGAGAAGGTCCACACAGCCCTTGTACATGTTGGCGTACCGGAAAACCCCCAGGACGTCGAGCTCTTTATCGAGAATCCTGATGACGCCAAAATCGAAATGCGTCTTCGAGGGCAAACCCACAAGGACGACTTTTCCGCCCCGTTTTGCCACCTCCACAGAAAGCTGTGCCGTCTGGATGCTTCCGGCAGTTTCAAAAACAAGATCAACACCCCTTCCCCGGGTAAAGGCACGAACTTCTTCCTCTACATCTTCTTTTGCAGCGTTTAAGACAAGTCGTGCTCCGAGTTCCCGGGCCTTCTCGAGTCGCTTCTCCACAACGTCCACCGCGATAATCTCAGTAACGCCTCTTGAGAGCAACGCTTGTAAAGTCACAAGACCAATCGGGCCACTCCCAAGAACAAGCGCCACATCCCCGGGCTTTGCCTGTGCCCGGTGCACGGCATACATACCCACCGCCAGTGGCTCCACGAGTGCTGCCTCCTCGAAGCTCACCGAGGGATCCACAGGATAGGTGAAGTTCGCAGGGTGCACGACGTACTCACAGAAAGTCCCGTTCACCGGTGGCGTGGCCCAAAAAACCACCTCGGGACAGAGGTTATACCTCCCCTGGCGGCAAAAATCGCACCTGCCACAGGGGATGCCCGGCTCCATGGTCACCCGGTCCCCAGGCTTAAGATGCGTTACTCCTTTCCCTACCTCCACAACCTCTCCCGAACACTCATGACCCAGGATGAACGGGGGTTGGACCACGAAATCGCCAATACGACCTTCCACAAAGTAGTGAACATCCGAACCGCACACTCCGACACTCCGGATGCGAATAAGAACCTCCCCTTCCTTCGGGACAGGGATGGGGAGCTCTTCGATTTCAATATGCCGTATACCCTTCATCACTGCAGCCTTCATCGTTTGTCCCATAGAGAAACCCCCTTTACGATGCAACTTCTATGATTTTCCGCACCAGAAAAGCCTCCGGGACAGCCCCCTCTAAAGCAACGGTCTCGTTCAGGACAATTTTCGGGACCGCTCGCACGCCGTAGCGATATGCCAGGTGAGGGAACTCGAGGATTTCCACCATGCTGGAGGAAACCCGATCGCTCTCGAAAGCCATTTTGTGAGCCAGGACAACCGCCTGAGGACAGAAGGGACAGGTTGGTGTCACAAACACCTGAAGGGTGACGTCCTTCGTCAGTGCTTTCAGGAAGGCCTTGGTGTCTTCCGAGAGGTCTGTAGTCCTCTGCGAGACAAAGACCAGGGTTTCGATAAACCCTGAAAACTCGTAACCTGAAGGAATACCAAAGAACCGGATACCGTAATCCTTCTCCCCTTCAACGGTGAAGGCCGGAATTTTGTCGATACGGAAAGCCGCTGCAACTTCTCGATCCAGGACGAAGTTGTGCACCTCAAGGTGCAGAAGCGGTGAAAGACGAACGACCTCCTCAAGGAGCATCCGCACCTCGCGGCATGTCTCACACTCAAGCTCCTGCGTGAAGAAGCGGAGCGTGACCGGGTGGAGAAGGTGCTCCGCAAGGTACGTTTCAAGCGTCCTGCGATCTTTGTCCTCGAGCAACGCCATGTTCTCCCTCCTACCCAAAAAGGCTTTCAAATTTCCGCTGAAAACCGGGGAGACTTTCAATATCTCCCCCGGGACAGCGCTCCGCAAAGCGGAGAACACCATGCGCATCGATGAGCACCACCGCCCACTCCGCAAGGCCACTGGTCCCCAGAACCCCAAAGGCCTTGGTGACCTCGAGAAAGACATCGCTATAAAGAGGAAAGGCAAGGTGGAGACGGCGCTGGAGTTCCTGGTGGGTAAAGATGCTTTCGGTGCTGATACCTATAAAGAGCCCCCCTTTCTTCTCCACCTTTTCCGCCCACTCATTGTACCGGGGAAGGAAAGTCGTCCCCCGGGGGCTAAAACCAGAATCAAAAAAGAGCACCAGGGACGGCTTTCCCCGAAGAAGCTGAGCAAGGGAGAGCACATTCCCCGCTCCATCGATAAGCCACCCATCAGGATGGGGCTCGTTCAGGCGAGGCCGGCTCCGCCAGAGGAAAGCCAAAACCTCGCGCATGAAGAGAGGAAGCTCATTCGGCCCACGGGCGGTGATAATATTCCCATCCACCACTACCGGTGCATCAACGAACTCCCCACCGGCGTTATTGATATCGTCCCGGAGTGAGACAAGCCCGGCAACTCTTTTTCCCCGGACAATGTCCGCCGAGATGAGGACCCAGGGCCCTCGAGAAAGCGCTCCAATCAGTTTCCCCTGCTGGTACATCTCCCGCACCAGGTTCGTGACCACTGGAAGCCGACGAAGGTAGTCAGGAGCAAACCCCCCGGGAATAATGATACCGTCGAAATCCCTGGGGGACACGGAAGAAGTGACCATTTCAGCTTTGGCAGGAAAACCATGACGCCCAAGAAAGGTTTCCTCAATCCCGGGCCCCACGAGCTTTGCTTCCACCCCTTCTTCCCGAAGCCGCAAGAGGGGATACCAGAGCTCCAGTTCCTGGTACTGATTTTCCACGAGGATAACGACGCGTCGATGCGCCATGGTCATACTGCCTCCCCAGTAAGTTCCTCTTTAAGCCTGGCCAGACGAAGGAAGTGCCGCTTTTCCTCAGCAATGACTTCCTCAACCCAGTGCTGTTTCTCCCGGGGGACAAAGGGCAAAAACCCCTGGTAGAAAAGAATGCTTTCTTTCTCCACCTGAATACCAGTGCTGAGGGCTTCAGAAAGGCCCATGCGCTCCGCCGAAACCTCTCCCCTGAGAACCTTAGAAAGCACTCCAGTCTCCACAATGGACCCCAGGTACTGGGAGACTTCGCCACTCTCATCGACAATGGTCTCCCCCGTCTCCTCAAGGAGCCTGGTGAAGGTCTCAAGGTGCCGTCGTTCCTCATCGGCGAGGAACTGGAACATTGTTTTTCCATCCTCCCGGGTTGCTCTGGATTTCAGGTGTTCGTAAAAGGCTATACCCTTTCGCTCAAGCTCTACAGCCATGCTGAGAATTTCCGAAGGGGCAAATCGGAATGCCACCGGTACCACCTCCTCTTGTGTGTCTCCTATTGTACCAGATTCTCTCTCAGGTATAATGGAAGTGGTGATGGCTGTGGGCGAAGTGCGACCTCCTCAACCAGTCAAGCTTTTCATCGCCACGCTCTACGAAGACCCTGAGGTGCTTGTGCACCTTCTTCCCCGCTTGACTGAACGCCTTGGAGACATCGAATGGCAGAGTGACCCCATCCCCTTCACGTACACTGACTACTACCGCGACATCGGGGAACGACTCCTCCGGGTTTTCCTTGTTTTCCGGGAACTTGTGGACCCCGGAATTCTTCCTGAAGTCAAGCTTTTCACCAACGAGCTTGAAAAATCCACAGCAGATGCCACACATCCCCGCCGTATCAACCTTGACCCCGGGTATTTTGACGGGGGGAAGATTGTCCTAGCCACGACCAAAAACTTCTCCCACCGGGTGTACATTGGGCAAGGCATCTACGCCGAGGCCACCATCAAATGGGAGAAGGGCGATTTCCGTCCTTTCCCCTACACGTACCCCGACTACCAGAGCGAGGCTTATCGACCAGTCCTGCGAAAGATCCGCGAGCTCTACAGGGCCTCCCTCAGCGCTCTGTCTTCAAATCCAAAGAGCGCCTGATAGAGCGGATGAGACTGGAGGAGTGCTTCGTGAGTTCCCTCCCCCTGGACTTCCCCATCGGCTACAAGGACAATGCGGTCAAGGTCTTTCACCATCCGCAGGGAATGCGCAACAATGATGACGGTTTTGTCCTCCTCAATCTGAGCAATAGTTTCAAGAATGTACCGTTCTGACTCAGGGTCAAGATTCGACGTTGCCTCATCGAAAACCAAAATAGGGGAATTCTTGAGGAAGGCCCGGGCAATAGCGATCCGCTGCCTCTGTCCTCCCGATAAGCGGCATCCTGCCTCCCCTACGTCGGTATCGTATCCGTGCTCAAGCTGCATGATGAACTCATGAGCCCGGGCTTTCTGGGAAGCCCTCTGGATATCCTCTTCAGAAGCGTTGAGATTCCCATAGAGGATATTCTCCCGGACCGTTCCCCCAAGAACCAGAGCGTCCTGAAGCACCACACCAATGAGGCTCCTAAGCGACGAGAGCTTGATTTTCCGGATATCTATCCCGTCGATCTCAATGCAACCCTCATCAGGGTCGTAGAAACGCAAAAGGAGGTTGATGATGGTGGTTTTTCCAGCACCGCTTGGGCCGACAATGCCTACCTTTTCCCCTTTGCGAATGTCCAGAGAAAAGTTCCTGAGAATCTTCTCACCTTTGTAGGAGAAAGAAACGTTGCGGAAAGAAATGCGCTCTCTGAACTCCCGGAGTTCCACACCGTCCTCGTCCTCAGCAACAAAGGGTGCGGTGTCAAGGAATTCAAAAATCCGCTCCAGCGAAGCGAGGCCCTGCTGGAAAAGCTGGAAACCCGAAGAGAAGCGAGAAAGCGGAGAAGAAGCAATGACGAGATACCCCAAAAAGGCAATGAGCTGTCCGGGGGTGAGGAAACCCCTGATAACCTCACGCCCTCCATACCAGATGACCGCCGTAACACCGCAGGAAGCCACAAGCTCAACGAGAGGGTTGAAGAGCGCCCTGGCTTTCGCCTGCTTCATGGCAAGGTAGAAATTCATTTCGTTTTCCCGCTCGAACTTCTCCACCTCGTAGTGGCCACCAACATAGGACTGAATGACCTTGATGCCTGTCACCGTCCGCTCCACAAGGGAGGTCAGAGCAGCCACCCTGCTTTGGAGAAGATGGGAAAACCCCCGGATGCGCTTCCCCAGAATATCTACGCAAAGACCAACCAGAGGGAAAACAACAACCGAAAGCAGTGCCAGTTTCCAGTGGATGAAAAAGAGGAACACCACAGAACCCAAAAAGAGCAAAAGGTCCATGAGCATCGTCACAAGGGCACTGGAGAAAAAGTTCTGCAAAACGGCAATATCGCTGGTCATTCGGGAGATGATCTCCCCCGGTGGGTTCTCCTGGAAAAAGGCCACGGAGAGATGATGCAGGTGCTGATAGAGCTCAGAGCGGAGCCGGGTGATGACTCGAAAGCCGGCAAGGGAAACCCAGAAGCTCTGAACATAGGATGCCACGCCCTTGACGAAGAAGATTCCCACAATCCCCAGGGCAATGAACACTAAAAGTCGCAGATTCTTCTCAAGGAGGGCCCGGTCGATGGTTTTCTCCACAAGCCAGGGCAGGGCAAGGTTGAGCAAGGCACCAAGAAACGCCAGAAGGAGAGCACCAAGGATGTACCTCCAGTACGGCACAAGGTAACGAAAAAGCCTCACAAGATGCCCCTTGCGCTCAGCCATAGAGCTCCTCCATCACAAGCCCCACGAGTCTCTCCACCGCTTTGGATGGAAAGACCTCTTCCGGAAAATCCGGTGCCTCCTGCTCAAGAAGCCGAAGGGCTTCCTGAACAGTTCCCTCCACGGTAATCTCTCCCCGAAGTTCCGGGAACACCGCTTTCCCCAGGATCTGGTTCGGCAAGCTCAGGAATCTCGAAGAACGAACCATTCTCCTCAGAATCCACCGCTTCACTATTTTACCCCAAAGGGGCATTCTCCCCAAGAACTCCCCAGCACCCATTACCGGGACCCTGGTTGCTGCCTCCTGAAAGAAGGGCACAAGGACAAGACCCCGTTTCTTCCGGTATAGCACTTCGAGGTTACTCGATCCAGGAACCATAAAGACCAGGTCCGAGGCGGCAATGAGGCTTGAGGTTTTGCCAAAGAAGGGGAGAAAACGTTCTGAAAGCTCCCGAAAGCAAGAAACATCCCCGGGAGAATAATAGGGGGGAAAAGCTATGAGAAAAAGGCTTTGCGGGAAGAGGGAGGAAAGGACCTCCGCGCAACGGAGGAAGAAAGGCACGAGATACTGGTAGGCGAAGGAACGACTCCCCGGAAGGAAAAGGAAACGCGGGGATCCCGGAGGCAGGGTCAGAGTCTCCACAGAACGTTCCACAAAAGACCGCAGGAGATCCCCAACAAAAATCTTCTTCGTGAAGGATACCCGGTGGAGATCCTCCTGGAAACGGGCAAGGTAGACGTCAACACCAAAGGACCGACGGGGATACCCATCGTACACCCAGAGAGGGTAACGACTCCGGAATTTGAGAAGGCGCGCGTAGAAGAGGTCTCCTCCAAGGAAAAGCACAAGACCCCGGGGTGGGAAGGTAACCCGATCCCCTCCAAAGCAGAACTCAACCGTCTTTTGGGGATTGAAAACCCTCTCAACCAGAGGAAGGCTCCGAATCACCATCTCTTCTCGTCCAGAACGGAACTGACACGGAGGGATGAAAGCCCAGACACAAGGAGGGACAGCGATTTTCTCCAGTTCTTCAAGGAAAGGGGAAAGCCAGAAGGCGATTTCTCCGGGGCTATTCACAGTGACAAGGAGAAGTGGCCTATTCAAGGTATCGCGCCACCACCTCAGCAACCCGCTCAAAAGTCCGCCCATCTCCGAGTTGGAGAGCGATTTCTTCAGCCCATCCTTTCGCTCTCTGAGGCAGGGAGGAATCGGCAAGCAACCTCTCCATGGTTCTGAAAAGCTCCGTGGGGGTAAACCTCCCCTGAACGAGCTCCGGGGCAACTTCCTGCCCGAGCAGGATGTTCGGAAGACCAATAAAGGGAGCCCGAAACAGGAGGCATCCCAGAAGAAACGTTCCCCACGAAGTCCGGTACACAACAATCTGGGGAATACCCCCTAAAGCAACCTCAAGCGTCACGGTTCCGGACGAAGACACCGCAAGCACCGTATCCTCAAAAAGCGGGTACAAATCCTTTCGGTCCACAACCTGAACAGGAAAAGAGCCTCGTCCTGCCTCAAGAAGTGGACGAAGCGAAAAAGAGGCGGCAACAATCACCAGACGGTATCCGGAGAAATGCCTGCCGTATTCAGAGAGGAACCCCCGCAAAACGGGGAGGAACGATAGAATCTCGTTCCGCCGGCTTCCGGGGAGAAAGAGGATAGTTTGAGGATTCGGACCCCTCTGAGGGATTTTCCCCCACCATGCCCCAAGAGGATGCCCCACCCAGCTGACATGGGCCCTGCCTCCCAGAAAGTACCTTCCCTCCCAGGGGAAAAGATGCAGAATATGGTCGGCACACCGTGCAAGGAATCTTCCCCGCCATCTCCCCCAGGCCCATACCTGCGGAGGGGCAAAGTACACAACCGGTATACCCTCCCTGGCACAGAGGCGTACCAGACGAAGGTTAAAACCCGGATTATCAATGGCCAGAAGTACCGAGGGCTTCTCCTTCCTCAAAAACGCAGAAGCCTCACGCCAGGTTTTCTTCCAGAAAGAGAGCGCCCGGAGGGCCTCCGAGAGCCCCACCGTTGAGTAGGAAACCGTATCGACAAGAAGACGGGCACCCGCTTTCCTGCTTTCCTCTCCTCCCAGGGCCACAACTTCTACCCCTGGTCTGCGTTCCCGAAGAAGAAAGACAATCTGCGATGCCCAGAGATCCCCGGATATATCACCACAGGAAAGCAAAAGGCTCTTTTTCACAGGGTAATTCCCAGAATGGTCACCCCGGACCGCTTCGAGAGTTCCTGAATCTCTTCCCGGTCCACAAGAAGCGTCCGGCCGCTTTCCAGGGCGAGAACTCTTCCTCCGCCCTCAACGAGAAGGCGAACGGTTTCAGCGCCAACCGTGGGAACGTCAATGAAAAAGTCCTGGTTGCTTCGCGCTACCTTTACCACCACTCCCCCCCGAGCCAGCGCCAGTCCCCTCCGGATGGTCTCATCGGTACCCTCTGCCCCTTCAAGGGCCACAACCGTTCCCCGCCTCACCACCACCGTCTGGCCAATTTCCTCATCGGCCAGAAATCGGGCAATCCTAAAGCCGTAACGGACGTCATGCCATTCTTCTTCAGTAGGCGGGGGCCCACAGAACACCCCTTCCCTGGTGATCCACTTCTTGAGAAAATCCGCGGGAGAGAGCACCTGCACGTGCTGCTTTCGGAAAAACTCCAGGAATTTCCCGAGGATATCTCGGTCCTGGAGGCTTTGACACGTAGCGAAAAACTCTGTTCCGGAGATATCCGTAACCTCAGAAGCAAAAACGTAGGCTTTGGGGACCTTTCCTGCACAGCACACTGCATGAGGTCGCTCCTTCGCAAGGACCTGTGCCAGTTCATTCAGGGAGAAACGCTCCAGGAGGTATTCCGGAAAAAGCTGGGGGTGCAACCGCAAAAGGCGACAGGATACCGTGATGACCTGAAAGGCGCAGGAGGCTTCCTCCTTCACCAGAACCGGCAGAATCCCTTCACCAGCCAGAAGGAGTATCCTCAAAGTCGCAGGCCTCCTCCCTCACCCAGCGGGTAATACCCCGTCTGGTCTGCAGCAGGAAAGCAAGGATCTCCTCCACCACCTCCTGGTCAAAACCTTTTCCCTGAATCTCCTCCATGGCCTTTCGAAGGGGCAAGCCGCTGCGAAAAAGGAAACGATATACCTGAGCGATACTCTCCCGCTTCTTCTGGGGAATTCCCCTCCGCCGCATGCCAACCCTGTTGAGTCCGAAAATCCTCGCCGGATGACCATCAGCGAGCACATAGGGAGGAATATCCATAACGACTTTGGAAAGCCCTCCAATCATGGCGAGTTTGCCAATCCGCACGAACTGATGAACTCCCACAAAACCGCTGAGAGTCGCCCAGTCCTCAACGGTGACATATCCGGCAAGGCTTGCTCCGTTGGCCATCGTCACCCCGTTACCCACGAAGCAGTTGTGGGCAATGTGACAGTACGCCATGATAAAGCAGGACTTTCCGATGTGCGTGACCTTCCCCTCGCCGGTTGCCCGGTGCACCGTCACAAATTCCCGAAGTACAGTCCCCTCACCGATGACGACCCCGCTCTCCTCCCCCCGGAAAGCAACATCCTGAGGGGGCGTACCGATGACAGCGTGATGCCCAATCACACAGGAGGGACCAATCTCCACCTTACCCTCAAGAACCGCGAAGGGTTCAATCCTGGTTCCATCCCCTACCCGGACCTTCCCCCGGATAATGACGTAGGGACCAATTTCAACGTTTGTTCCGATTTGCGCTTCCGGGTCTATCCGTGCTGTCCTGTCAATCCCCATTCCTCATGGCCTCCCAGAGCAATTTCACCATGGCCTGATTCAAAGCGTGTCCCGAACGCAATCCCAGAAATCCTCCCTGGACTCTCCTCCCAAGGAGCATCAAATCACCAAGAAGGTCGAGGATCTTGTGAGCACAGGCCTCAGAGGGCAACCGAAAGGGTCTGTTCCCCATACCCAGAACATCCAGAAGCACTGCTTCATCCTGTACTCCCTTACCAAGACCCAGTTTCCTGAGCTTCTCCTCTTCCCAGAGGAAGGCGAACGTCCGGGCTCTCAGGATGCCTGTTGGTTCCTCCCCCTCCCGGAACGTCAGACCCTGGAGGAACTCTCCCTTTTCCGTACAGTCGAGGATATACGTGGCCACAAAATGCTGTGCCGGAAAGGCAAAGAGATGTCCCGTACCCTGCTGCACGTGGAACACCCGATTAACCACCAGTGTCTCCCGGGGAGCCTCCTGTTCTTTTATTCCGGCTCTCTCAAAGGCCTGAAGCCAAAGAAGGGCACTACCATCTCCTCCAGGGAGTTCTTCACCTTCCACCACCACCTCGAGGTTATCCACCCCCACACCCCAGCACGCCCCAAGAAGGTGCTCCACCGTGGCCACGATGACCTCTCCGTTTTTGAGGAGCGTCGAACGGTACCCCAAAACTGCGTACGGGAAAAGAGCTGGGATAACGCCTTTTCTTTCACCGCAAAGGACCCGAAAGACTATCCCCTGATTCACCTTCCCGGGGAAAAGGGTAACCCGGACCTCCTTTCCGCTGTGGAGACCCTGTCCTTCAACCACCACAGAGCAACCAATAGTGCACTGCAATGGAAACATCCTCATTCTTTGAAGAGCTTTCGAACGCGTTCCTCAAGCTCCTCGATTTTCTGCCACATCTTTGGAAGCCTTCGAATCAGGGCCCGTTCCCTCAGTTCCTTGTGGTGCTCCTGAGCAGGAAATCCGGAAACCATCTCTCCTGGTGGTACTTTCGCCGTGACTCCTGCCCGGGCGGCAATCCTTGCTCCCTTCCCAACCCAGCAATGATCCGTTACCCCTGCTTGCCCACCCATCACCACGCCGTCCTCAAGAATGCTGCTTCCAGCAATTCCCGACTGGGCGACAATGATGACGTGGTCCCCAATACGGACGTTGTGAGCCACCATGACCAGGTTGTCGATCTTCGTTCCCCGGCCAATCCGGGTACATCCGAGGGTTCCCCGGTCCACGGTGGTATTCGCTCCAATTTCCACGTCGTCCTCAATGACCACTGTCCCGACGTGGGGGATTTTCTCGTACCGCTCTCCGGTCCATTCATACCCGAAACCGTCCGCTCCCACCACAACACCGCTGTGCAGGATGACCCTGTTCCCCACGGTACAGTACTCCCGTACAACCACCTGGGGATAGATGAGGCAGTCAGCGCCAATCTGAACTCCCTTCCCAATGTACACCTGGGGGAAAATACACGTCCTGTCCCCTATGGAGGCATCCTCCTCAATAACCGAGAAAGCCCCCACCGACACCCCAACACCAAGTCTTGCCCTGGGGTGGACAAAGGCCAGGGGATGGACACCAGAGGGAGGACGGAAAGGGGAGGAGAAACGGGCGAGAATCTGGGCAAAGGCGATCCGGGGATGGTCAACCTCGATCACGTATTTTTCGGGTAGATACTCTCTGCACCCTCTTCCCGCAACGACTGCCTTTGCCCGGGACGAGAGCACCTCAGGAAGAGCACGGGCATCGAAGAGGAAAATCAAGTCCTCTTCTTCAGCTCTCTGAGGCTCCTGAACGCCCCTGACGACAAAATCAGGGTCACCAAAAAGGTGACCCCCAATGATTCCTGCCAGCTCACCAAGACGGAAAAAGCTCACTTCTTCTCCTTCGCAGCCACAATGTTCTGAAGCTCCTGAATAACCTGGTCGGTGATGTCCACACCGCCGTAGAGCACAAGGGGCATTTCCAGGACCTCTTTCTGGTTGACCGGAATGCGAAGGGCGCTGCGGATAACCAGGGCGAGCTTCATGGATTCGGCCACTTTCCGGATGGCACTGATCACATCGCCGTAACGCTCTTCAATGAGTGCCTGGCGCTCTTTCAGCATTTCATCGCGCACCGGTGCCCAGGCAGCATTCATTTCTTCTTCAAGCTTCTGGACTTCCTCACGAGTCTTTCCTTTTCCCTTTTCATTCAGTTCCTGCTGCCTTTTCTGAAACTCTTCGGCAATCTTTTTCTCAAGTTCGGCAATCTTTGCCGTATTAGGATGGGCGTCGAAGATCTTGTTGATGTCCACCACCCCGATGGCCACCGCTCCTGAGGATGACGCAGAACTCGTCTGCCCCTGAGCAGGTTTCTTGGTCTGCGTCTGTGCCAAAACCAGTGTGCTCCCCAGAAGGACCACAAGAATTCCAACCATTGTAGAGATGACGAACTTCCTCATGGACACTCTCCTTCCCTGAAACATTCAGAACGTTTGCCCAATGCTCACATAGGTTTGGCTTCCCGTTTCACCGATACCGTAATCAAGGCGAATCGGCCCAATAGGCGTATCAAAACGGAGTCCAACTCCGTAGCCTATCTTCACATCCCCAAGGTCGATGGGCTCTTTAAGGTCCCAGGCATAGCCGGCGTCTCCAAAAACCACAAGCTGGGTATTCTTAGCCACCTCAAAGCGATACTCAAGGTTCGCCACAAGCATTTTGTCTCCCTGGAACTCATAAAGGTCATACCCTCGAAGGGTATTCACCCCACCCACCGAGAACTTCTCAAAACTCGGGAGCTCTCGATCGGCAATGCCCCCAAGGATCCTCAGGGCCAGCACCGAATTCTCTCCGGTGTTCATGTAGTTCCGGGCATCGAGGATATACTTCGTGTAGTCGTAATCACCTCCCAGGAATCCTCCCGCAAACTCAATCTGAAGTGTGCAGTACCACCCCTCGTGGGGATTGAAAACATCGTCCCGAGTGTCATAGATGATGGTCGGTGTAAGAGAATTCGTTTTCCCATCCGCTTGAGGCGGTTCTCCAGAAAGAGGCGTGATGGTGATGTCCTCCGACTTGTACTGAATGCGCCAGTGCCATGCGTCACCGAAACGACCACCAAGGGCAACCTGGCCCCCGAGGCGTTCTTCTTCGTACTCTCCGACGACCTCCTGTTCCACCCAGTGTTTCTTTTTCTCCACCCTATCATAGAGGGCAACCCCGAAGAAAATGGGTTCACCAAAAAGCCAGGGCTCTTCAAACGAGATACGGTAGAGTGTTCGAGCTCCAAATTCGTAACGAAGTTCGAGTTTCTGGGCATTTCCACCAAAGTTGGACTCCTGATACCGGACAAATCCCAGCCATCCCTTCTCGCTGTTGTAACCCACCCCGATTCCAGCTTCCCCCGTGGGCTTTTCCACAACCTTCACCTTGACCACCACGTGGTCCCGATCGCTCCCCGGCTCGAGCTTCATGCTGATATCCTCAAAAAACCCCAGGTTATAGATGGCCCGCATGCTCTCTTTGACTTTAGCAAAGTCAAAAACGACAGGAGGGGTGAACTTCAGCTCCCGTCGCAGGACGTACTCCTTCGTCTTCTGCAAACCTTCAAAATCCACCCGCTCCACAATACCTTCCCGGATGGTGAAATGGAGAACACCCGATGCATCGAAACGGATGTCCTCGGCCGCAGTCATGAGGAAACCCCTGTTGCTGTACAACGCCTTAATGCGCTCAAGATCCCGCTGAAAAATCTTCCAGTTCATAACCTGCCCGGGGGCAACGATCATGGCCTGACGGATCTCCTCCGTGGAGAGCACGGTATTTCCCTGAATGTCTATAGCCTGGATGACCGGCAGCTCCTGGACCCTGTAAATGACCTCGATACCGTCAGGATAACGCTTTGTTTCCACCCAGACCTTTGCAAAGTACCCGAGGTCGTAAATGCTCTTGACGTCCTGCTCAACTTTCTGGGGATTGAAGGGCTCTTTAAGACCCAGGGAAATGGCCGAAAGGATAAGCTGGGTATGCACGTGTTCATTTCCCTCTACCCGCACGGCAACGACAGGGAGTACAGTTTCCTGGGCAAAAGCCTGAAAGCCACAGACAATCACCACTGCTACGGCAATCACGACAAGCCACCAAGAGGACCGTTCGGCCACCGGCTCTTCTCCCCCTTTCAGAACTTCGTGGAAAACTGAATCATCCACTCCGTTTCACCGCTCTCAGCCCGCTCAAGCTTCAGGGACCATTCTCTCCCAAAGTCGATGTTCATCTCAACCGCCGACCCTCCATTGCTCAAGTTCTGAGTATACCCGAAAGCCACGTTCTTACCAAGCTTTTTCTCGAAAGTAATCCGGGAAAAATTCTCCGGATCGAAGGTTATCCCGTCAAAAAGCGGTTTGAGGCTCAGAGAGAAGTCCTCCTTAAGCAGGAATCGAGCAATCTTCAGGAAGAATGGCGCAAGGTTCACCCGGTTGAGCGCAACATAGGCATCCTTGTCACCCAGAAACAGCAGGGACAGGATTTCCTCCTGTGAGAGGGGAGGCTCGGAAGAGAAGGCCACTGCGTAGCCATCAAGCGGTCCGGTAATACGCACGCTGAGGTCATACCCTCTAAGGCTCTTTCGGCCTTCGAGGCAAAGCCTTGGAGTACATCCGTCAAGTTCCGTGAACACGATGTACCCCTCAAGAGGGATGTTGCAGGCAATAAGGTCATATATCCCCTGAAGGACATCCAGGCGTCCGGAGAGCACCAGGCCTTCACCTTCCCGACGAATCAGCACGCTCCCGGAGAGCGTAAGCTGCAGGAAATCCGTCTTTACCGTGAGAGTATCCTGAAAGGAGAGGCGAAGTTTCAAAGGAAAAGGAATTTTCGTCACCACCTGAGACAAGGAATCAAGGTACGAAGACCCGCCGGTCTTCCCTCCCCGCGTATCCAGGACGGCTTCCCGCACCACGAGATCCCCCTCAAGGGTGTACTGCCCCTCCTTCCCCGTTACCATGAGTTCACCACTCCATCGCCCCTGGAATATCCCTTCAAGCCCAGGGAAAGCCCCATCCCCCTGAACCGTTCCATGAAGGATGAGACCCTCTCGGGAAACCTCACCCTTCACCACAAGCTCTCCCCCGAGGAACGTTCCCTTCCCCCCGGAAAACCGCCACTTCCCCCCTGCGAGATCCCCCTGAAGACCTTGCAAGGAAAGGTATTCTCTCCCACCAGCAAGGACCCGAAACCGCTGAAGCGTCACCGAGCCCTCCGCAACAGGCGATGCGTAATCCCCAAAAAGGTGTAGCATTCCCGATCCTCCAAGCTCAACCGCAAACTCCTCAAAGGGGAAAGAAAGTTCCCCTCCAAAGGAACACTGAAGGTCCAACGTCTTTGCCAGGGTGTCCACGGTTCCCTTTCCGGAAAGACGTATACCCTGGGAACCGGAAAACTCAAGCGTCTCAACCACAAAACACCTACCATCGTACACCCCTGCTACCTTTCCTCGAAAATTTCCGTAAGGAGGGAAGGAGAACACAACCTCACCGGAACGGAAATGCCACAGGCGATTCCCAGGGTCAAGCACAAAAGAAAAATCCACAGGCTCCATGGCCTTTGCAAGGAAGCTCCCCCCAAGAAGGGCAAGATTCGCCCTCTCCACCATAATAGCCCCTTCGCTGAGCGTCTCTGGGTTCAGGATGTCGGCAGGAGCAACCTCCCCTCCAAGGAACGAAGAAAGGGGAAGAACTCCGGAGAACTTCAGCACAATGCGCTCCCCCAGGGGCTCATTCAGGATTCGGAGGGACGACCCTTCACCTTCAAACTTCCAGGAAACCCTCTCCCACGGTCCAGAAGCAGCAAAACGGGCCCTATGAATCATCCCGCTGAGCCGAAAATCGTTGTCCGGAAGACGAAGGTTTTCGATTTCTCCAGAAAGGTCCACTTCCTGGTCAAGCACCATTCTCCCCCGGGCATTGAAATACCCTCCGTCCCACTGTAGAGCCAGGCAGTTCAGGGTGATTTCTTTCTCCCTGACGGTGCCAGAGAGGGAAAGATCTCGACCCTGAAGACTTCCGAAAAACCACGAGGGCGACGAAAGACGAAGCCCAAGATAGTGTTCCTTCCCCCACTCCAGGGTCACGGAACCCCAGAGGGTGAACCCAATCATTTTCCCTTTCCAGGAAACCTCAAGGGGATACCCTTCAAACTCCCCCTTCCCCCGAATGCCTGAAGCGTCCCTCGTCACATTGCCAGAGAGTTTCCCGTTACCCCGGGTTACAAGGAGGTTCCGGACCTCTACGCGTTCCCCCTCAAGCAGAACCTCCCCCCCCGCAATGTTGCCGAGGTCCACGCCCTGCCAGGATAGAGACCCATCGGTGAGCCGGAGAACAAGACGAAAATCCCCCGCTTTCCCCGCACAGAAAAGGTTCCCCGAGAAGGTTCCGGAAAGGGGAGCGTCACTCCGTCCCAGAATGCCCTCAAGGGTGATCCCCTGCACCCTTCCCGAGGCCCGAATCACCCCCGACTCATAGCTTCCGGAAAGCTCAAGATTCCCCCCCAGCATGTGCCCGGCTCCCGAAAACGTTACCCGTCCCTTATCCAGAGCAATCTGTGCGGACACCTCTTGAAGCCTCAGACGATCGACGAAGATCTCGGAACTCGAAAATGCAATCTCCCCTTGCCACAGCTCCCCCCTCTTTGCCACCTGTCCCTGGATTCTGCCGCTTCCCCGCACGGGAAAGAGGGTACAACCCTCTTCAGGGGACACAAAGAGGTCGCAGAAATTGAGACGGAGACCATCATCTACCGAACCTTCGAGACGGCCCGAAAGACGAATACCCCGCCACACCGACTGGGGAGCAAACTCGAGAACGAAGGAAGAGTTCCAGAGATCGGCGCGGAAACGACCCGAAAGCGTAGAGGTTGCGCTTCTCCCCTCGAAGTTCCCTTCAAAAGAAGTCTGGGTATTCCTCCCCTGAAAGGAAACGTCGATATCCTCCTCCAGAACACGCACTTTCCCCGAGAGCGTAAAACGTCCGTCATCCCCCCGGAAGAGCCGGCCGGAAAAGAGAAGTCCTCCTTGGTCCACTTGCAGGGGAGACAGTTCCCACCCCCAAGCCCCTCGAAAGAGCCTACCTTCAAGGTGAAGCCTTCGGGAACCTTCGCCAAGTTCCCCTTTGAAACGACCCTCCGCAGGAACAAAAGACCCCCAAAAGGGCAGAGTACGGTACTTCCCCTCAAAAACCACCCTTTCTCCCTCCACGGTTCCCCTCACCTCAAGGTCACCCGCGGCAATCCCGAAACGGAACACGGTACCATTTTTCTCCAGCCATCCATCCCAGGGAGGAAGACTCTGCCCGCTAAGGCGAGCCTTGCGAACCTCAACAAAAAGAGGGGGAAGGGACTCCAGGGCAGACCATGGTAAACCCGAAGAAAAAGCGAATTCACCGTCCTCAATAACGGCAGAAATCCCCCGGCTCCAGCTCAAACGGACCGAAACCTCCGGAGCCTGGAAAGCGAACCCCTCACCTGAGACCCGAACTCCCCGAAGGGCAAACCCCAGAAAAAGAGGAACAGTGTTCTCGACACGAACAACGATGCGATGGGTTTCTTCGAGTTCCCGAAGGGCCTGCCGAAGGCCATACCTTCCTCCTTCCCAGAGGAGAAAGGCGGAAAAAAGCACTACCACACTGCCCCAGAAAATCTTTTTCCTCAGTTTACCCATACCTTGCTCGAAGCATCTCCTTCAAGCACAAATGGAAGAAACACATGGGTCCTGGTATAGGTGGTCTTTTGGGGAATGCTACCTTTGGCGAGAATCTCAAGGTCCACACCGTCACTCCGAAGCTCGTCAAGCCTCTGATTGAGGTACTCCTGAAAATCCACGGTAAACGTCCCCTCCTGGGACTCCCCGCTACTCCTTCCTCTCCCCCGAACTACGATCTCCGCCTCACCCGGGGCAAAGTCAGAAGGCACAGTCACCTGGAGGGAAACATCCCGTATGCCCTGGCGATACAGGAACACCGTAGCCTTTCCTGCGGCAACTTCACCCCGCTTCACAATCCGAGGGAAATCGCAAGAGAGAATCCATCCTCGCTGGACTTCAGGAAATACCTCGACCTCAAGAGCGATTTCTGCTACGTTCACCGGCTGATAGGGATTCTTCAGGAATGCCTCGAGTACCCGGCGAAACGTGTTCGAGGCAAAAGTCGCGACATCCGGTTCACTGACCCAGAAAAATTCATCTTCAAGGTTGAGATTTTCTCCCGTTATCCGGAACTTCAGATCAACACTTCCTGGAGACTGGCGGTCGATGGTCCGATCAATGGCGTCAAGGAGAAGCTCGGGGAGGAAATCCACGAGAATGTCCTCTTCCTGAACCGCCGAGAAGTGAAAATCCCGCCTCCTTGTCCCCTCCTTTACCCCTATGGTAACTTCCGTTGTCTTCGGGAAAACCCCAAACCGCCCTGCTATGCCGACGCTACGATCCTCCTCTACCACACCCACAATTTCGATGGGCGTTCCCACCTTGAAGGGGAACTCATCTCCCTTCAGACTGAAATTCACGTACACCGAGGAGAGAAAATACTGCGCCTTCCCCCGGTGGAGAAAGGGATGTCCGAGCGCCAGGAACCGATCCCCATCCCGCAAAGTCAGAGTCCCAATACTCACAATCTCTGCATCCCCAGTCACGAGCTGCACCCCTATGGCGCTCCCGGGCTCAAGAGGAGCCGCCTGCTTCTCGGACCTCCCCGGGAAAAGACGTGGAAAAGCGAGCACCTTCCTCAAAGCGTACGTTTCCCCAAGGCGCTCCCTCAGGCGAGACCACGCCCTATCGCCCATTCCAAAACAGAACACCACCGATGTCTCTTTCCCAAGGGGAGCAAGTACTTCCTCCTCTTTCCATATTTTGAGCATGGCCTCAATGGGCGTAACGACACCCACGAGGTGATCCTGTGTCTCGAAGCTGTGAGAGAGCGCTCCTGCAATCTTCCCCCGGATATATACCGGGCTTCCGCTCATCCCGGCGAGGATACCCCCCAGGCTGCGAATTTTCTCGTCGGTGACGAGGACAACAAAGTAGCTGTCTGTGATGTCCTTCGCCTGCACAACATCGATGACCTCGAGAGAAAACTCCTGCACCTCTGTTCCGTACAGAACCGTCTTCCCGGTGGCCTTCATACCTTTACGGATCGCCGAAAAGGGGAAAATGGAAATCTCCCCACCCCAGACCGGAAGAGCACAGAGGACAAGGCCCAGAACCCAGAAAATCAGGAGGACTCTACGCCACCACAAAAGCTATGCATTCCTCCCCTTGGTATAGAGAAAGCCGTTTCGGAGAAACTTCAGGTAATCGAGAACCTTTCCTGCCCCGAGAGCAACACAGGACACCGGATCCTCGGCAACGTACACAGGAGTTCCCAGAGCCTTGGCCAGCATCTCATCAATGCCCCGAAGGAGCGATCCTCCCCCGGTGAGGCAGATACCCTTTTCTCCAATATCGGCAGCAAGCTCAGGAGGTGTATGCTCGAGTACCATCCGTGCTGCCTCGACAATGTATGAGAGGGGTTCGGTGAGGCATTTGTAGACCTCTGAAGCGCTGAGGAGAATCTCTTTGGGAAGTCCCGAGACAAGGTCCCGCCCCTTGACGCGGACTACCTTATCCTCCGGAGGGGGCACAGCCCACCCGATCTCAATCTTAATCATCTCCGCAGTTTTCTCACCGATAAGGAGATTGAACTTTTTCCTGAGGTGACGGATAATGGCCTCGTCCATCTTATCCCCTGCCACCCGCACGGACTGGCTGACCACAATCCCCCCCAGGGAGAGTACAGCAACATCCGTGGTCCCTCCTCCAATATCAATCACCATATTCCCTGAAGGGCCCGTGATGTCGAGGCCAGCCCCCAGAGCCGCTGCCATAGGCTCCTCAATGAGGTACGCCTTACGGGCTCCCGCGTGGTACGCTGCATCGAGCACTGCTCGCTTTTCAACCTCGGTACCTCCTGAGGGAACGCAGACCACGACATCAGGCTTGAAAAGACTTCGCCCGCATACCCGCTGGATGAAGTAGGCCAGCATCTTCCGGGTGATCTCGTAATCGCTGATCACTCCATCGCGTAGGGGACGGTGGGCCACAATGTGTTCCGGGGTCTTCCCAATCATCTCCCAGGCTTCTTTTCCCACCGCGAGAATCTGATTGGAGTCTTTGGCAATGGCCACAACCGAAGGTTCGTTGAGCACAATCCCCCGTCCATGGAGGTAAATGAGCGTCGTTGCCGTGCCAAGGTCAATCCCCAATCGTTTATTCCACATACAGGATTCCTCCCGTTCACCCTCGCACTCGTTCGATAAACGCTCCCAGGGATTGGAGCTTCACCTCGAGGTCCTCATAGCCCCGGTCAATATGGTGAATCCCGTTGACTTCGGTCACGCCTTCTGCAGCAAGACCTGCAAGAACAAGGGCCGCTCCTGCCCGAAGGTCCGTGGCCGTCACCCGGGCACCGGTAAGCTTCTCCACTCCCACCACCACTGCGCTCCGTCCCTCCACCTGAACCTTTGCTCCCATGCGTTCTAGTTCCCCAACATGGGCAAAGCGGCTCTCAAAAACCGTCTCAGTGATGACGCTCACCCCATCAGCAAGACACAAAAGCGACATGAACTGCGCCTGCATGTCCGTCGGAAAACCCGGATAGGGCATGGTCTTGATATTCGTGGGTCTGGGACGTTCAAACATCACCACCCGAACAGCGTCTTCACCGACCTTCTCAACCTGTGCACCGACTTCCTCAAGCTTCGTGAGAACAGACCTGAGAAGGGAGGTTTCCACGCCGTGCACCGTAACGTCTCCCCGGGTGATAGCAGCGGCGACACAGAACGTTCCGGCCTCAATACGGTCGTTCATGATGGTGTATTCGCACCCCTGAAGGTCCTTCTTTCCCCGGACAACAATGGTGTCTGTTCCCGCTCCCTCAATGGAGGCCCCCATCAACGTGAGAAAGCGGGCAAGGTCTACCACCTCGGGTTCCCGGGCGGCATTGGCGATGATTGTCTCGTCCTCAATGGTTGCCGCAAGCATCATCACGTTCTCTGTGGCTCCGACACTTGGAAAATCAAAGTACACCTCGCCCCCATGGAGCTTCTGGGCCCACGCCTCGATGTACCCGGAACGCATGGAAACGTCCACTCCAAGGTGGGCGAACCCCTTAAGGTGCAGGTCGATGGGACGAGACCCAATGGCGCATCCCCCGGGGAGCGGAACCTGCGCCTTACCCAGTCGGGAGATCAGGGGCCCGGTGACGAGAAACGACGCCCGCATTTTCCGGATGAGCTCGTAAGGAGGCTCAAAGCGGGAAATGGTGACGGGGAAAATGCGGTAGGAATGTTTCCCGATGCGCTCAACGCCGGCTCCAAGGCTTTCGAGGACCATCACCATGGTGCGAACGTCAAGGAGATCCGGGACATTGTGAATAACGGAGGGAGTGCTGCTCAAAAGCGTTGCAGCAAGGATAGGCAGTGCTGCGTTCTTCGAACCCCCGACGGTTACACTCCCCCTAAGAGGCTGAAGACCGTGAATACGAAAGTACTCTCTCACTTCGGTCTGGTCTTTTTGCCCGTCCATATCCACGCTAATTATACTCAATCTCCCTTATCCTCGCCATCTTCTCTTTCAGCTCGTACCTTAGAGGGCACATGAGGAAACGCAAATGCCACCTTGCCGTCTTCGGAAAGAACAAGCACTGCGGAGAACCTTTTCCCCTTTCGGGAACGGAAACCCGAAAGTCTGTCCGTTCGGCCGCTTGCCAGGAGTTTCTGGACCTGCTGGCGGGAGATTTTCTTCCCCGAAATGGTCTTCCACACCGTGAAAGGACAGCCTTCTTTCCATCGGGAACAGCTGAAAGCGACTTTACTTTCGTACACCGGGGCACCGCAGAGCGGGCAGGGACCCAGAGGGTACCTTGAGGCCACCATGCGGCTTTTTGCTTCCCGAACGTCTTCCAGATTCTGGGCTTTGACCTTGGCGACAATTTCCCAGGTCAAACTCTTGATACCCTCCATGAAGAGCTCCCGGGTAAACTGCCCTTTCTGGATGAGATTGAGTTTCTTCTCCCACTCACCTGTAAGCTGAGGTGAGGCGAGTTCCGGGATGGGAATGCTCTCTACAAGGCTCACAAGCTCCATGCCCTTGGGAGTGGGAATGAGGGTCTTTCCCTCTCGCTCCACATACCCGACTTCGATGAGACGTTCGATAATGGCCGCCCGGGTCGCCGGCGTTCCAATGCCGCTTTCCTTCAGTATTTCCCGAAGTTCCTCGTCCTCAACAAAACGCCCAGCCCCTTCCATGGCTGCAAGAAGCGCGGCCTCGGTGTACCTTGGAGGAGCTTTAGTCTCCTTTTCTTCATTCCAGGCCTCCACAACATCCACCTCTTCTCCCCGAGGGACAACAGGGAGAAACTCCTCCTCTTCCCTGGGATAGAGCACTCGCCACCCCGGCTCGGCGAGAACCCTGGCCTTGCTCAGGAAGGTTTCCCCCTCCACCCTGGTCCTGATCGTCCGGTGCATCCAGACCGCCGGGGGATGGAAAACCGCCAGGAAACGGCGCACGATGAGATCCAGAACCTTTCGCTCTCCTTCCTTCAGCGCTTCCCAGCGGATTTCCTCTCCCGTGGGGATGATAGCGTGGTGATCCGTGACCTTGCTTCGGTCAAAAACACGCCGGTCCCTGAGGGCCTCACGGAGCGGAAGATCTCTGGCAAACTCGGCAAACCCACACCGAGTGAGCATGGCAACGCTTCTTTCCACCTGGCCCAGAAGGTCTTCGGAGAGGTAACGGGAGTCCGTCCGGGGATACGTGATGAGCTTGTAGTGCTCATAGAGCCTCTGGGCAATATCAAGGGTTCTCTGTGCCGAATACCCGAAGAGCTTGTTAGCATCCCGCTGGAGTTCAGTGAGATCGTACAGCAGGGGATGGGCTTCCTGGGTTTTGTGCTCGGAGAACTCTTCGACCTTCCCCCGCTTCCCCAAAACCCCAGCCACAACCTTTTCTGCCTCGTCTTTGTCGAAAAGACGGTCGTCCTCGCCTCCCCGCCACTTCCCCACATACGTGAGGTCCCCATACCGGAAACGGGCAAAAACCTCAAAGTAGGGGGTGGGACGGAAGTTTTGAATCTCCCGCTCCCGGTGGACCAGGATGGCCAGAGTCGGGGTCTGGACCCTTCCAACGGAAAGGAGAATCTTGTAACGGCTTGTGAAAGCCCGGCTTCCGTTGATGCCCACGAGCCAATCTCCTTCAGAGCGGCACTTGGCTGCCTGAGCGAGGAGCTCGTATTCCGAAGCCGGCCTGAGCCGGGCAAAGGCTTCTTGAATTGCCTCTTTCGTCATCGAGGAGAGCCAGAGACGAAACACCGGCTTTTTCAGGCCGAGGAACTCGTAAATATAGCGGAAAATCAGCTCCCCCTCCCGTCCCGCATCACAGGCATTCACCAGCGCATCGGTGTCCTCTCTTTCGGAGAGCATTTTGATAACTTCAAGGCGCTTTTCCGTTTTCTCAAGAGGCTTCAGCTTAAAAACTTCCGGGATAATGGGCAAAAGCTCAAGGTCCCATTTTCTGAAACGGTCGTCGTAGTCTTCGGGCTCGGCAAGACCGACGAGGTGTCCCACCGCCCAGGTGATGATGTACTCCGCATTTTCAAGATATTCCCTGTGGTCCGTGAACTTCCCCAGCGCCCTGGCGATATCCCGTGCCACGCTGGGTTTCTCCGTAATGACGAGCTTCTTCCCCATAGATGCACTCCTTTCACTCCTTGGCCGCCGGTCGACGGTACGGTCGGTAAGGTAGAGGAACGTATTCAACCGTGGGGCGTTGCTGGGGCGGCTGCGGGTAAAGCTCCATGAGCTCGTAGATTTCCTCCGGAAGGCCCTCCTGCACCGGAAGGCCCAGATTCCTTGCTATCTCAGGAGTGATGGGGAAATCGTGAGTCCACCTTCCCTCAGAAAGCACCTGGGCAAGTTCTCTTGCTCTCTCCTCGGGCATCTTGTCCCGCACGAGGTCGAAGACCACTTGGTACACCTGACGGATGGCTTTTCGGGCGATATCGCCGAGAATAAGCGTCTCGTCATCCCGATTCGGGTTGGGTTCTTCAAGCGCCCGAAGGATTGACGCTGCGGGATACTGTCCACGGGCAGTGGTGATTTGGGGATCCACAGGGCCCAGAACGGCGTTGGGATCCATGACGATTTCGTCTGCCGCAAGGGCAATAAGCGTTCCTCCGGACATGGCGTAGTGGGGAACAAAAACCGTGACCTTTGCAGGATGCCGTTTGATGGCCCAGGCAATCTGCTCAGCAGCGAGCACCAGCCCTCCAGGGGTGTGAAGGATAAGGTCAATGGGCATATCGGGGGGCGTCATGCGGATGGCCCGAAGCACCCGCTCTGAGTCCTCAATGCTGATATAGCGGGCAATGGGAAGACCCAGGAAACTCACCGATTCCTGACGGTGGATGAGCACGATGACCCGTGAGCGACGTTTTCTCTCGAATTCCCGGATCATGATGATCCGTCGCTGTTCGAGAATTTTCTGCTGAAGCGCTGGAAAGTACACGCTGAGAAAGAGGATGAGAAAAAGGATTTCCCAGAACATACTCACTCCCCCTTATCCGAATTTTCCCGGTGATACAGGAGAATCCTCCGGTACCGGATTTTCCCCTCCTCAAAGAGGTCACCGCCAAAGGCATCATAGGCCACCATGAGGGGGAAGTCCTTTACCAAAAGGCGAAACAGCGCCTGAGCACCCAGGTCCTCGTAGGCCAGAACCTCCTGGGACACCACAAAGGTCGAAAGATAGGCCCCGGCGCCACCACAGGCGATGAAGTACACCGCCTTGTATTTTTCAAGGAGCTGTTTCACCTCTTCTCCCCGTTCACCTTTCCCGATAGTAGCCCGCAAACCCCGCTCGAGGAAGAACGCAAGATAGGGGTCCATCCGTCGGCTCGTCGTTGGCCCGATGGACCCCACAGGCTCATGGGGCGGTGGTGGTGTGGGTCCGGCATAGTAGAGAACGGCTCCATGAACGGGAAAGGGGAGCTCCTTACCCTGAGTAACCTCGCTGAGCATCCTCCGGTGAGTTGCATCCCGGGCAACGTAGAGTTCTCCGCTTAAGAAAACCCGATCGCCAACACGAAGTGCCAGAATGTCCTCAACACCCAGGGGAGTTTTCAGGATGAATTCTCGCCCCGCCATGGTTCTCACCATCTCAGGGTTTTCCTGCGGAAAACGTGACAGCTGCACACCAGTCCCACGGGGAAGCTGGCAATATGGCAGGGATACGTCTCAATGCGAACCTCAAGACAGGTTACTCTTCCTCCCACCCCTTGGGGACCGATGCCCAGGCGATTGATATCCTCACACCACTTCCTCTCCAATTCCCGATATCGGGGGTCTGGATGCGAAGAACCCAGAGGACGACTCAGAGCCCGGGAGGCCAAAAAGAGGGCGTAAGCCCCATTCCCACCAATACCCACACCCACCACAAGCGGTGGGCAGGCCAGGGCGGCCTTTCTGTCAAGTTCCCGCAGGATGAATCGTTCCACATCATCAGGGGTACTCCCCGGCTCAAGCATCCCTAAAGTAGTGATGTTGTCGCATCCCCCTCCCTTTACCAGGAGGTCGATTTCGAGGCAATCCCCCTCCACCCATTCGAAGAAATACACTCCCGGAGTATTATCCTGGGTGTTTTTCCCGAAGAAGGGATCGGCAATAATGGATTTTCGGAAATACCCCTCCCGGTAAGCCAGCCGGATGGCCTCGTCAAGGGCCTGCCGCAGGCTCCCCCCACGAAGACAAACCTCGCTTCCCACCCGGACTTCGGCCATAACCATTCCCGTGTCCTGACAGAGAGGAAGCCTTCGTTCCTCGGCCACCACGTAGTTCTCGAGAATCTGGGTCAGCATCTCCCTCCCCGCTTCACTCTCCTCAGCGACCAGGGCGTCGAGCATTTTCTGGCGGAGCGCGGCATCGCTTCTTATATTGATCTCCAAAAGGGCGTTCTTCACTTCCTCAACGACGTCGCAAACCCAGATGTCCTTCACGCACTCTCACCTTCAGGGGGGAGAGGAATGGTCCCGTTTCGAACCCCCTCGGCCACCATCCTCCGGGCCCGGAGAATGAGACTCCGGGCTTCCTCTTCCACCTCTTCGGGACGGCGTGGCCTTCGGGCAAGACCCTGCTCCACCGCAACAGAAGCCACAGCCTTAGCCTCTTCCACGTAAACCTCCCAATCGTCCATGGTCGGAATGATGTACTCCTCGTGGAGACCTCGCCTCTTCGCAAAATGGTACAGCGCAAAAGCGGCAGCAAGACACATCTCGTCAGTAATCTTTCGAGCCTGGACGCTCAGAACACCCCGAAAAAGACCCGGAAAACCAAGGGAGTTGTTGATTTGATTTGGGAAATCCGACCGTCCGGTAGCCACAATCCTTGCTCCGTATTCCTTGGCTTCCCAGGGCCAGATCTCCGGCACGGGATTCGCACAAGCAAAAACTACCGGATCTCTGTTCATCCGGGAAACCCACTCAGGTTCAATGACCCCGGGACCAGGACTTGAAAGCGCAATGAGCACATCCCGGCCTTCAATGGCCTCCTTTTTCCCTCCTTTGAGGTTCTCCCCGTTGGTCACAAGACAGAACTGCCACTTCCAGGGGTTGCTCCTTGCGAGATCCTCCCGATCTCGGTGGAGGATACCCTTTGTGTCACAGAGGACGATGTTCTCCCCCCGTACCCCTGCCTTCATGAGCAACGAAGCAATGCGGAGATTTGATGCTCCTGCTCCAATAAGAGCAACCCGGATATCCTCCCTTTTCTTCCCCACAACATCCAGGGCCCCCAAAAGCCCCGCAAGCACCACCAGGGCTGTGCCCTGCTGGTCATCATGCCACACCGGGATCTCCAGCTCTTCCTGAAGTCTCTCAAGAATGGAAAAGCACGCAGGCTGAGCAATGTCCTCAAGATTCACCCCGCCAAAACTTGGCTCAAGCGTCTTCACCGCTTCAACCAGCGCATCAGGACTTGAAACTCGCAGACACAGAGGAACGGCATCCACACCTCCGAGGTAACGGAAAAGCAGAGCCTTCCCCTCCATGACAGGCAGAGCAGCCTCAGGGCCGATATTTCCAAGACCGAGTACCCGTGAACCGTCGGAAACCACAGCCACAGTGTTCCAGCGGCTCGTATAAGTAAAGGAGAGACCGGGGTCCTGTTCAATGTGACGGCAGACCTCGGCCACTCCCGGAGTATACCAGAGGGCAAAGTCCTCGTAACCCCTCACCGGACACTTCAGATGCGTTTCGATTTTCCCCCGGTAAAAGGCATGGAGACGAAGAGATTCCTCAAAGGGTCGCCGGAGTTCTCTCTCGCTCTTTCTTTCCACGAATGCCCTGTCCCCCTTTGCTTCTCCGATTCTGCCCCATTGTATCATAACTTCGAAAAGCCTTTGCTTTTTGCTTCCCGGGATTTACAATAAAGGGCGTATGGTAGAGAAAACGCTGCTTTTCCTCTACAGCCCCAAAAACAGGTTGAGCATGAACGCCCTTCTGGGAGCGCTGTCTTCTTCTTCTCTTTGGGAGAGAACCCGCGTGGTGCTGTGCACCACCGAGGAAGAAGTGCTCTCCGCTTTTGTACACCAGTCCGGAGTGTCTCTCCTTGTCCTCTCCAGCATGACGCCTGAAAAGGAACGTCGTCAGCGTCTTTTGCGGGATTTCCTTCGCCATCCTAACGCCTTCACCTGCTGCGGTGGTCCCCACGCAACGGCTCTCCCTCAGGATTTTGCTCCCTGGAGTACCTTCCTCGTGCAGGGGGAAGGAGAAGGAACCTTCCTCACCATTGTCCAGGCGTTCCTTGAGGGCACCCTCCCTTCCTCACCCCAGACCATCAAGGGTGAGAAGGCACACCTTGACCGTTTTCCCTCGTTCCCGTACCACTTGGGCTTCCTGGGACCAATCGAGATCAGCCGGGGATGTCCGTTCGGGTGCGCCTTCTGTCAGACCCCTGCGATTTTTGGGCGAGCCATGCGGCACCGAAGCCTTGAGTCCATTCTCGAGCATGTCCGCGGCATGATGCGCCACCGCGAGAGCATCGACCTTCGCTTCGTGACCCCCAACGCCTTCGCCTATGGGTCCCCGGATGGGCAAAGGCCGAATATCGAAGCTCTGGAAAGCCTTCTCGGGAGCCTTCGCAAACTCCTCGGTCGGAGGGGGAGGATATTCTTCGGTTCCTTCCCATCCGAAGTCCGTCCAGAGTTCGTCTCGGAGGAGATTCTCCACCTTGTCCGCCAGTACGCAGACAACCGGAGCATTGTCGTCGGAGCACAGTCAGGAAGCCAGAGGCTCCTGAGCCTCATGGGTCGGGGGCACACCCCTGAAGACGTTTTCTCAGCTTGCGAGACGAGCATCCGCCTGGGATTTCAGGTGTACGTGGATTTCATTTTCGGATGCCCCGAAGAGACCGAGGAAGACCTTCGCACCACCGCAGGGTTCATTGAGAAGCTCGTTCGTCTTGGGGCCATTGTTCACGCCCACACCTTTTTGCCCCTTCCCGGAACTCCCTGGGGAGAGAGAACCGGTACCCCTATTCCTCGATGGATGAGGCAATTCCTGGGGAAACTCGCCCAGGAGGGGAAGCTCAGAGGACAGTGGCAAACCCAGGAACGGATGGCCCGAGAATTCCGCCTCAGCGAGGGGAGGTGAACCGGAAATACACGATATCCCCATCCTGAATCTCGTACTCTCTCCCTTCCAGGCGGATACGCCCTTCCTGACGGGCCCGCTCGAAGGACCCACAGGCCACGAGGTCCTCAAAATGAACGACCTCGGCCCTAATGAATCCCCGTTCCATGTCCGTGTGGACCTTTCCGGCAGCCTGGGGAGCCTTGGTACCCCGAGGGAGCTCCCGTGCCCGGAGTTCTTTCTCACCATACGTGTAAAAGGTGATGAGATCAAGCAGCCGGTACGCTTCCTCCACAAGACGGACAAACCCCAGACCGGGAATGCCAAATGCTGCAAAAAAGGCTTTCTGCTCTTCTTCTTCAAGCTCGGAAAGCTCTGCCTCAAGTTTGGCCCAGACCGGAAGGAGTGGAAGCCCTTCCTCTTCGAAGCGTTTTCGTACCTCTTCAAAGAGGCGACGAGAGGACTCCTCTTCATCGAGGTTGGCCACGTAAAGCAGGGGCTTGGCTGTGATCAGCTGATAGGGTTTTAAGATTTCCCGCGCACTGGGCGGGAAATCCACCGCTCGCACGGGAATACCCTGAGAAAGCGCCGCAAAGCACTGTTCCAGAACTTCTTTCTCTTCCCTCAGGTACTCGTCCTTCGTCTTCCGTAAAAGCTCCCGGAGTTTCTCAAGGCGTCGTTCCACAACCTCGAGGTCCGCAAGAAGGAGTTCCGTATCCACAATATCCCGGTCTCGAAGCGGGTCGATATCCCCCGCGACGTGGGGAACGCTTCTGTCCTGAAAGAAACGGAGCACCTCGACCACAGCATCCACTGCCCGTATATGGCTGAGGAACCGGTTTCCCAGTCCCTCTCCTTTACTTGCTCCCTCCACAAGCCCTGCCACGTCAACGAATTCTATGGTCGCCGGAACGACTTGGGGCGGATGGAGAAGACGGGCCAGCACCTCGAGCCGCCTGTCAGGGACCGCCACCACACCCCGGTTGGGGGAAACGGTGGAAAAGGGGTGTCCTGCAACCTCTGCATGACCCCCCGTGAGGAGGTTGAAGAGCGTCGTCTTTCCCGAATTCGGTAGCCCCACAATCCCAACCTGAAGCCCCATCTCACACCTCAATGATACACTCTTTCGGCTTGAGACAGCGGCCCTGGCGGTAAATCTCTCGGATTTTCCCTTCGAGTTTTCTCCGGGGAATCATCACAAAGCGCCCACAACCCAGGCACTTTATGCCAATATCCACCCCAAGACGCACAATGCGCCACTTCTGGCTTCCACAGGGATGGGCCTTCTTCAGGGTCACAATGTCGTCAATCTCAAGATGCAGCACGCCCAAAATCCATCACCGTCACTCGACAAAGACGTCCTCACAGTAAATCTTCTCGAGGGGTCGGCGAGTCGTCGCCTGGGGAATTTTCACCGGATATCCCAGAGGGGTCACGGCAACGACCCGAATCTCGGGAGGAATCTGGCAAATCTCCTTAATGCGGTCCTCGTCAAAGGCCCCAATCCAGCAGGTACCCAGCCCTTTTGCCCAGGCTGCAAGCACAAGATGCGTCATCGCAATGGCCACGTCAACGGGCCAGCTCTCCATATACCCCCCAATGCACCCCCCTCTTCCCGTGGCGCAGGCCACAATCACCACTGGGGCCTCTCCAATGAACTCCTGCCCAAAGCAGGCCTGCGCAATGAGGCGGCGCTTTTTTTCATTCCGCACCACGATGAACTTCCACGGTTGTAGATTGTTAGCCGAGGGCGCAAGACGGGCAGCCTCGAGAATCTCTTTCACGTCTTCGTCGGCAACATCTTCTGCTCGAAACTTTCGAATGCTCCTGCGCGTGGCAATGACTTCAGAAAGGTCCATAGACATTCCCCCTTTGGCTCGCCCCTTTCCTCAGGAATTCTCAGGAACACGAGGAATGCGAATCTCAACATAGGGCTGGAGTTTCTCAGGATCGGGAATCTTTTCCCGGTTGGCTTCCCAGATGATTGTCCATTTCCGACCATCCCGGTAATACCGGCGAGCAATCTTCCAGAGACTGTCCCAGGGCAGGATGACGTAAGAGGTGAACTTTTTTGCCTCCTCAAGCTGAGCAGACAGCTCCTCATTCCTCCGCTGCAGAACCTCAATCTGGTCTTCTTTGTCCTTGAGCTCCTGCTGGAGCCTGCCGATTTCCTCCTCGGCTCTCTTTCGCTCTTTCTCAAGCTCCTGGATACGTTCTGCCGAACCCTTTTGAGTCCGCAAAACCTCAAGTTCCCGGTCAATACGGGCAAGCTCTTCCTTTTTGCGACCAAGCTCTCCCTCAAGGTCCATCCGCTCCTGGGCAAAACGCTTGATGTCTTCCTGCAGAGCTTCCTTCTCCTTGATCAACGACTCGATGTCTTTCTCGACTTCCTCACGCTTCTTGCCACTCTCAAGGAGGCTGTAGAGTTCTTTGATGCGTTCCTCAAGAGAGGCTTTGTCCTTCTCAAGGTTTTCGAGAAGCCTTCGAATGGTCTGCAACTCTGGAATGGAGGCTCGTGACTCTTCGGCAACCTTTCCCAGCTCTCCCCGCAAGGTCGCAATTTCACCCTCTATGGTCTGGACCCTGGTCCTTAGGTCTTCTCTGAGCATCTCTTTACTGAACTTTTCGATTTCCGCAAGGCGAGCCTCAAAAAGCCCGAGGGTCTTCTGAATCTCGGCAAGGATTTCCCGAACCGGAGAAAGCGCTTGCCCCTGCGCGTGAACCTCCTCAAGACGTTTTCCAAAAGATTCCAGACTCTGGGCAAGCTCCTGAACCTGAGCAAAGACCTTCTCAAGAGCTCCAGCAACCTCTTCATCTTTCGCCCGCAAGGATGCCTCAAGGGCCCGCATGTTCTCTTCGGTCTTCCTGAGGGCATCCTCAAGGTCACCCTGGACACCCAAAAGCGTTGCAAGCTGAGCCCTCAGGTTTGCTACCTCTTCTTTCTCCGAGAGCGTGGCGATTTTCTCCTTTAAGGCAAGAATATCTTTCCCTTTCCCCTCCAGTTCCTGAACGATATTCGCCTGCTCTGCTCGAAGCTCCTGGAGACGTGCCCTGAGCAACTCGCGCTCCTCAAGGAGCGTGACGACCTCGGCACGGACCTCCTCGAGATCCTGAGGCGAAGGTACGGCAGCAGCTAACGCCTCGACTTCCTTTCGGAGAGACTGCAGGGTGGTTTCTTTCCAGGTATCCATACCGCTCTCAAGACCCAAGAGTTTCTCCTGGAGACTGCTGAGTCTCTGGGAGAATTCCTGAAATGTCACCTGGACCTTCTCGAAGTTTCCCTCAAAAGATGCCACCGACTGCGAGAGACCCTGGAGTTCCTCTTCAAGAGCGGCGATTTTCTGTGAGAAGGTCAGGAGGCTTTCTTCAAGCCTCCTACCGTAGTCCTTCTGGGCGAGCTGGACTTCCCCAAGAAGCTCACGGATGGTCCCCACGCTCTCCTCGGTCCTTTTCTCATACTCAGTGAGCTCTTTCTCCAGAGACTGGAGTTTCTCCTCAAGGGTCCGCAGAGCCTTCTCGAAAACCTCAAGGGGAACAGCCTTTTCTTTCCAGGCAGCCACTTCTTGCTGAAGCGCAGAAAGGGTATCCCGCACTTCCTGAATTTTCCCCTCGAAGTACCGAAGAAGCGCGGAGAAGCGCTCATCGATACTCAGGGTAGCAATACCCTGCTCCATAGCAAGGACCTTCTCTTCAAGGGCGGCCACCGCCTTCCCAACATCTTGGAGCGCTCTGGTCTTCTCCTCAAGGAGCTCACGCATTTCCCCCTGGAGGCGCTGGACATCACTCTGAGTCGCCTCAAGGGTGCTCCTGAGCCCTTCCACTTCCTGAGAGAGTGCCACGGAGGTTTCCAGTTTCCCCGAAAGGTCTGCCACTGTCTGCTCGAGTTCCCGAACCTTCCCTTCGAAGTATGCAAGAAGTGCGGAGAAGCGCTCATCGATACTCAGAGCGGTAATACTCTGCTCCAGATTCTTCAGGGACTCCTTAAGAACCTCCAGCTCCTTCATCGTCTCTTCGAGAGCCGTGATTTTTGTGGCCCACGTATTCAGATCCTCCCCAAGACGAGCTAGAGAAGATTCCATGGCTTTTCTTGCCCGGGAAAGGTCCTCAAGAGTTTGGCCTTTCTCGGCCAGGGTAGCAGAAAGGGTACGGATTTCCTCTTCAAGGTTTTTCACCGTTTTGAGCTGCCCCTCAAGGTCGGCAATCCTCTGCCCCATCTCGACCACGCTCTGGGGAACTGTACGAGCTTCCTCCAGACCTTTTTCCACTGCTACCATCCTTCCGGCAATACCCCGGACGTCCCGAGAGACACTGGTCAAAAAGACAATCACAAAAAGCGAGACGCCAAGAGCAAGAAAAGCGACGATAAGGGCAAGCCAGTTCTTCAAGGTGACACCCCCTCCGTTCTTGGGCTTCCCTTGAATTATAGCACACTCAGGGGGAGAAACACGTCAGAAAGAGGAAAAAGGAGGCCAAGGAGGAGGAAGAGCAGGAAAAGACCGCACAAGAGGACAAAGACCAGAATGCACCACCTTCGCCCTCTCCGACGCTGGAAGGAGAACCGAGATGGAACAGGGTACCTCACGTCTCAGTCTTCGTCCATGATCCGGGCATAGACCATCCGGGCGAAGTCCTTTTTGGTCGCCCGGTCCACAAACTTCAACGCCTTAAGGAGTTCGTACTCGTCCTCCCGGAGATTCCCCTGGCGAAATTGGCGGTCGAGTTCCGGAACCTGGAAATGGGCAAGGTTCATTGTGGCGATGAGGTAATCTCGACCTTCCCTGGTCTTCACCCGGGCCTCGAGCTTCTCGACCACTGAGACGTCCCCGGAGCGGTACCGCTCGACGATTTCATCGGCAGAGTACCCAGGGAGACTCCGAAAAACGGTGTGGATCACAATGTCACCGAGTTCCCTGCCCGATTTCACCTCTTCTTTGACTTCCCACAAAAGAGGCGAAAAGTGAATGACATCCTCACTGAAGACCGGCTTCAGTGCTCCAAAATCTAGACCCAGGTCCTCGAGCTTTCGCAGCGCTCGCTCAAGCACAACCTGTCTGGGTTCTTCTTTTGGTTCTTCCTTTCGAATTTCCTCCAAAGGGACGGTCTCAACCGCCTCCTGAGACTCCAGGGGTTCAACGCTTTCTGCCACCTCCTCTTCTCTCTGTGCTTCACGCTGAACAGCAAAGCGTGGCCTCCTCAAAACGCGTTCGGGCTCTTCCTCTTTTCGGGAAGCTCCTGTTCGCCGCAAGCGCGGTTTTTCCGGTTCCTCTTCCTCGTACTCTCCCTCCCGCCAGAGCCTTCGTTCCCGGGCGTTCTCTCGGATGATGAGAATAATACTGATGAGGATGGCCACAATGAGCACGGCAAGGACAAGGCCAATGATATCCTGGATGCGTAACCCAAATTGCATATCCCCACCCCTTATTCTTTCCGGTCAAAATAGATGTTCTTTCCCCACGCCGAAAGGGGAATGCCCATGACCACGTCATCGGACACCAGCCCCTCCCGTCTTGCCACAACACCAATACGGTACATGATGCGGTTGTCCACATTTAAAAGGGAGGCTACCTTCACCGCCGAACCGAGGGCAATCCCCAGGTCCAGGAGTCGCATGACACACTGAGGTCCCTTGAATTCCCTCTGTTCCTCAGGAACAAGGTCCGCACACCGTTCAAAGCCACACGCTCCACAGTTGAGCCCCGCAGGCTGAGCATCTTTCAGACCCACGAGCACCACTGCCTGGGAGTCAAGGACGTTTTTCCCGTCACGGATAAATCCCCGGATCCCGTTTTCCTCCCCGTATCGGATCATGGCCTCCCCGAGTTTCCGCACTGCTTCCCCCTCAAGAATGGTCACAGTCACAAAATCTTTCCCCACTGCCTTCGGTGCCGTTTTTGCCGCAATCACCATGAGTCGTGCCACTTCCAGGATAGCTTCCCTCACGTTCCCATCCTCCCTTCTACTGGAGAATGAAGTTACGAAGTCCCAGGGACCTGCCGTACTCCAGAACTTCCTGATAGGTCCGGTCACTCACAGAACGGGCAATCTCCGGAAAGTCCTGCGCCCGGTAAAGAGGACGGTATTGCCGAAGAAGCGTAACGAAAACGTCCCGGGAGATCTCTGTGGCAAGGAAGCGGAGATTTTCTTTGGCTTCTTCCTCAAGAGAAGGGATGATGAGAATGCGGACGATAAGCCCTCGGCTGGCGACACCCTCTTCGTCAAGCACCACATTGCCCACCTGCAGGAACATCTCCCGGATGGCTTCCCGGCACACTTCAGGGTAACGGGGTGCCTGGGAATACCGTACCGCACTTTCTTCACGGGCGTACCGCATATCGGGAAGATAGATATCCACAAGACCCCGCAGGAGCCGGAGAACCCCAAGATCCTCGTAACCACTGGTATTGTAGACGATGGGGATGCGGAGACCTTCCTGGCGGGCACGGTCAACGGCCTCGAAAATCTGTGGAACAAAGTGTGTTGGCGTGACGAGATTGATGTTGTGGCACCCCTGCCGCTCCAGAGACTGCATCATAGCAGCAAGAGCAAGGGGGGTGACCTCAATCCCCTCGCGAAAATGGCTTATCGTGTAGTTCTGGCAGTACACGCAGGCCATATTGCACCCTGAAAAGAAAATGGTTCCCGAACCCCGGTACCCGCTGAGGACTTCCTCCTCCCCAAAGTGGGGATGGAAACTCGCCACCCGGGGAAGCATCCCCCCACCACAGAATCCCCGTTCCCCCTTCGTACGGTTAACACCACACCGCCGGGGGCAGAGGGAACAGGACTTCAGGCGCTCGGAGAGCTCCTGCAGGACTTCCCAGGCTAACACGATACCTTATCCTCCGGAAGATACGGAACCTTCACGAAAATTCCCCGCAAAGGCCCATCCAGGGCCAGAAGGTCATGCCGTTCCCCCGGTTCCACTCGAAGGGCCATTCCCGCTACAACAGGAACATCCTGGCCATTGACCTTGAGGATCCCCTGACCTTCAAGGATAAAGAAGGTTTCCTCGACTTCTCGGTGGTAATGGGCGCCCATGCTGGTTCCCGGCTTCAAATACACCACACCACAGTCCAGACGGGGTCCTCGAAAGAGGTACTTGATGCCCCAGTCACCTTCACGGAAAGCCCTGTCTTTCTCGTAGACGATCTCCACATTCTCCCTCCTCACCATACCTCCTCAAGGAGCGCTTGAAGGTCTTCCGGAGTCATCGGACGGGGATTCTCAAGGATACTCCGCCCGATACGTTCTTCCCGCACCACCCCGCCCAGCGCTTCGCGAGGAACGCCAAAATCCCGCAGTCTCGTCCGGAGTCCCACTCCCCGCACAAAGTCCTCAAAAGCCCGTGCAAGAAGCTCTCCCCAGTCCTCGCATTCGCCGCCCTGAAGGCCCACACAAAGGACGATATCCCGGTACCTTTCCTTAAGCGCTTCCTTGTTGAAGCGAATGACTGGAGGCAAGAGCAGACCACAAGCCTCCCCATGGGGAATGGCAAATTCCGGTCCCACCATGTGGGCAAGACCATGACAGGCCCCGGAGGAGGCATTGGCGAAAGCCATGGCACTCAGCATGCTGCCCTTGGCCACCTGTTTCCGGAAAAAGGTGTTCTCCCCTTCCCGAACTGCCCGGGGCAGGTACTCCCAGAGAAGACGTATGGCTTCAAGAGCAAGCACATCGGTCACAGCATTCGCCCGGGGGCTCGTGTAGGCCTCGATAGCCTGAACCAGCGCATCAACCCCGCTTGCCGCAGTGCGATAGGGGGAGAGGGAATAGGTGAAGGTGGGGTCGATGATGGCCACCCGAGCAACCAGAAAAGGACTCCGCAGACTCTTTTTGAGCTTTCTCGTGGCATCGGTCAGAACGGCGTTATTGGTCATCTCTGAACCCGTTCCCGCAGTGGTAGGCAGGGCAATCCAGGGAAGCGCGGGACGAGTAAGAGGTGCTCCCTCAAAGTATGGGACAACGCTTTCCCCGTTTGGCAGGACTCCCGCAACGGCCTTGCCACAGTCCAGGACACTCCCCCCTCCCAGAGCCACAACGCTGTCGCAACGGGCTTCCCTTGCCACCCTTATCCCCTCATCGACTACCTCAAGGGTGGGCTCGGGAGGGACTCCGCTGAAAACCACTGCCTCAAGGCCACGCCGGGCCAGGGCGCCGAGGATGTCTTTGAGGATTCCCGATTCCCGGGCAAAACGCTGCCCCACAACCACAAGGGGGCGCTTCCCGAAACGCTCAAGATGCTCCCCAACCCGTCTCCCCTCACCCGGGCCAAAGTAAATCTCCTGGGGCAGGCGAAAAACAAAGGACTCCTCCATCAGGGTTCCCCCACGATCTGGACGATGATGGTTCGCAGGCGGGGACGGTTGTCGAAGTCCACAAGGACGATGTCCTGCCATGTCCCAAGGAGGAGCTTCCCGTCCACAAAGGGTAGGACAAGGGACGGACCGGAAGATTGGGCTCGCACATGGGCGTACCCGTTCCCATCCTGCCAGCGGGCGTTATGCTCGTAGAAATGAGAAACCGGCGCAACCCGCTCCCAGAAATCCCTGATGTCCTTGACGAGTCCTGGCTCGAACTCGGTCGTCGTAAGGGTTGCCGTTGTTCCAGGAACAAAAAGACAGAGAATCCCCGCACGAAGACCGGACCGCTCAAGGACTTTCGCCACCTCTTCCGTCAGCGGAACGATATCAGTATGGCCTTTCGTCTCCACCCGTATCTCTTCCGTGATGACCAGAGCCCATCACCCCTTTAGAGCTTCCGCCAAACCCCAACGACTCTCCCGATGACGTTCCCCGAACCCTCTCCTTCCCAGAGGTCATCCCGCTCCAGGAACACCCTCCCCTGACTCACGAGAAAAAGCAACGCTCCATCTCCAAAGGTCTCTCCCCGCTCCACAAGGAGGTAATCTCCCTCGAGGATGTGCCAGCGGCTGAACGCCCCATTCTGCACCCGAAAGACGAAGTACTCCCCTTCGCCGACGAAGTGTCTGGGGAAAGGGAAAAAGGCGCGGGTGAACTCAAGACATACTCCCTCCCGATCCTGGGTCACTCCACGGAGAAGGGGTACGAAGACGATTTCCTCTGAAGGGAGACTCTCTTCGCTTGAGGAGACCAGCTCAATGGCCCGGGGCTTTGCCGGTTTCCGGCGAATGAAACCCTTGGCCTCGAGTTTCCGAAGGTGGTAATGGACGCTGCACGACGATTGCAAACCCACTGCCTTTCCAATCTCCCGAACCGTAGGAGGATAGCCCCGCTCCTGACAGTAACGGGTGATGAAGGACAGAATTTCCTCTTCCCGGGGAGAGATAGGACCTTTCGGTTTCATGGTCTTTAGGGAATAACCGGGCACGTCAGGGTTCTTTTGACTCCGTTCATGGATTGAATTTCCTTGAGCACAACCTCCCCAATTTCCCGATTACTCTCCACTTCCACAAGGGCAATGAGGTCGAAAGGTCCCATGATACGGTCAACCCGGAGGAAATACGGAAGCTGACTCAGCTCCTTTTTGATTCCCTGAGCCTTTCCGGCCTGGACCTGGATGAGGATATACGCCTGAACCGCCAAACACCTGCACCCCTATAACACATCCCGGGATGTCACCCGGATGATTTCCTCGATGTACCGCCGAAGCGCCTCAGGAAGACCAGGAAGGTCAAGGTTCAGAAATCCCTGGGTAAGCAGCGACAGAGCTTCTTCCCTTTTCAATCCCCTTGCCCTGAGGTAATTCACCGCTTCCTCTTCAAAAGGACCCACCGCTGCCTCGTGGGACAGCCGGGCCCTGGGGGCTCCGTACACCTCAAGCTCCGGCACAGAGACAATCTGGGCTCTGGGAGAAAAGAGCATACCCTTGCACTCCAGGTGAGCCTGAACCTCATCGTGGTAGGCAATGAGCCGGCCACGGGCGAAAACCTGCGCTTCGTCTGTTGCGCACACCCGGGAAATAGAGCTTCCCCGACAACCCTGGTTCTTTAGAAGAAGGGTGGACCCAAGGTCAATATAGGAGTTCCCCTTGGCAAAGACGATGTTCTGAAACGTCGCTTGCGCTCCTTCGCCCTCAAGGAAAACCTGAGGGAAAGCCTGAATGGAAGCCAAGGGCTTCAAAAGTACGTAGGTACTGCTGAAAAAGGCGTTCTTCCCCAGTCTTGCCGCAGTTCGGGGACGGACATGGAAGGCCTCTCCCCAGTTGTGTACCATGGTGAAGGTGAGGCGGGCGTTATCCCCAAGGTAGAACTCGCTCACCCCGATATGGACCCCGCTCTCGTTTCCCCGCACCGAGGCACACCCAGTGATGAGATTTGCCTCAGCCCCTTCTTCAAGAATGACGATATTGTGGACACTCTGCACCCGTGCCCTTTCTGACATCAAAAGGCAGGCTTGAAGGGGGATTTCTACCTTTGTGTGGGCGAACACCCTGATGAAGTACCCCTCTGTTGGGCAGAGCTCGGCAAAGGCCGTGTACTTGTCGGCATCGACGGGAACAAGACCCCACCAGTACTCTAAAAGCTCCGGGTACTTCCGCAGAGCCTCCTGAGAGCTCATAATCTCAAGCTTCCCCTGAAACGCCCGCTGCACCCGCTCGTACACCGCTGAGCGGTCCACCTGGAGGTACGTAGCGGCCTTCTCTCCCTCAAGCTCCACCCCCGCGTAGAGCGCTGCTTCTCTCAGCTGGTCCTCAATCTCCCGGACATCCTCAACCCGTTCCCGGGGGGAACAGAGGTAGAACTGAGAGAGGTCGATATCCGGTCCCAGAGAGGCTCTTTTTGCCAGCGCCTTCTCCGCGCGTTCCCTCAGGTCTCGCAGGTACTCCTCCTGAACCTTCATCGCTCGCACCTCGCACATTCCTGGTACCCTCGTTCCTTGATGTCGGCGAAAAGGTCACGGGGATTGCCGCTGCAAACAATTCGGCCGTTCATGAGCACATGCCCCCGATCGGCATTGAGGTACTCAAGAATATACCCCGTGTGGGTGATGATGAGACCAGACCGTTTTTTTGTCCGTACCTGATCCCGCTCAAAGAGTTCTCGGAGAGCCCGACCCACGAGGGCAATGCTGTCCAGGTCAACCCCCGATTCCGGCTCGTCCACCATGGAGAAGAGAGGGCGCTGCAGAAGGAGCTGGAAAAGCTCGGCCCTCTTCATCTCTCCACCGGAAAAGCCCTTACCCACCTCCCGATCAAGGAGGTAGAGGCAGTTTACCCGCGACGCCGTCTCCTCGAGGGCATCGGTCAAGCCTCGCTTTTCAAGCACCAGGCGACCAAGCGTCCGCAGCGTAATGCCGCTTATGGTGGGCATTTTCTGAAAGGCCATGCCAATACCCATTCTGGCTCGCTCTTCCACATCGAGGTTTGTGATGTCCTTCCCCTGGAAGAAGATCCGCCCTCCAACAATCCTGTACCCTGGCATCCCCATGATGGCCATGAGGAGCGTCGTTTTCCCCGCTCCATTGGGACCAAGGAGGACATGAACTTCTCCTTCTTGGATCTCGAGGTTCACGCCATCGAGAATCAGCGTATCGCCAACGGCCACCCTGAGCTGCTCGATGTAGAGCATGCCTTTACCTCCCCTTCCCATTATAGCACACTACACCATGACCACCTGGGGCTTGTCGAAACCGTTGAACGTTGTCGCCGAAGCCCAGGAGTACGCTCCGATATCCGGGACCACCACAAGGTCGTCAACCTCAAGAGGAGGAAGCGTAACGTCCTCGGCCACAACATCCAGCGAATCACAAGTCGGCCCAGCAAGGGTGCAGAGGACTTCCTGGTCACTCTCTTTCAGAGCGTAGAAGGAAAAGCGAGCCTTATCAAAGGGAATGGCCGAAAAGGTTCCATAGAGCCCATCATCCAGGTAGTACCAGATTCTCCCTGAACGCACCGCTTTCCCGATCACCCGGGTGACGAGTACTCCTGCATTCCCCACAATGCTCCGGCCTGGCTCTGCAATAACCCGAAAACCCCGGGAGAGAAAAGGTTCAAGAAGTGGATACACAACTTCACTCACAATCTCAAGACTCGCCGGCCCTCCCTCACTCGAATAGGTGTAGAGAGGGAATCCCCCACCGATATCGATGAGGGTAAGGAAAAGACCCCGTGCCTGGGCCTTCAAAAGGACCTCCTCCACAATATGGAGTGCCGTGGCGTACGTTTTAGGATTGTGGCAGGGCGACCCCACATGGAAGCTCAAGCCCACGGGGGCGAGCCCCATGTCCTGAGCCCTCAAAAGGAGCTCTAGGGCCTCCTCCGGCTCGGCACCGAACTTGTACGAGAGGTCGATGCGACTCCCATTGGAAGGGGTTTTCAGGCGAAGAACAAGCCTCGCCTCGGGGTAGTACCGCTGAATCTTTTTCAGCTCCTCCTCGTTGTCGTACGTCATGAGCGAAACCCCAACCCTCCGGGCGTAGAGAATACCCTCCCGGCGCTTAACGGTATTGGCGAAAATCATCCGCTCCGGAGCGACACCAAAACTCGTCACCAGGGCAATTTCCTGTTGCGAGGCCACATCGAAAGAAGAACCCAAAGAAGCCAGAAGGCCAACCACCGAAGGGTGAGGGTTAGCTTTCACCGCGTAGAAAACCTCCACTCCCGGGAGGAAGCGCTGAAACGCCCGGTAGTTCCTGACAATGCGTTCCCTCAAAAGGATGAGGAGAGGGGTACCAAACTGGCTGGTCAGCTCTTCAATCTGCTCTTCGCCCAGTGGAAATGCCCGCTCTTCGAGAACCCGCAATCTCTTTCCCATGTATGCACAATCACCCGATTCCCAGGAAGTACCTCTCTGCGAGGTCCGCATGAAGTATAGTCATTTCCCACCCCCTTTGCAATACACTCCTGCGAATTTCCTCCCAGCCCTCACCGGACAAGAAGCCACCAGAGCAGTACTGCCGAGAGGAGGTACGCTGCTGGATGTATCCCCCGGCCCCTTTTCAGGGAAAGTCCAAGGAGAGCAAGACCCGGAATCCCAAAGGCCATCCCTCCTGCAAAAGACAAAGTCCCCAGAGTCATTCCGAGGAGCAGAGCAGCGGGAATGCCCTCAGACGCATCCACAAAATCCACGCGACTTAAGGGTTCCAGGGCGAAAATTCCCCCAAGAAAGAGGGCCGGAACGGCAAAGAAGGAGGGAAGACCGGAACAATACGGCACTGCGAAAAGGCTCAGAAGCAGGAAGACCCCGCACACTACTCCGGCAAGCCCTCGTCGTCCCCGTTCCGCCATCCCGATGACGCTTTCTGGCGCCGGAAAAAGCCCGGGGACCCCAAAGAGGAGCCCGAAAACGGCCATCAGGGTACCCAGAAGAAGCCCCCGGGAGAACCTGGTAACATTCCCCTGCACTCCAAGGGTGCTCAAACGCATGAGGTACCCGCCCAAGGACCCAAAGGTCTCAAAAAAGACGAACACGGAAACCACACCGGCAAGGCCGACAGTCCCATACTGCAGTGCTCTGGGAACATCCAGGGCAAACAGCAGGGAGGGAGAAAGTGTGGGAGGATTTCCCCCCATCCCGAAGGACCATAAATCCCTCCACAGAGAAAAACCCAGCGTGGCGAGCACTCCAAAGCATGTGGCCCCCTTCAGGCGGATACCGTATCCCACTGAGACCACGAAAAGGCCGAGGAACACCGCCAGGACCCGGGGATGGGTGAGGTCCCCAAACCCAAACCACCCTGACTCCTGGAGAACGAGAATCCTCGATTCCAGAAGCCCCCGGAAAAGGAGCAGAAGACCAAGGCTTCCCGAAAGGGCAAAACGAAAGTTGGGCGAGAGCCTGTGGAAGAAGCGGTTCCATCCCGGAACGGAAGCGGCAAGAAACGCTACAAGGCTTCCAAGGAAAAATGTCCCCAGGGCCACCTTCCAGGGAAGTCGCAGTTCCCCACACAAAGCAAAAGCATAGAACATCACAAGGTTGAGCCCTGGAATCACCACAAAGGGCAGGTCCATGACGAGGCTGAAACAGAGCGTCCCAAAAGCAGACACGAGAATCACCGCAAAAAGAGGAGAGGGTACTCCTGCACCCTCAAGAAGCCCCGCAATCACAAAGAGAAGAGGGAAAATCTCTAAAAAGAGGGCAACTCCTGCAAGCACTTCCTGATCCCACCGGAAGTTCCCTCTCACCAGTCTTCCCTCCTTCCTTTCTTTCCTCTACAATACCGGCAAAAAGGAGGGAAAAGTCCCGTGGGTGCGACGAAAAACCAAGCAGCTCTCCTTCTTTTTGGCCATACCTGCATTACCCTTGGGTGCTTGCTCATCACCTGGGGAGTATACCTTCTCCCTGTTTCCCGCCCCGTCCTCTCCCACATTCTCGCCCGCCCGCTTTTCTGGGGCCTTTTTTCCCTCATGGGCGGGGTGTGCGCTAACTTCCACGGTTTCTGCCGCTGCGTGCGCGGAGAATGGGGACAGAAACGCTGAGGGGAGGTCACACCTCCCTGGGAAGTCACGGTGCAACCGTACCCGAAACTACTGTTGGGCTTACGCAGGCGTTTCCTGCCTCATCGGTCACCACAAGTGGACCTGCAGGGGCAAAACCCACGATAATGCTATCCCCAGCAACAAGCTGAGAAACGGCATTCCCGGTGATGGTCACGGTTTTTCTATCAGCGGCAAGCTGGATGCTCGTGGGAATGAACACCGACGACCCGGTGACGCTCACCGTCCAGAACCCTCCCAGAGGAAGGGTGAAAAGGACCATATCGTTCACCACAATGGGTTCGCTGAAGACCACGGTAACCCTGGGTGGGGTACCACCAGAAGGAGTACTGGCCCGGGCGGTGACGCTGGACAGCTCAGGTGGAGTGCCATCAACCACCAGGGTGAAGGAAACCCTGGGGCTTTCCGCAAGCACCGGGTCCTTGGCAGCAAACTCGAGGAGAAACGTCCCTTCCGTGGATCCCGAATTCCAGGTAAAGGTGAACTCTCCTGTAGCGCTGGTTGAAGTGGTGTCCAGGAGACTTCCTCCCTGGTACACTCGAATCTCGACGTTGGCCGGCCCCCGACCGGTAAAAACGACGTCCTGGTTGGGTTGCACAGCACCACCGCTTGAGAGCACCCGTACCCCCACAATCTCCGCCTTGAGAATTTCTGGCGCCTGGGTCTGTCCTGGTCCTGGAGAGGGGGAAGTTGCCGGTCCACCGGAAGGACCACACCCAAAAATCCCCAGAACCAGAGTCGCAAGAAGAGCCCCCACTACAACCTCTTGAAGTCGCATTCCTCATCCCCCTTCCTCTCAGGATACCCCCCATTATACCACTCTTCAGGCGGCCTCCTTCTCTTTCTTTTTCTTCTTCCGAGGCCGCGCCTTCCCATAGGTCCCCATGAAGATTTTTCCCCGTCGTGTCCGGTGATCGCCTTTGCCCATGTCCACGCAACCTCCCTTGGTGGTTTTTCCCTTTAGTATACCGGAGGATTCTTCTATCGAGAAGAGGAATGTTCCTCCCCTTCTGGTACAATGGAAAGGGGGTACACATGGAACGGGGTATGGTTTTCTCGCTCTCAGAGCTTCTGGAGATGATTGGCGAAACCCTGGAAGCGTGTTTTGCCGCTCCTCTCTGGGTTGTGGCGGAAATCGCCGACCTTCGGTTTGATCAGACTGGTCACTGTTACCTGGAGCTTGTGGAAAAGCACAATCAGGAACTCCGGGCTCGGGCGAGGGGAACCATTTGGGCCTCTTTCTCCTCGGTGCTCTCATCGTTCTCCGCCGCAACCGGCAGGACCCTGGCAAAGGGCATGGAAATTCTCGCCCTCGTCAGGGTTCGTTTCCACCCGGTGTACGGCCTCTCCCTGGACATCCGGGACATCGACCCCCAGTATTCCCTGGGAGCAATGATGCGCCACAAAAAGGAGGTGCTCTCTCGCCTCGCCCAGGAAGGGTATCTGGAGAGGAACCGTTCTCTCCCCTTCCCCCCCGTCCCCCAGCGTCTGGCTGTTCTCTCCTCCCCTCACGCTGCAGGTTTTGGGGATTTCCTCGCCCACCTTCAGGAAAACCCCTACGGCTTCCGGTTCCGGGTTGAGCTTTTCCCTGCTTTCGTCCAGGGAGAAGAAGCCGAACTCACCCTCCTTTCGGCCCTTGAGGAAGTCCGAAGACGAGCGAAGGACTTTGACGTCCTCGTCATTCTCCGGGGCGGTGGGGCCCAGTCAGACCTTCACTGGTTTGATAGCTACATCCTGGGGAAGGCCGTTGCTACTTTTCCTCTTCCTGTTCTTGTGGGTATCGGGCACCAGAGAGACGAAACTGTTCTCGACGCCGTGGCGTATCATTCTCT
The DNA here is from genome assembly GCF_051549785.1 of Candidatus Caldatribacterium sp. SIUC1. Lineage (GTDB taxonomy): Bacteria > Atribacterota > Atribacteria > Atribacterales > Caldatribacteriaceae > Caldatribacterium. Next base: position 1,252,268 of record NZ_CP189974.1, on the reverse strand, counting down.
GAAAACCCCAACAGCCGTTGCGGATTTCCTCATCGAGCGCATGCGAGCATTTGACGAACTCGTCCTTGCGGCGTACCTTGCGCTCAAAGGCGCTGTGACACATCTTCTCCAGGACCAGAAAATCACACTCACCATGCTTTCTGCACATCTTGAGCGACGCAGCCGGAATGCTCTTAAAGACGTGCAGGAAACGACCATGCAGCTTCGATGGAGGCTCAAAGAGTGCGCACGTCGTACCCTGGAGAAAAACGGCGATGCGTTTTTGAGGACCTGGCAGAAGCTGGGTAGCGCCTTGAAGGCGACGTTCCTCGCCCACGCTGCTTCTTTAGAGCACATCACTCAAGCCGTGGCGCTTCTTGACCCCTACAGCATCCTCAGACGAGGGTACACCCTGACTTTAAGGCAGGGGAAAATCGTGAAGAGCGCAGAGGAGTGCGCCCCTGGAGACATTTTAGAGACGAGGTTTTGGGACGGAAAGGTGCAAAGCGAGGTGACAACCCGTGGGTCCCTCTGAGCATCTCACCTATCGGGAGGCTCTGGCAGAACTCCAGGCCATCGTTCAGGAGCTCGAGGACGGCATGGTCGATATTGACCTCCTTGTGGAAAAGGTGAGGCGGGCTTCGTTTCTTTGTCAGTTCTTGCGACAGAAACTCCGAACCACAGAAGAGGAGGTACAGAAGATTCTGCAGGAAACCGAGTCTCTCACTCCTGAACAATGAGGTCCCCGCTGCCACATAACTGGCATTCGAACTGGATGGTGCTGTGGTGGATGTCGAACTCCTCCCGGAGGATTGCAGCGATTTCCTGCCGCAGTTTGTCCACTTCCTTCAAGGTCCCATAGGTCGTCACCACGTGGAATTCTGCGTAGTGTTCCCTTTCGTTCAGCGACCAGAGGTGAAGGTGATGGACGTTCTCCACTCCCGCAACGGTTTCAAGGCGTTTTTTGAGGACCTCTGGCCGAACGCGTGGTGGAGCCCCCTGCATGAGGATGTGGATGGTCTTCCCAAAAAGCGGAAAGGCCTCCCGCAGAACAAAGACCGCCACCCCTAGGCCCACGAGGGGGTCAAGCCACATCCACCCCAGGTACCCGGCCATCCCAACCCCTAAAACCACCACGCAGGAGGCAAGGGTATCGGCCACAAGGTGCACAAAGGCGCTTCGGATACTGAGGCTCTCTCGGGAAGAGGAAAAGAGAAGAACGACAGAACCAAAGTTGCCCAGAAGCCCCACAACGGCAACCGGAAGGGCCAGCTGGAACCAAAGAGGTGAAGGATGAAAGAAACGTTCTGCAGCCTCCCGCACAAGATAAGCTGCTACCCCAAAAAGGAGCAGTGTGTTCACGAACGCCGCAAGGATCTCCGCCCTCCGGTAGCCATAAGTTTTCCCGGGCGTTTGAGCCCGCGAGGCAAGACGCAGGGCGAAAAAGGCGGTGAAAAGGGAAAAAATATCCGTGAGATTGTGCAGGGCATCCGAAAGGAGGGCCAGGCTCCCCGAGAGGAGCCCTCCCACAACCTCAGCCACAAAAATCCCGGTGTTCAGGGCAATGCCAAGAGAAAGCGACAACAGGGTGTGGTGGGAGCTATCTCTCTTGGGGCTCATGGGAACTCCAAGGCCCCGGATTGCTCCGGGGCCTTGCCTCACTCAACAGTTACTGCTTTTTCACTCCTCCAGAGGCCATGAATGTTACAGTACGACGTAGCGTAGAGTACCCCAGAACGGTCGAGTCTCACAGCAAAGAGTGCCCGGGGCTCGGTGTGCGCAGGACCCTGGTTGGCCCCCGCAACGCTCTCGCCATGAGCGGCGAACTCCACCCTCCCCAGCTGGTACGGGAATTTCTCTCCCTCCGGGGCGAAGTAGAGTTCAATCCACCGGATGTGATGCTCGGTGGTATTGGGATGGGGGATTTCCTTGCCCACGGTCACCTGGAAGACCGCGACTTCCCCTCTCTTCACCACTTCCGGCCCCTCAAGGACCGGGACGTGCTTTTCTTGCTTCCAGTCTGCCGACTGAAAGAGGTTCTCAAAGGCCATGGACGCCACCTCCTCAGAAGCTCTTGAACGACGCCTTAGGCGTACCACAGATGGGGCAGAACTCCGGGACCTCTCCTTCCACCGTGTAGCCGCAGACAGGACAGATGGACACCACACCGAGTTCCATATCCTTCCCCTGCAGTGCCGCTTCCTTGGCTTTCTGGTACATCTTGGCGTGGATTTTCTCTGCTTCCAGGGCATAATGCGTACTTTTCTCGGATTCCCTCTCTCCCTGGAACTTCGCCACCTCGTGGTACACCGGGTACATTTCCTCCACCTCAAAAGTCTCTCCCGCAATGGCCATGTCGAGGTTCGCTACCGTGTCGTTGACGTTGCCTAAAGCCCGGTAGTGGTTTGTGGCATGGACCTGCTCCGCATAGGCTATGGCCCGGAAGAGTCGAGCGATGTTGGGCTTCCCTTCTCTTTCCGCCACCTCGGAGAAAATGAGGTACCGCATGTGGGCCTGGGACTCCCCAGCATAGGCATTCTCCATATTGGCCTGGGTCATCTTGTGGGGAATTTTGCTCACCTGGACATCCTCCCTTCTTTGGGCTTTTTAGCCAAAAACCACGGCCTGCTTTTTTCTATTCCCACCCCTAAACTTTTCCTTGCTTCTGCCGAACATCAAGGATGGAAGGGAGGAAGACCATGGCCATTCGGATCCGGGAAAACCACCTCAGCGGGAGTCAATACCGGGCCATCATCGCCTGCACCCTTGTGGAGGAAAAGCCGACCGTTCCCCAGAGGGAGACGGAGAACGCTCCACAGAATACTCCAGAGCCTGCTCTGCGCCGGGAAAAATGAGGTACAATGATAGGCAGAAGAGCTCTGGGGGTGAAACCATGCAGTACATCGAACTCCATGGGGCAAAGGTCCCGGTTATTGGCCTTGGCACCTGGGACCTGCGGGGCGACGAGGGATACCGGGCGGTCTTCAGTGCACTCTCTCTGGGATACCGGCACATCGACACCGCCGAATTCTACGACAACGAAAGAGAGGTTGGGCGGGCCATCCGGGATTCGGGGGTTTCCCGGGAGGACATTTTCCTCACCACCAAAGTCTGGTACACCCACCTGCGTTTCCAGGACCTCATTCGTTCCTGCGAAGAGAGCTTGCGAAAGCTCAGCACCGACTACGTCGACCTCTACCTCATCCACTGGCCCAGTGAGGCCGTCCCCCTTGAGGAGAGCCTCAGGGCCATGGAGAAGCTGCACGAAGAGGGGAAGGTTCGCTTCATCGGGGTAAGCAACTTCGACGTGGCTTTCCTTGAGAAAGCCCGGACGCTCACCACCCTTCCCATCCTCACCGACCAGGTGGAGTACCATCCTTATCTCTCCCAGAAACCCCTCCTTGAGTACTGCCAGAAACACCGTGTTATTCTCACCGCATATTCCCCCCTTGCCCGGGGCCGGCTCTTTGGGGATCCTCTTCTCCAGGACATTGCCAGAAAGTACGGAAAGACCGTCCCTCAAGTCGTCCTTCGCTGGCTCATCGAGCAGGACATGGTGGTGGCTATTCCCAAAGCGAAAGACGCGAAGCACCAGCGGGAAAATCTTGAAATCTTCGATTTCTCCCTCACTCAAGACGAGCACGAAGCCATCGCCCGCCTGGATCGGGGAGAAAAGGTGGCCTCACGACTCTGATGGGGCGGTACGTTCTCCTGTTCCTGCTCCTCCTGGCCCTTTTTCTCCCTTCCCTGGGGGACGCGCTGCCACGGTACGTCTTCCTCTTCATCGCCGACGGATTGGGCCAGGAAGAAATCGACCTGTATATGGCTCTGGCTGCAGCCAGAGGGCGTGTCCCCGCCTTTGTGGATTTCCCCATTCAGGTCTTTCTGGACAATCGGACCGCACAGGGTGGCATCCCAGACTCGGCCTCCGCAGCCACAAGCATCGCCTGCGGAGTGAAGGTTCCCCAGGGCGTGCTGGGCGTGGACAGCCAGGGCCGTCCCCTTGAGAGCGTTGCCGAGGCGGCGAAAAACCAGGGATTCCAGGTTGGCATCGTCACCAATGTCGCCGTAAACGACGCTACTCCCGCAGCCTTCTACGCCCACGTTCCATCCCGAAAATCCTACGACGACATTGCGCAGCAACTCGTGGAGTCTGGCTTTGACCTTTTTGTGGGAAGTGGGATCACAAGCTCAGGTGAAGCAGCGCGGGAAAGGGTTCTTGCTTTAGCCCGAAAGAGAGGGTACAGGGTTATCCAGAGCCCTGCCGCTTTCTTTTCGCTTAAACCTGCTTCCCTTCCGGTCATTGCCCTCCTCCCCTTCACCTTCGCCATTGACCGGAAGGACCCTGCATTGAGTCTTGCCTCTTCCACCCAGAAGGCCATAGAGCTCTTGCAGGATTCTTCCGGATTCTTCCTCGTGGTGGAGGGTGGACGCATCGACTGGTGCAACCACGCAAACGACATCGCCTCGTCCCTTGCCGAAGTTGAGGATTTTGAAGCCGCCATCCGCGTTGCTCTCTCCTTTGGGAAAGCACATTTAGGAGAAACCCTGATTCTTGTGACTTCCGACCACGACACCGGTGGCCTCACGTTCAGGGAAAACCCCTTCCCCAGAATTCCTCCACAGGCCTTCTCCTACGAGCGATTTCTGGCAAAACTCAGAACCACTCCCAAGAAAGAAGAAGCCCTCTTTGCGCTTTTCACTTCCACATGGGGTGAGGAAACCCTGCAGGGCCTTGAAGAGGAACTCTCTGCAGCCTCCCAAGAGTTCCTCCTTCGGGGAAACGGCAACGCCCTCTGGATAAGGTTGGCTCGGCTGCTTGCCGAGCGAGAAGGCCTTTCCTGGGCCACCACGGGACACACCGCTTGCCCTGTGCCGCTGTACGCCTGGGGAGAGAGCTCTCAGGTTTTCCAGAACGCCCGAAGCAATACGGATATCGCAAAGCTCCTGAAAGCCCTCCTCAGAGAGCAGGTTGTCCCTGAAGAGGCGTTTTGATGTAAAATGGAAGGGAAGGCCCATGAGACAGATGGGGAAGGTTTTGCACACTGAAGGTGAATACGCTCTGGTTCGTGTGGAGAAACGCTCGGGATGTGGAGGAGAAAGGTGCCCTTTGAGCTCTCCCTTCGTCGACGACTCTGGAAGCGACTTCTACACGGTGCGGGCGCGAAACGATGCCCACGCCCACCCAGGGGATACGGTTTTCGTTGAAATACGGGATACTGTAGCCCTCTCCATTGCCTTCTTCCTGTACCTTTTCCCCATTCTCCTCGCCTTAGGTGTGTACCTGCTGCTTTCAGCACTCTTTGCTCGACAAGCTCTTGCGCTTTTTGGGCTTTTCGGAAGCCTGGGGGGATCGTTCCTCTTCCTCCGCTGGCTCAACTCGCGACTTGCAATCGACTACCGGGTGAGCGCCCTCGCCCGTCCTGAAGCGTGCAACCAGTGCCCCCTGCAACCAGGGAAAACCCCCTGGGGTGAGAACCGTGGTTGAGATTCTTCGGGCTTTTCTTGGAAGGAAAGGACGGGGATACGGGGCACTGGCCTTCGGGTTCCTCCTTCTTGGCGTTGCCGTGCTCCTCCACGCAAGGCTCATGGAAACCTTCCCATCCCTCTTCCTCCTGCTCCTTCTTGGGGGCATTGCCACGCTCTTTTTTGGGGTTATGTTCCTCTTTTTCGAGGAACGCGTTCTCACCCAAAGGGTAAAAGTGCAGGAACGCCTCCTCGAGTTCCTCATGGAGTACATCCCAGACCGCCTCTACTTCAAGGACCGGCAAAGCCGCTTCACCGGAGGAAGCAAATCCCTGGCAAGCTACTTCGGCCTTGAGCGAGTAGAGGACCTTCTGGGCAAAACCGATTTTGACTTCTTCTCCCCACCCCACGCCCAGGAAGCCTATGCCGATGAGCAGCGTATCATGGAAACTGGTGAACCCATCGTGGGGAAGGTAGAACTTGAAACCTGGCCCGATGGCCGGACAAGCTGGGTCCTCACCACCAAAATTCCTCTCCGGAACGAAAAAGGGGAAATCACCGGCATTGTGGGGATTTCCAGAGACATCACCGAGCTCAAGGCAAAAGAGGAAGCTCTGGAACGGGAACGGCAGTTCCTGAACGACGTCTTCGAAAGCATCCAGGATGGCCTTTCTGTCCTTGACCGGAACTTCACCATCCTCCGGGTGAACTCCTTCATGGAACGACTCTATGAGCACGTGATGCCCCTTGTGGGGAAAAAGTGCTACGAGGCGTACCATGGTCGCACCTCCCCCTGCTTTTTCTGCCCCACCATTCCTGCCATGGAAAGCGGGAAACGGGTGACCCATGTTGTCCCTTACACGAAAGCAGGAGAAATCAAAGGGTGGCTTGAGCTCACCGCTTACCCCTACCGGGACAGAGACGGGACCATTCTTGGCGTTATCGAGTACGTGAAGGACGTCACCGAGAGAATTCAAGCTGAAGACGCCCTGCGGGAGAGCGAACGCAAGTTCCGGACCCTCACCCGCCTTGCTCCGGCAGCCATCCTCATTTACCAGGACGGTCGCTACGTCTGGTGCAACGAGGAAGCCGAGCGAATCACGGGGTACTCTCAAGAAGAGCTCCTGACGCTTCCTGTTGAGGCTCTCGTCCACCCGGACTTTGTGGAACGGGTACGGGCAAACGTTGCCAGAAGGCAGCGCGGAGAGGAAGGGGAGGCCCAGTACGAGGTGAAAATCTTCCGCAAAGACGGGGAAGAACGCTGGATCCTGGTCCGTGGCTCCACCATCCGCTACCGGGGTCGGTTCGCCGGCCTTGCGGTGTGCCTTGACATCACAGAGGACAAGCGCCGGGAGGCTCGTCTCCTCCACTTAAACCGGGTGTTGAAAGCCGTCCGGAACGTGAACCAGCTCATCGTCCGGGAGAAGAATCGGGAACGCCTCGTCCAGGGAATATGCCGGGAACTCGTCGAAGGATGCGGGTACACTGGGGCGGGTGTGGTGCTTTTCGGTACAGAGAAACCCTCTGTCACCGCTTTGGGGTTTTCTGAGGAACACCTCGGCGCATTCAGCGCTGTCTTAGAGCAAATCCTGAAAAACCCCGAGCACCCACAGGACAGGGTCAGAAAGATTCTCCCAACCGACCCCACTGCCCCGCTCCTTTCCCGTCCGGGTGAAGGGCTTTTCGTCGCCCCTCTCAGGTGGGGGGAACACCTCTACGGGGGAATCGTCGCAGCTTGTTCTCTGTCCTCTCTGGACGATGAGGAAGAAGAAACGCTTTTTCTTGAGCTCTCCCAGGACCTCTCCTTTGCCCTCTACAGCCTCGACCTTGAGGCCATTCGGGAAGAAGCTCAGCGAGTGCTGCAGGAAAGCGAAGAGCAGTTCCGGACCCTCGCCGAGTCCCTCCCCGTGGCCACCCTCATCCGCACGCACACCGGGTGGGTCTACGTCAACCCCTTCTTCGAGGCCCTCACCGGATACCGGGCGACAGAGCTCACCGACGAACTCTGGTCAGAGATTTCCCCCGAGGGTACCGCACTGCTTTCGCGGTGGCGCGAAAGAACAAAGACACTCCCCTTTGAAGCGGAATTCACCCTGACGACAAAGGGCCAGAGAACCAAATGGGTTCTGGCCCGCTTCACGCCCATACGGTACCGCGAGGAAGAGGCACTCCTTGTGCTCCTTTTGGACCTCACGGAACGAAAACTCGCCGAAGACCGCATCCGCTACCTTACCTTCCACGACACCCTCACGGGTCTTTATAACCGGACGTTCTTCGAGCAGGAAATGAACCGCCTTGACACCCCCGAGAACCTCCCCTTAAGCGTCATCATGGGGGACCTGAACGGTTTGAAGTTGGTGAACGACACCTTTGGCCATGCCATGGGGGACGAGTTCCTGCGCCAGGCCGCACGCATTCTCGAAGGAGTCTGCAAGGACCGGGGTGTGGTGGCCCGTCTGGGGGGAGACGAGTTCGTGGTGCTCCTTCCCCGGACCTCAAGTGCTGAAGTTCAGGCGCTTGGGGAACGTATCCAGGAAGAGTTCAAAAGGACTGCGGTGGCATCCATTCCGCTGAGTATCTCTTTAGGTTACGGCACCAAGACCGACCCGAACCAGCCCCTTGACGAGGTCCTGCGTATTGCCGAAAACTGGATGTACCAGCGCAAGCTCACCGAAAGCCTGAGCTTCCACAACCAGGTTCTCCAGGCCTTCCGGGCATCACTCCGGGCGGTCACTCAGGAAACCGAGGAACACTCCCAGCGCATTCGGGAACTGGCCCTTCGCCTTGGAAAGGCCCTTGGACTCTCCCAGAGGGAGCTTGACGAGCTGAGCCTCCTTGCCGAATTCCACGATATCGGAAAAATCGCCATTCCTCAGAATATTCTGGAAAAGCCTGGTCCACTGGACGAGGAAGAATGGGCCATCGTGAAAAAGCATCCGGAGGTGGGCTTCCGCATCACCCAGTCCATTTGGGAGCTCTCTTCAATCGCCAACTACATCCTCTTCCACCACGAACGCTTCGATGGTACCGGATACCCCCGGGGGCTTCGGGGAGAGGACATTCCCCTCCTCTCGCGCATCATCGCTATCTGCGACGCCTATGACGTGATGGTGACGGGCCGCCCTTACCGGAGGGCAAGGACCAAGAAAGAGGCCATCGAGGAACTCCGGCGCTGTAGCGGCACACAGTTTGACCCCCGGATCGTCGAAGCCTTCATCGATATCCTCGAAGAGCACCAGGACCCTAAACCCCAAGGTCCATAGGCGCTCGCCCAAGAAACCGGAGAAGGTGAAGCGTCTGCGCAATCTGCTCCTGTATGGTTTCTTCTCCGTGGGCTCTTCCAGGATACAGAGCGTAATGTGGCCGGAACCTAAGAGGTGTGACGTTCAGCATCAGCGAGTTCGCCCCAGAAAGAAGGCCCATCCTGCGAGCCTGAGGATCCAGGGTCTCAAAGGCTGTGGTGATGAGGATTTTGGCGTTTTTAGGGTCCACAAGCCGGGCCACTGCCAGGGTGTTGAGCACGAGGAAGGAGGGGGGAGGAGCGGAAAACGCCAGGGGAGTTGCCGGGTGGGGCAGGAACGGCCCGAAGCTGTACATCTCTGCCGAAAGCGCTTTCGTAAGGAGAATGTCCTCAAGGATATCAGAGAGCTTCTGTCCTGGAAGTCCGATGAGTCCCCCTGTGGCCACGAGGTACCCGAGCTCCAGGGCCCTCTCAAGGTGGGCAAGGCGGTGTGAAAGGTTGTACCCTGGGTGCAGTTTCTCGTACAACTCTGCGTTACTTGTCTCAAAGCGGAGCAAAATCCCCCTCGCCCCGGCCTCGTAGAGCACCTCAAGCCCTTCAAGACCAATTTCTCCGAAACTAACAAAGATAAGGACGGCATGGCGCCTCTTAATTTCCCGCACAAGTTCTGCAAGTTCCTCAACCGAACGTCCCGGATCCTCCCCGCTCTGGAGCACAAGTGCCTGGAACCCGTAGACCTCCACAGCCTCACGTACTGCCTCAAGAACCTCCTCATCGCTCATGCGATACCGCAAAAGAGAACCATTGTGGGTCGAAAGGCCACAGTAGGCACAGTTGCGAAAGCAGAAGTTCGAGATTTCGAGAATTCCGTGGACACACGTGGCGTTGCCGTGGTACTTCCTCCGGAGGAAATTGGCCACTTTGGAGAGCAACCCCCGCTCTCTGGGAGACTGAAGACCAAGAAGCGCAAGGAGCTCTTTTTTCGAGAGCGGACGTTCCTCAAGGGCTTTGTCAAGAATGCGGAGAACTCGTCGTTCCACTCCTTCCCTTCCCACCTCAAGCCGCGCAAGGCGAAGGTCCACTTCCTGGAGCTCGAAAAAGGTTTCCTTCCAGACGGCAAGGATTTCCTGTGCTTCCTCAGGCGGAACAACTTTGATCACAAACCCTCCCTGGGCGTAGACAAAATCCCCTACCCTGAGGGAGGGAAACTCGTTGTACGCCTGCCTCCGTTCACCAAAGTACTCCACCGTGGCTACACGCCCGTCAAGGGCAACAACCCGTCCTGGAATGGCGTAGCACAAAGCGACTACTCCCCCTCAAAGGAGAGGAGACGCAGCTCCCTCAACGGACTGTATTCTATGACAAGCTCAGCCCCCTCAAGGATCGTCCCCCGGGACTCCTCGGCAAAGAGATACCTGAGAACCTCCGGGTCGATCTCAGTGAAGCCCCCCATCCGGAGGTGCACCCGGGTAATCCTCTGCAGGCCCTCCGCCTCCCCCCGACGGAGGAGATCCTCGAAAACCTCTCGAACTAGCCGGAGTTCATGCATAATGTAACCCCCCAAGGTACGCCACAATGGTAGAGGCGGCGCGTTCCACCGCTTCACTCAATCCTTCCCCAAAGGAAACGTCTTCAGGCTGAATCCCTACAAAGACAACCTCACACCCTGTTTCATCGGCCACAATCCTTGCAACCACCGGGAGGGGAAACGTATGGGTGCTAAGCGTGACCGAAACGACTTCTTCTTCTGTCAGTACGCGGATTTCCCCCGGAACACCGCCAAAGGAGGCAGCGTCGATAAAGATGACCTTTGCCGGTCGTTCGCTCAAAATATCGTCGATGAACCGCTCCGGAGCAAAACCTGCCTGAATGAGGCGAAAACAGGGAGGGAGAATCGGGGCAAGCCTCTCCCCAATGTACACTCCCACCCCATCGTCTCTCCGGAGAGGATTCCCAACGGTGACAATAACCGTTTTCCCCTTTAAAGAGGGCTCAAGAGCCCTCCGGATTGTCGCGTCCAACAAAGGTAACATTGAGGAAATGGGTAGAACAGGAAATGCAGGGGTCATACGCCCGCACGAGCATCTCAAGGGCAAGCTGGATTTCTTCCTCGCTTTGGTCAAGGATTTCCGGAACGAGCTTCCGCATGTCGTACTCGATGTTCCGGAGGTTCTGTCCGGTGGGGATGACGCAGTTAGCATGCACAATGCGACCGTGGTCGTCAACCTCGTAGTGGTGGTAGAGCGTCCCCCGGGGTGCCTCTACCGCCCCAACACCGCTCCCAGCCCGAACGGGGATGCGCTGTTTCTCATTCAGCCCTACCACAATTTCCTCGTCGTAGTTGAGGCCCGTTTTGAGAAACTCTTCCACGATATCCACCGCATGGTAGAGACAGTGGAAACACTCCACAAGCTGGGCAACGGTGTTCAGATAGGGGTTCGTAACCTTTCGGTTCATGCCAAAAAGGTCCGCTATTTCCTTCGCTCTGGGATGGAGCTTAGAGTAGTTCAGGTTCAGACGGGCCAGGGCCCCAACCATGTAGGAGTCACGGCTCAGGCGGGTGTGCTTGGCCGTCGAGTGGGGAACCACGAATTCATTGGTGATTTTCCTGTACTCTTTTTTGGGAAGGCGGACCCCATCGGTTGAACCGATATCCCCCATAAGGAGCGGATACTCGTCGTCATCAGAAACCAAGGCCACGTACTCTGTTTCCCGCTCGAATTCAGGAAAGCGGAATCCTCGAACGAGGTCGACCGTAGCCTCAAGGTCGGGAACCATCCCAAGGAGGAGGCTCCGCATCTTCTCAAGGTCCCCAGGACGGGGAAGCTTCGTGAATCCGCCCACCGTACAGCTTATGGGATGGACATGGCGGCCCACGAGGATATCACAGACATCGTTACAGGTCTTTTTAAGGCGCAGCGCTCTCCGAACCACCGCATTGTGGGTCTCCACAAGGGGGACAAAGCTCTTCGCGCCAAGAAGATCCGGGGCAACGAGGAAGTAGATGTGGAGGATGTGGCTATCGAGAATTTCAATATCAAGGAGGAACTTCCGCAGCTTCACCGTTTGCTCACTGGGGACAAAACCGATGGCCTCTTCCGCTGCTTGAATGGAGGCCAGGGAATGGGCACAGGCACAGATACCGCAGATTCGAGAGGTGATGTGTTGGGCCTCAAAAATGGACCGTCCTCGGAGCATTCCCTCGAAAAACCTCGGCGATTCGATAATCTCCAGGCGGCACTCTCTAAGCGTTCCGTCCCGAACATCCACCACAATGTTCCCGTGCCCCTCAACCCGGGTGAGGTACTCAACGTCAACGCGTATGCTCTTCCCCATGCCTTTTCCCCGCTCCTTTCAGGATTCGACAGGCGTTGTACATGTCCATCCGCCGGACCAGAAACTCCACACGGACACCGTAACGCTCAAGCACCTCGAGGAATCCCCGTTCATTGGGATTGGAAACCATCCCCCGGCATCCATAGCAGATGTTGCCATTGTTGATGCACCAGGAGTTGCACCCTGCCCGGGTAATGGGACCAAGACAGGTGAGACCTCGCTCGTAGAAACAGACGTTCTCGTTGAACTTGCATTCCACACAAACAGCCACATCCGGCACGTGATAGGGAATCCCAAGGAGAGCACACTTAAGTACTTCGAGGAACTCAGGCTGGTACACAGGACACCCATGGACAAAGTACTCCACAGGAACGACTTCATGCACCGGACGGGTGGGAAGGGTGGTGAAAAACCTTGCCCCCTCCCCGTAGACGTACTGAAGAATCTCCTCAAGGTCAAAGGCATTCTTCATGCCGTTGACCCCGCCGATTGTGGCACAGGACCCATAGGCAATGAGCGTTCTGGAGCGCTGGCGAATCCTTCGAATCCGCTCAACATCGTGAGGAGTGGTGATGCTCCCTTCAATGACGGCAATATCGTAGATCCCATCCCACCGCTCGCTCATGGTTTCCCGAAATTCCACAAGATCCAGGAACTTGAGGAGCTCGAGGAGCTCTTCCCCGAGATTGGTCACCTGAAGCTGACATCCCTCGCAGCAGGTGAAATCGAAAAAGGCAACTTTCGGCGCCTTCATCATATCGCCCCTTTGAGATCCTTGATTTTCTCGTAAAAGAACACCGGGCCATCCTGACAGCAGTAGATGTCGTGAATCTGGCAATGCCCGCACTTCCCAAGACCGCACTTCATATGGCGTTCAAGGGAAAGAACAAGCTGATCCTCGGGAACGCCCTTCTTGAGGAGTTCGGTAATTACGAAACGGTACATCACTGGGGGCCCTACCATGACCGCAAAGGTCTCCTCGGGATTGATATCCACCCCTGGAATAAGGGCCGTTACCATGCCCACGTTGCCCTTCCAGTCGGGGTCTGCACGGTCCACCGTACACTGGAAACCCACGTCCATTCGCCGCTGCCACAGTTCGATTTCGTCCCGGAAGAGGAGATTCTGAGGGTCTTTGCAGCCAAAAAGCACATGAACCCTGCCAAAATCGCGCCGGTTGTCCATGACGTAGTTGATGAGGGAACGAAGGGGGGCAATGCCTATACCTCCGGCAATGAGCAAAAGGTCGTGTCCGATGAGCCTGGTGATAGGGAATCCAACCCCAAAAGGACCCCGGATACCCACCACATCCCCCGCTTCAAGACGGTGCAAGGCAGTAGTCAACCGGCCCACCGCCCGGACACAGAGTTCAAAACTCTGGCGCTTTGTGGGCGAAGAGCAAAGGGATATTGGAGCTTCACCCACGCCAAGGAGCGAAACCTCTACAAACTGCCCCGGCTCAAAATCGAGAATTTCTCCATCAACCAGGGAAAGCTCAAAGAGTTTGTCCTTTTCGGTGAGGCGGGAGGTCCTGAGAATCCGAGCCTCCTTCACCTCGTATCCGGTGTGACTCAAAAGGAGTTTCTCCACAGTCCCACCCCTTACACTTTGAGGTATCCGGTCTCCTGCGCAAGCCGGGTAATAGTTTCCTTTAGGTCGATTTTGGCCATACAAACCCGGCTGCACCGCCCGCAACCGGTGCAGAAAAACCGGTTGTACCGTTTCACAGGATAGGAGAACTTCCGGTTGAACCGATGTCGCTTCCGGTCAGAACGTTCTGCCCGGAAACTCTCCCCGCTGGCAATTTTCGCAAAAGGCTCATTCTGGCAGGAATCCCAGACCCTGATACGCCTTCCGGTCACGAGGGCGACATCGGGGATATCCCGAACGTCAAAGCAGTAGCAGGTAGGACAGACATTGGTACAGTTGGCGCAGGAGAGGCACCGACCACCAATCTCCTCCCACACTCCCGCCTCAAAACCCTCCTTGAACATCCGGGGGAGAAGAGCACGGTCTACAGGAACCTCGGGGCGGAAAACCTGGGCTTTCCTGGCTCGGAGCGCCTCGAGTTCGGCAAGATGCTGCGATTGTGCTCGCTCGAGAAAAGGAATATCCCGCACGAGGTCCTCACCTTTCTGGGTCCCCACGTGGATGAGAAAGTACTCTCCGAGGTCTGTGAAGAAAAGGTCGTATCCTCCCTGAGGAAGGAACGTCCCCATGAGCCCACAGGAGGCATAGGTATCGCAGTAGTCGTTGCACTCAAGTCCGATGACGGTGATGTACTCCCTGCGGACGAGGTAGTTCAAGTCCTTGGGCCGGTCGCTGAAGACCACGTCAAGACACTGAATTCCCGCTAAATCGCAGGTGTGCACTCCAAAGAGGATGAGGGACTCAACCTCTACCACTGGCTGGAGCTTCTGTCCTCTGCGGGTGTCGTACTCTGCCAGAGTCTCATACTGGGGCATGAAGTACTTCTTTGGGGGGAGAATGGTCGGAATGTACTGGAGGGCAATGTCGCTGCCTTTTCGAACCTCGGAGAACACGAACTGCCCGTTGCCCTTTGCTACAGGCGCAACCACCTTTCCGCGGCGGACCAGATACTCCACGAAAAGGTCGAAAGAACTCTTGGGAAGGACGAGATGCTCCACGCATTTCCTCCTTTCCTGCTTTTTGGGGAATAACCCTCCTGCTTTCCTCCGTATTCCTCAAAGCACCCCTTCCAGGACACCGCACGTTCTTTGAAAAGCGCGGAGACTCTGGTATAATTCTCTCTGTCGGGGCGTGGCGCAGCCTGGCAAGCGCACCTGCCTTGGGAGCAGGGGGTCGGCCGTTCAAGTCGGCTCGCCCCGACCATTTTTCCTTCGGGTTTGAGTCTCTCAGAAAGCGCGCCTCTCACAGAAGAAGCGTTTCTCCAAAAATCAGTATAGTAGTACTTCTTTCCTTCTGTCAACGGTAGACAAAAAGACACAGGCCTTTTTTCGGGAAAACCTTTGAGGGCATCTGGGGGCAATGAATCTGCGGGTTGCAGAACTCGAGAGACTGTCGAAAATGGATTTACGCAAGCGGCCACTGGAAAGCAGGGGTCAGAGCGTAGAACTGCGAGGGCAACAACATCAAAAGGGGTAAAAGCACCAGACAGAAAAAGCAAGGTTTACAAAGCGCTTTACCAAGTCCCTGGCGCCCCCAAGCGGATTTGAACCGCTGCCGTCGCCTTGAAAGGGCGATGTCCTAACCTGGCTAGACGATGGGGGCGCAGGCAAGCCCTATTTTACCGAAAGGTTTCCAAAAAAGCAAGCGATGTGGAGTACCCTCCACAAATTACTCCCGGATGATGGCACTCGTGGGACAGGAATCAATGGCCTCGTCAACACAGCTTGCGCTTGTGTCAGCGCCGTCTTTCACCACGCTTTTCCCGTTGGCATTCATTTCAAAGACATCGGGGCAAATCTGCACGCACAGTTCGCAACCAATGCAGAGTTCCTCATCGACTCGGAGAGCCATAGCACATCGCCTCCCTTGGACGGAATTCGAAAAACCAGGACACATTATAACAAACTGGGGGCTTCTTTTCTACGCACCAAGGAACTCCTGGGCCAATCTTTTCCCCACAGGAGTTACGAAAACCCGATCCACCAGGGCAGCGAAATCCTTTCGACTCACTGCCCCCTCTTCCACATTCACGAGAAAGTCAGCCTCGACGAGAATCTGAAAGTCCATCCCGTCGATGGTCGAAAAGTCGTGGTGGTGCCCGACGATGAACAGAACCCGTTCCGTTATCTCCCTCTCCTCTCCCATTTCTTCGAGGATTTCCCTGGCTACGGGAGGACCCTCGAGGTGTTGGTATTTTCCCTCTCGAGAACCGTATTTTCTCTGGGCCGCAACAATCCCTACGTCATGCAAAAGGGCCGAAAGTTCGATAACTCTCTGTTCTCTCTCTGGGATTGCCATTTCCCAGGCGATGTGTCGGGCCAAGGCCAAAACTCGCTCTGTATGCGTAACCATCCTGGGGTCCTCGGCAAAGATGTCCCTAATCCTCTCCCAGTACGCTTCGTACATTACCCTCCCTCCCCGAGCAAACGCCTGAGGTCCTCTTCGCCAAAGCCAAAGTAGTGTCCGATCTCGTGAAGGAGCACATCCCTGACCTTCCTGCGGAATTCGTCCTCCTGGGGCGCTATCCTCCGGATGTTCTTCAGGTAGAGGACAATCCGGTCCGGGAGCACAAAGGTGTACCCCAGGCCTCTTTTGGGAAGTGGAACTCCCTGGTAGAGCCCAAGGACAAATCCCAGTCCCCTTTCTGCCTCGTCCCAGACAACAAACTCCACGTTCTCCAGCCTCTCCCGCAAAGGAGGTGGAAGGGCATCGAGAACTTCTTGAAGGACCGAGGCGATGATCTCCCGCTCTTCCACAAGAATCCCTCCGAAATGCAAACCTTCTCACAGGTCTAACGGAACCCTTCCTGAAGATACCATGGGCAACCGGAGAAGTCAAAGAGCCTTCCTGCACCTCTCTCCTTCAGGTCAGGGTTCTGGTTCTCTTCCAGGAGGAGTGGAAGGTGACCCGAAGGAGAAACTCCCTCAAGGCAACCCGGTCTTTCCTCTATACGCTTGCAAGGTTTCTCGGCAACGTCGAGGCCGCAAAAGGAGGCCCCAAAGCCCTGGGAAAGAGAATCCTCCGGAGGACCCTCGGGAAAGCCACCGGGAAAGCAATGGCGAAATTCTTCCGGTAGCAGCAGGTAGCGCGCCATGGTGGAGAAAGGCCCTGGACCAGTAGCCCGGTGAAGCAATCCGGAAAAACACGTTGAACTGGGGAAGAGCCGCAGCATCAGGGCGCGTATCCGTAAGCAGGCAACGTAGGAAGAAGCTGTCCTCCCATGAATACTCTGGACAAGCTTCAGAAAAGACCTGGAATAAAGAGGCTCAGGCGAGAGGATACAAATCCTGCAGTGTCTGCCACCCACTGGGCTTGCCCATTCCGTCTCCGCGCCCGTCCCTTCATCGGTGGACTCACTGGCGCCATTTCCTTCTCTCCGAGCACAGGGCATTGGGGAAGCAGTGGAAGAGAGCGAAAGACGTGTTCCCTGTAGTCCCGGATAGTGCGGGGAGCGCGCCCCTCCGCTTTCTTCTCAAAGAGGAAGAGCTCAAGCAGGGCTTCAACGCTCCGTGCATGGTGGAGCTTGACGACTTTACCCACAGAACCCACCCCCGAAAGCGAGCTCCGCTAAGGCCATCGGACTCGGGGGAAAGGAGAGGGAAGATCGGGAGAAAAGCAGATGGCGAGAGCCCCGGAAGAAGCGAAAAAGAACCTCCTGGCGCGCCCGGCGGGAATCGAACCCACAACCTACGGATTAGAAGTCCGTTGCTCTGTCCTGTTGAGCTACGGGCGCTTGATTGTAATTTTACTCGCCTTCAAAGCGTCACGCAATAGGTCCAAAAACACTTCTCTCAGCACCTCACACCGGTTTTTCCCAGATACCTCTCCACAAGACGCATGGCACAGAAGCTCCCACACATCGAACAGGTTTCTTCAAAGGCCACGTTGCGTTCCCTCCGGTATCGTTCTGCCTTCACAGGATCCAGAGCCAGGGCAATCTGTTTCTCCCAGTCCAGGGCCTTTCGGGCCTCGCTCATTGCCCTGTCCCACTCCCAGGCTCCAGGAATCCCCTTGACAAGGTCTGCCACGTGAGCCGCAAGACGGGCGGCAATAACTCCTTCCCGCACATCCTCTACAGTGGGTAATCCCAGGTGCTCAGCAGGGGTAACGACACAGATGAAATCGGCTCCGGAAGATGCCGCCAGCGCCCCTCCTATGGCCGCCGCAATATGGTCGTAACCTGGCGCCACATCGGTCACGATGGGCCCCAGAACATAGAAAGGAGCACCATGACACAGACGCTTTTCAAGGAGCACATTAGCCTCCACGGCTTCAAGGGGCACATGACCAGGACCTTCAACCATGACCTGCACTCCTGCCTCCCGGGCCCGGTCAACAAGCTCTCCAAGGATGAGGAGTTCCTGAATTTGAGCCCGATCGGTGGCATCAGAGAGACAACCGGGCCGGAAACCGTCACCGAGGCTCAGAGTGACGTCGAAGCGGCGGGCGATTTCCAGCAGACGATCGTACTCAGCGTACAGAGGGTTTTCCTTTTCGTGGTAGAGCATCCATCCGACCAAGATGGACCCGCCCCGGCTCACGATATCGGCAATCCGCCCTTCCCGCCTCAAGCGCTCCACCACCTCCAGGGTCACACCACAGTGTACGGTCATGAAATCAACACCGTCTGCAGCCTGCTCCTCAATGACCCGGAAAAGGTCGGAGACCGTAAACTCTACAATGCTTCCGTGCTCATCCTGGGCTTCTGAAGCAACCTGGTACACGGGCACCGTCCCAACCGGTACCGGTGAGGCAGAAAGGATACGGCGCCGGCACTCCCGAACCCCAACGGTGCTTAAGTCCATAACGGTGTCTGCACCGGCTTCAAGCGCCACTCTGAGCTTCTCCAGTTCCGCTTCAATACTGGGACGGGAGGGGGAAGTACCGATGTTGGCATTGACCTTGGTCCTCAGGCCCCGGCCAATGCCGCAGGGGTTGAGGTGAGGACGGCGGTTGTTTGCAAGAATCACCACAGTCCCTTCGGCTATTCGCTTCCGGAGAACCTCAGGGTCTATCCCTTCTTTTTTGGCCACAAACCCCATCTCAGGGGTTATCTCTCCCCGACGTGCCGCTTCAAGCTGGGTCATTTCGACACCTCCTCTCTCATCCCCCTCAGGTACTCATCGATGAGGCGGGCGGCTTTTTTGCCCGAAAGGAGCATCCCTCCAAAAATCGGTCCCATACGGTACCCTCCTGCCACGTTGTTTGCCGCCATACCTGCCACGAAAAGGCCTGGAGCGACCATGCGGGTGTTCGCCACAACGTCTTCTTCACCCTTTTCTGCGTTCATAAAGGACTCCCTGACAAGGCTCAGGCCCGTGCGTCGACTGTAGAGGGTAACGAGCACCGCCTCGTGCCCCGTGGCATCGAGGACGGCTAAAGCCCTAAGGACCATGGGGTCCACATGGAGTCCTTCCATTTCGATGGCACTCTGGTTCACCACCACCCCTGTGACGCGCTCTCCCGTCACATGGAGGTCAACGGCAGTCATGAGGTTCAAGAGCTTCACTCGGGGATGGGCAGAAGCCCGAGCGATGAGTTTGCTGGCAAAAAGCGGTGCAGAAACCACAAGGGCATTTTCGTCTTCCTCAAAGGGAATCTCGGCTTCCTTGAGAATTCCTACAACATCCTTCTGAAGAACAACTTTGTTGCAACCCATGGCACCGCCCCATATGCCGCCTCCGGGGGCGAGTCTGCGGTCAAGCACTGTCACCCGGTATCCCTCATCGGCCAGGGTAAAAGCACAGACAAGACCCGAAGGACCGGCACCAACCACAACGACGTCAGAGTTCACCGCCTCGATGAGGTCCTGGAAATAGTGTTTCAGAATGATTCTACTCACCTTCTCATCAGGAACAGGATTCGAGAACGCTCTCACAGCAACCACCTCCAGAAAGCCCGGGATAAAAAAAGCCACCTGCCAGGTCGGCAAGTGGCTCAAAACTCACCAACTCCCTCCGCTGGCATTACCCAGATCAGGTTCAAAGGGTCGAGAGCTTGCGCTCTCCTCTCAGCCCCGCGTTATGGAGCTCCCCCGGTTCCGTATGCACTTTGAGAGCATTATACCAGAAAAGAGCTGGTGATTTCCACCGGGCTTTTCGAAAACCCCTTGACACTTCGTACTCCTCATAGTATATTCTACCTTGCCTGGTGGGCCGTTAGCTCAATTTGGCAGAGCAACTGACTCTTAATCAGTGGGTTGCAGGTTCAAGTCCTGCACGGCCTACCAGAAACTCCCTGAAACCAGGCCTTTTGGCTACCTGCTCACCCCGAGGAGCCCCGCTTTGACAGCAGTTTGACAACAACGCCATCAGAAAACCTCCTTGAAGATGTACCGGAGCCCCTCCGTGTTCACCTTGCCGAGCTTAGGGATAACCTTGCCGCAAGTGTTCACGGCAACGCCCGGGCATCCCTCTTCTACTACCCCGGCAGAGAAAGAAGAAAACAGGCCGGGCATTCCCCCAAAAAAGCCCAAGGCTACTGCGAAAGCATCTCTTCCAGGCCAAAAATCCGGACCGAGTTGCGGTACATGAGGGATTCCACGAGGAACACAGCACCCTGGCGGGAAATCTGGCCCTCGGCGAGGAGCTTCCCCACCACCCGACAAATCATCCGGTCAAAGACCTCGAACCTGCTTCCTTCCGAGAGAATCTTTCGCCCATCGGCCACCGGCCCTCCCATGGAGGTAAGAAGCGAGGAATTCGCCACTTCCAGGAGGGCCTGTTCAATGAGGTGAGGAGCATCGTTGAACCACCAGGGGAAACCCGTGTGCACCCCGGGGAAAGCCCGCTCTAAAGCGATGTTCACGTGGAGACACTCGTGGTTCATGGCGTAGAGCACAAGGGGAGACTCGTCCTTGCTTTTCCCGCTGAAAAACCGGGAAAGGAGGGGCCGGAGGTTTTCCACAACCTTGACACCATCAAGCGTCACATCGCCTCCGGTGTCACTCCCCCACCGGGCGTAGAGGTAATCATTGGCGTTCCTGAGTACTCCATAGTGAATCTGAGTCACCATGCGGTGTTCCCGGTTCATTTCGCAGAAGCGGTGCATCATATAGGAGATGAAGTCCCGCACCTCCGGAGAGCGAGGGGCAAAGCGTTCGCCCTTCTCATACGCCCGGATGAAGATTTCCTCCACCCTCTTTTCCTCCACCTCAAGCCCAAAGGGCTCAAGAAGCCCATGGTCGCTCGCACGGGCCCCCAGAGAGGCAAAATACGCGTGGCGTTTGCGCAGGGCCTCCACAAGACCCTGGAGGGTGGTATCCTCACCAGTGAGTGCACAGAGTCGCTCAACGTTTTCCTTCCACTTCCTGTCGAAAATGTTGCAGTATACATCGGGACGAAAAGTGGGGAGAAAGATTACATCGGGAATAATCTCCTTCGCCATTCTGTGGTACACGAGGTCATCGGCAGGGTCGTCGGTGGTGCACAAGAGCCTGCCACCCATTCGCCGGAGGAGTTCCTGCGGAAGCATCTCCTCTCGCTGCAGAGCTTCTTCCGTTACCCTGAAGATATGCTCTGCCGTATCCGGACCAAGGCGCTCCTCAAGGCCAAAAACTCTCCTGAGGTCAAGGTGCAACCACTGGTGCACATGGTTCCCCTCGAGATAGGGAAAGACTCTCCCCAGGACCATCCACTTCTCAAAATCGGAGAGAGCAAGGTCGTAGGCCAGGTCATGAGAGAAAGGTGGGAACTTCGCTGCAAGCTGCAGCAGGTAGTGGTCACGATTCCCGTAGCGCTCATCCACCACCTCTGCTTTCCAGATGTTCACCAAAGACCGGTTCTCACAAATCTGCTGGAGGCTCAGATGGGTGTGGACATCGACAATGCCACAAGTCTTCCGAAAAGGCAAGGCAACCTCCCGGTAGAGCCATACGGCCTCTTTCGTGGTGAGCAACCACTCCAGTCCCAGGAAATCTCTATCAGCCAAAAGAGCGAGACCTCCTTTCAGGACTTTCTGGAGGACATTCTACCATGACTATCCTCCAGTCCTTTTCATCGTTCTGGCCCTTATGCTCATTCGTTACCCAAGACTCACCCAGACTATCCGATTTTGGAAAGAATACGTCGTGATTCTACCCTACAAGCTCTTCAAAGAGGTACCGACAGGAAGACGACATAACCCTTCTTTATGAAGTCCTGAAAGAAGCCGACGGCTCTGTATTACCTGACCGCGCAGACCAAGCTCTTCCTGGACCGGCTCTTTGCGCTCTTCGGCCCTAATCTCGAATGTACCCTCCCCCGGGGGAAAAGAGCCGTCCTTGCGTACTCTCAGGGTGGAGGAAACAATCCCAAGGCGATGGAGTCTCTGGCAAGGTTCCCCCGGGAGGCTTTGAACGTAGAGGTTGTGGGGATTGTGAGTGGCAATGGACGCAACGTTCCTGGCGCGGTGAGGGAACGTAAGGACCTCCTCAGTCGGGCTTTCGAGCTTGAGAAAAGCCTCGTGGAGTAGAAACTACGTGAGGATTCTTCGGCACTCAAGGCCCAGGCCACCATCAACACACCGTAGCATAGCACCCAAGAGGCAACGAGCACCTTCCGCCGGAACTCTACAGGGATCCTCTAAGGCTTCAGCCATCCCCCATCGGGAATACTATACAGAAGCACCGTGCCGTCCTCGGCACCGGAGGCCAGGAACTCCCCACCAGGGGAGAAGCACACCGCCGTGACCGCACCGGAACGGCCTGAGAGACTCACCACCCCCTCCCCCTGAAGCGCCTGCAGCTGCAGCTGGCCATCCCGTGAGCCTGAAGCAAGGGCCACTCCATCAGGAGAAAAGGCTATTGACGTCACCCAGTCACGGTGACTTTCAAGAATCCTTAAGGAACCTGCAACTCCGGTTTCCCAGAGCCACAGCGACCCGTCATCAAGCCCTGTCGCAAAATACTCTCCATCCGGTGCAAAGGCCGCCGCCGTTACTCTGGCATCGTTAGAGAAAACAAACACCGGGTTCCCTTGCGTCCAGTCCCAGAGCACCGCCGTTGTATCGAGGCTGCCGGAAAGGAGAAACTTCCCATCAGGGGTAAAGTCCAGAGCTACCACCCAGCTACTGTGGCCTTCAAGGGTCCTCACGAGATTCCCCGTGCCCACATCCCAGAGCCGCACTGTGGTATCGTCAGAACCCGAGGCCAGAAATGCTCCGTCAGGAGTAAAGGCCACAGACCGCACCCAGTTTGTGTGTCCCCCGAGCACCCGAAGGAGCTCCCCCGTTGCCACATTCCAGAGCTCCACGTTCTTCTCCGACCCCAGGGCAAGAAGCGCCCCATTAGGAGAAAGGGCCATGCAGTTCACGAAACCGGTTTGCGCCCGGATGGAACGCACCTCCCTGAGGGTGGGAACCTCAAAGAAGCGCACGCCGAGTACCACACCCACCGCAAGCTCACCTCCTGAGGTAAACCCAAGCCCCTTGACGTACCCCACATCGACCTGAGCGACCGGCGCCTTTGCGCCGGCTCCACCGGTTACAGCCACGAGGAACAGAAAAAGCAGTAGAACCGCGCCGTCCTTTCGGGACACCATACTCTCCCCTCCTCACGATGTGTTTGGCTCATTCTACCAGAAGCGCACCGGGGCGTCATCCTGAATGCGCCAAAGCTACCGCTCCCGGCGTGAAACAGGGCACTGCAGGGGGTTCGAAACGACGCTCCGTCACAGGGTTCTCTGCCGCGGTAAGGCCCTGATTCTTCTGCAGGGTAATTTTTGCCCTTTGGGGGACTTGACTTTGCGCCCAAAATACCGGCTCGCCACTCTGTTCCTTGCCCCCACGAGGTTGCCGTTTCGCTTCCGAAGCGGTTTCCTTCCTCTTCCCGGAAATATGGGACTGGTTCGTTGCTTTGCTCCTCGCCCCCTTTTTTGTCCCTGCAAGCTCGTCCTTTCGTCTGCGAGGCAGTCTCTTCCCCTACCCGTGGCAATACGAGACTGCTTTGTCGCTTCGCTCCTTGCAGTGACAAAACACAGAGCGTTTCGCACGAAAGACAGAAAAGCATTCCCGGAAAAACAAAAGGAACGGGGCAATTGCACCATTTGGGTTACCCCGGGGTCCTGTAGCCTCCTTTAAGAGGCGTGAATGCCACCAGACGGCCAGGCCTTACGGCGGGGAGGCTCTGTGGCGGAAAGTCTTTCGGTGGCAGGAGAGAATCCCCGGGAGAAAGTACTTCGGGTTTCTGGAAGACTCAAGGAACTCTATAAGGGACACCGGGAAAGGCCACTCCTTTTGAAGGTTCCACCAGTCATTTCGAGGAAAGGGCTCGTCCCGGGCTCAGGTTCCCTGGAGAAGGAGGCGCCTGTGCGGATACTGGGGCTGGGGATAACCCCCTGCATCCACGTTCTTCTGTGAAGGAGGAGGTCACGGGAAAAACACTTCGAAGTACCAGGAGAGCATCCGCTCACCGAAAAAGAGGCCGAGCAGAGCCCCCAGGGCTAAAAAGGGGCCAAAGGGCAGGGGGTCTTTGAGGGCCTTCCTGCGCAAAACTACAAGCACCATCCCCACAAGGCCCCCAGAGAGAAAGGCGAGAAAGGCGGAAAGAACACCAAGCCGAAACCCCAGAAAAAGCCCGATGCCTCCGGCAAGCTTCACGTCCCCAAAGCCCATGCCTTTAGGGAAGAAGAGGTGGAGGAGAAAGAAAAACCCGAAAAGGGCAAGGAACCCGGAGAGGGAGGACATATAACTCCCCTCAAGGACCATCTTCAGTGCCCCAAGCCCGAAAAGCGCAATAACCAGGGGGTCGGGGATGCGGAAGCTCCGGAGGTCAATGAAGGCGATGACGAGGAGAATGGCGAGAAAAGGAAGGGTAAAAAGCATTACGAAAGCAGCCTCCCTGCTTTTGTCTCCTGAAGTATCCTCCAGAACGCCCGTGGCATAAAAAGCTCTCAGCAATCTTTCAGGAAAAACCCTGTACCACGACGTTCATCTTTTTTGAGTATACCATGGGTTTTTGCAAACACCCCACAGAAGACCGGGCGAGAGTGTGCTTTTCCCCGATACCGACCCCGGAGTGGTTTCCGTCCAGCCGCCGTACGCCTTCAACGAGGGACCCGAATCCCGCAGCCGGAAAAAGTCCAGACGCCCGTAACTCGGAAGGGCCCCTTTGATGGCCAGCTACGGAGCCGATGAGTCCACCGCATGAGGTGTTTCAGGAAGGTGCAAGCTTCAACATCGACCGCAGGAAATTCTAAAGGTTTGCGCTGAGACCTTCCTGAACCCGCACGTCACACCCTGAGAAAGCTCTCGGCTCTTCCAGCTGGCCGCACCGGTCCACTGGGAAAACCCCTCTAGCCCTGAAAACTCAGGGCTCAAACGTCCAGCGGGAAAAGCTCAAAACACCCCGGGCCCAGGAAGAACCAGGCCCGGAGTAGCAGATTATTGGGTTCACATCATTGCGTCGATGACGGTTGTGGTGACCCCTGTTCCTCCTCTACTATAATCCCGCTCTCTTTGACATAGTACTTATAGGTTTTCCCGCCGATGGTATACGTGTTGGGATCCTCAATCTTGTAGCCGGTATCTGTCTTCTCGTACGTGTACGAGTTTCCCTTGGGTGGCTTTGGCGGAGTGGGGACATAATCTTTAATAGCATCCCAGAAAGCCTGGTTATTCGCCGGAAGTTCGGCAGACCGCTCTGTAAGGTACAGCTCCAGGGCAGTCGCCAGGTTGTGGAGGTTGGCCTTGGTGGCTGCTGCGGCTCCCTGCTCCCGAGCCGTCATGTACCTTGGAATCGCTATGGCAAGCAGGAATCCCAGAATCGCCACGACCACGATAAGCTCAATCAGCGTGAAACCCTCTTCTCTTTTCCTCTTCCGCACGTTCGCCATGGATGTTCACCTCCCGGTCTCTCAACCTTTATGATGAATTTTTATGCCAAATTTCCCCTCCCTGAAATCACCTCCCCTCACAGGGACGGAATCCCAAAAACTCTTTCCCTGAGCGGTGGAAGTCCACCCTCACAGGACTTCGAGATTCCTCAAAACAGTACGCAATACCCGGGGCAGAACGACGCCTGCATACACCCAGGACTCTCAGGACGCCCAGGGAAGTTCCGCGCATATCCTCTCACATCCCCCCAAAACCTTTAGACGCGACCTCGAAAATGGGCAAGAAGAACGCCAAAGCCACGAAGAAGACCCCAGCACCAATCAGGAGGGTGAGGATGGGCTCGATGGTTGCGGAAAGCCTCCCCACGAAGATGGCGATTTCCTTGTCGTAGAGCTCGGTGACCTTGGAAAGGGTGAGCTCGAGGTTCCCCGACTCCTCCCCTACGCTCACCATCTGGAGCACAAAGGGCGGGAAGAACGGGTGCTCAGAAAGGCTCTGGGTGAGGTTCTTCCCCCGGCGGATGCTCTCGGCGACTTTTTCGAGAATCTCCTGAAGGTACGTATCCCCCACCGCACTCCCCGTAACCTCCAGGGCCTGGACGACGGGCATGCCGCTTCGGACAAGCGAATTGAATACCCAGGCAAAGCGGGAGAGGATGAGCTTGCGGAAAAGCTGTCCGAAGAGGGGCAGGCGGTGCCGTCGCTCGTCCCAGAACCTCCGGCCCTTTGGGGAGTTCACGTAGAGGACAAAGAGGAGTAGCCCGCCGAGAAGCCCCCCATAGATGACGTACCAGTTGGCGTTCACAAAACGGATGAGGGAGAGCATGATCTGTGTGGGCAGGGGCAAAGCGATATTGAAGCCCTCAAAAAGGAGCAGAAACTGAGGAAAGACGAAGTACACGAGGAAGAAAGAAGCCGCAATCATGGCCACAACAAGAATTATGGGGTAGTACAGGGCCGACTGGATTTTGTCCCGCAGGTCCTTTTCCCATTCAAGGTAGTCCGCAAGCCGCCCCAGGGTCCAGTCGAGGTTCCCTCCTGCCTCTCCAGATTGGACCATACCGAGGACTACCCGGTTGAAGACCTTAGGGTATTCGGCGAGAGCCCGGGAGAGCGAAAACCCTCGTTCCACAAGACTCGCCACCTCGGCGATGACCCGGGAAAAGTACGGATTTTCCGTCTGCTGGGAAAGGCTCCTCAGGGCCGAAAGGAGTGGAACTCCGGCTTCAAGCATCACCGAAAGCCCCCGCACAAAGGCGGCCATCTCCTGGAGCTTCACCCGTTTGGTCTCAAAGAGAGAACGGGAGGGTTCCCTCTTTGCCGCAAGGGGCTTCTCCTCCTCAATGGAGGTCACGAAAAGCCCCCGCTCCCTGAGGCTCAGGACTGCTTCCCGGATTCCCGGAGCCTCCACTCTTCCTGAAAAGACGCCGCCGCTTCTGTCACGGGCTTTGTACACGTAGGCCGGCATCAGAATCGATTCCTCCAGGTCGCAAATTCTTTCTGGTCGATGGCCCGGGAGTAGGCCTCCTCCCAGGTAACAAAACCCCTCTTGTAGAGCTCAAAGAGGGCCCGGTCCATGGTGACCATCCCCTCGCCAAATGAAGCCTGCATGATGGTGTACAGCTGGTGGCTTTTGCCTTCCCGGATGAGGTTACGGATGGCGGTGTTCGCTATCATCACTTCCACCGCAGGAATCCTCCCCTTCCCGTCAGCGCGGGGAAGGAGCTGCTGGGCGATGATGCCCTGGATGCATCCGGCAAGCTGCACCCGGACCTGGGTCTGCTGGTGTGGGGGGAAAACGTCGACAATTCGGTCGACGGTCTGGGGGGCGTTGTTGGTGTGGAGGGTGGCGAAAACCAGGTGCCCTGTTTCGGCCGCCTGGAGGGCAATGGCGATGGTCTCAAGACTGCGCATCTCCCCTACGAGAATCACATCGGGGTCCTCCCGCAGGGCGTGGATGAGGGCACTCTCAAAGGAGGGGGTATCGGTCCCCACTTCCCGCTGGTTGATGATGCTCTTTTTGTGGGTGTGGAGGTACTCGATGGGGTCCTCAATGGTCACGATGTGGCAGGAACGGGTGGTGTTGATGTACTCAATCATCGAGGCCAGGGTCGTGGATTTGCCGCTTCCTGTGGGGCCGGTCACAAGCACAAGCCCCCGGGGAAGAGCAGCAAGGCGCTCCAAGGCATCCTTGGGAAGATGGAGCTCGTCCATCGTGGGGATACGGTAGCTCAGCGCCCGGATGGCAAGACCACAGGACCCCCGCTGGCGGTAGACGTTCACCCGGAAGCGGCCAAGGTCCGGAATGCCCACCGAGAAATCGAGCTCCAGGTTCTGCAGGAACTCCGCCCACCGCTTTTCTCCCGCCAGCGTCTGGGCAAAGCACTCAGTATCCTGGGGTTTCAAAGATGGACCCTCAAGGGGGACAAGGGACCCGTGAATGCGAAGGGTTGGGGGAATCCCCACGGTGAGATGGAGGTCTGAGGCATTCCGGTTCACCGTTTCCCGAAGGAGCTCGAAAATATCCCAGGCCATGGTTTTCCCTTCCACTTCAGGATATCGGCAAAAAGTTCGAGAACTTTAGCCCCGTCTTTTCTTCACACCCTTGCTGTGACCCGGTACATCTCTTCAAGCGTCGTTACGCCCCGGAGGACCTTGCGGATAGCGTTCTCCCGAAGCGTCCTCATCCCCTTTTCACAGGCTCTCTCGGTGATTTCTCTCTCTGTGGCATTCCGGAGTACCAGCGCCCGGAGGTCATCGTCCATGACGAGGACCTCGCTCACGGCGATTCGCCCCCGGTACCCCGTCTTGTTGCACTCCGGGCACCCTTTTCCCCGGAAAAGGACAAGGTGGTCCTCCTTTCCCCCGGTGAGCTCCCGAGCAATGGGTCCCCGGACCTCAAACTCCACCTTGCAACGCTCGCAGACTTTCCGCACCAGGCGCTGGGCCACAACCCCAATGAGGGCCGAGGCAATGAGGTAGGAGGGAATCCCCATCTCCTGGAGCCGTACCAGGGCCCCTGCGGCGGTGTTCGTGTGGAGGGTGGAGAAAACGAGGTGCCCGGTTAAAGCAGCGTGGATGGCAATCTCCGCCGTTTCGTAGTCCCGGATTTCCCCCACCATGATGACGTCAGGGTCCTGGCGCATGATGGCCCGGAGGGTATTGGCGAAGGTGAGGCCGATTTTGGGACGGACCTGGACCTGGTTGATACCCGGCAGGCGGTACTCCACCGGGTCTTCGATGGTGATGATGTTGAGGTCAGGCTTATTAATGAAGTTGAGGGCAGAATAGAGCGTCGTGGTCTTGCCGCTCCCTGTGGGGCCGGTGAGGAGAATCATCCCGTAGGGGTGCTGGATGAGGCGGTAGAACTTCTCAAGGTCCTCCTCTTCAAAGCCCAGACGGTCAAGATCAAGAAGAAGCGCGGATTTATCAAGAATCCGCATGACGATTTTCTCACCGAAAATGGTGGGAAGGGACGAAACCCGGAAATCCACGGTCCGGTTGTCGACGGTCACCTGGAAGCGACCGTCCTGAGGGAGACGGCGCTCGGCGATGTTCATCCGGGAGAGAATCTTGATGCGGGAGACAAGCGCCGGATGTACCTGAATGGAGGTGGAGGTGATATCGTGGAGAATCCCGTCAATCCGGAAACGGATGCGCACCTGGTCTTCCTGGGGCTCGATGTGGATGTCGCTTGCCCCAGAGCGAATGGCCTGGAGAATGAGCATGTTGACCACCCGGATGATGGGAGCCTCTTCCCCGAGGGCCTTGAGCTGGTCGATTTTGAGCTCTTCCTCTTCCTCAGGAAGGACTAAGCTCTCCTGGGTCTCCGCCTCCCTGATGAGCTCCTCCACCGACTCCCCTATGCCGTAGTAGGCGTTGAGGACCTTTTCGATGTCCTGGGGAGAGGCCATCACCGGTTTCACTTCTTTTTTCGTCATGAGCCGCACCCGGTCAATGGCCACAACGTCCACGGGATTAGCCATGGCAAGAATCAGAGCGTTTTTCTCCTCTCCGACGGGGACAACCTGGTGCTGGCGGCAGAATTTCTCAGGAAGCAGGGTCACTACCCGAGGGTCAATGACGTAACTGTCGAGATCCACATAGGGGATGCCCAGTTGTTCCGCCAGGGCCTCGTACACTTCCTTGCTCTCCACAAGGCCCATCCTCTGGAGGACTTCCCCGAGCTTCTCTCCGGTTTTTCTCTGCTCCTCAAGCGCTCTTTCAAGCTGCTCTGGGGTAATCGTGTACTTTGCCAGAAGAATCTCTCCAAGCCTTCTGGGGCGAAAAGCGCGGTCCTCCATACTTACCCCCCAGAAAGTGCCTCTTCCATAATCGAAAAAGGAGCCGGAACTCCTGTGAAGAGGGAGAAACTCCGAGCTCCCTGGTAGAGGAGCATGCGCTTGCCGTCAAAGCTCTTGAGGCCCCGCTTTTTCGCCTCCCGCACAAGAGGCGTCCCCTCTCTGTGGTACACCACATCACAGACCACCTCAAGAGATGGGAGAAACTCCCAGGGAACCGGAAGCATCTCCCCGGAAAGCCCAAGAGCGGTCGCATTTATTATACCACTCACGGACTGCAGCTTGAGGACCGTACCCCCGCAAAGACCCCGGTCCCCCATCCACTCGAGGACCTCACAGGAAAGCCCGAGGGCTTCTCTTCCCCAGCAGGCTAAAGCCTCGGCCCGGCTCTTCGTGCGGTTCGTGATGAGGACTTTTCCGGCGCCTTTTCTGGCAAGGACGAAAAGGATGGAGCGGGCCGTTCCCCCTGCCCCGAAAAGCAGAAAGGTCTTCCCCCGAACCTCAACCCCTTCTTCTTCGAGGCTCTTCTCAAAACCATAGACGTCGGTGTTGTAGCCCAGGAATTTCCCTTGCCGCTCTACCACGGCGTTCACCGAACGGAGGAGCTCCGCTTCGCCCTCAAGGGCGTCAAGGAAGGGGCATATGGCCTCCTTGTGGGGAACGGTGACGTTGAAGCCCAAAACCCCCAGAACCCGGAAGGCCCGGACAGCTTCTTCGAGCCGATCTTCTGGGATATCAAAGGCAAGGTACACGAAAGGGAGGCGAAGATGCTGCAGCGCGGCATTCTGGAACACTGGGGACAGGGAATGGGCCACGGGATGTCCGATGAGGGCAAGGAGCTTCGTCGAGGCGCTAATCATGGGGATTGAACCTCCGGAGAATCCACCGCTCGACGATTCTTCCAAGGCGCGTCGTAACAAACTCGCGCCGGGAAATCGGTCGAACGAGGATAGTGTAGAGCCCCAGGCGGTTTCCCCCGAAAACATCTGTAAATACCTGGTCCCCGATGACGGCGACTTCACTCCGGGAAAGACCGAGTTCCTGCAGCGCCGCCCGGAAAGCTCCCCGGCGGGGCTTCTGGGCTTTCGAAATCCCGGGAATGGCAAGGAGCCTCGAGAAATAGGTCACCCGCTCCTTGAGAGCGTTGGATACGATGCAGATGGCAAACCCCTGGGATTTCGCCTTCTCCACCCACCGGAGGACGCGTTCCTCAAGGTCATAGGCATTCCAGGCTACCAGGGTATTGTCAAGGTCCACGATGAGCCCGTGAATACCCAGGCCCTTGAGTTCCTCAAGGTCAATTTCCCAAAGGTCGTTCACGAAGAGTCTGGGGAAAAACCACTGCCAGAGACTCCTCACGGGGCACCTCGTTTGTTCTTCAGGTGTTCCTCGTACGTCCGGGCAAAGGCGTGCTTTCCGTCCTCCTGGAGGACGAAGTAGAGATAATCCGTCTGCGCCGGCTCAAGGACCGCCCGGATAGCGTCAAGACCAGGGTTGCAGATGGCATGGGGCGGAAGCCCCTCATGGAGGTAGGTGTTGAAGGGGGAGGGGAAGGCAAGGTCTTCTTCCCAAAGCGATGTGACGCTCGCACCCTTTTCCTTTTTGAGGGCATACACCACCGTTGCGCAGGACTGCAGGCGCATATTCTTCCGCAGACGGTTCAGGAATACCGAGGCCACAAGAGGCTTTTCCTCCCGCAGACGTGCCTCCTTCTCCACAATGGAGGCAAGGACGATGCTCTCATGGAGCAAGGCCTCCTTCCCGGAAAAGAGGGGAAGAACGAGCTCCTCAAAACGGTCAAGCTGCAGGGCGATGACCTCAGAAGGAGGTGTGGGAACCTGGAGGAAGTAGGTGTCGGGGAAGAGGAACCCCTCAAGGCTCTTTGCCCCAAAAAGCCAGGGTCGGGCAAAGTACTCAGGATGTGCCACAAAAGCAAGGTACTCCTCCTTCCTGCACACCCCGAGGTGCTCGAGGACCTCGGCCATCTGTTCTGCGGTGAAGCCTTCAGGAAAGGTCACCCGAACCCGTGGCGGACCCTGGGAGAGGAGGCGTACAACCGAAGCCACCGGCATGCCCGGCCACAGGCGGTACTGCCCGGCGATGGGAGTGGTCTTTCGGGAAAGCAGGGCGAAGACCAGGAAACGAAAGGACGAGGTGATGCCCTCCTTTTCGAGGAGATGAGCAACGCCAGAAAGCGACGTACCCTTCGGGATGACAACGTCTTTTGGTGCCCCAAGGGAGTGGTCGAAGAAAAAGGCAAAGTCCACGAATACCCACCCAAGGAGCACCAAAGCCACAAGCAGAACAATCCAGGACCTCATACCCTCTCCCTCGCAAGGTACGTCTCGAGGATGAGACAGGCAGCAATTGTATCGACGAGGCGTTTCCTCTTTGCCCGGCTCGTATCAAGGTCAAGGAGGTGGCGTTCAGCTTCCTTCGTGGAAAAACGCTCATCAATAAGGACCACTTCTCCGGGGAAATGTTGTCGGAGTTCTGCGGCGAAGCCCTCCAGGGCCTCAGCCTCCTTTCCCTTTGTGCCGTCGGTGCGGATGGGAAAACCGAGGACGATGGTGTCGATACAGCATTCCCGGGCAAGGGCAAGGATACGGGCAACGTCGTCCTTCCCTTTCCGGGGGAGAATCCGATAGGGAAAAGCGAGTCCCGTCCCCCAGTTCATGGCAATGCCAATGCGCTTTTCCCCCACATCAAGGGCCATGACCCGCTTCATGGGCTTTCAGGAACTCTTCAAGGTACTTCAGAAACTCTCCCCAGCGGGATCTCGGGATTCCCCCAAACTGGGCGAAATGGGGCTTCCCTCCTCCACCCCCTCCAATGGTCCTGGAGACTTCCCGCAGGAACGCTCCGAGGTTCGTTCCTCCCCCAAGCCCCACTCCGGCGATGATGCCCTTTACCTTCTCCCCCTCGGCCGTCCCCAGGGCGATGGCACCCCGGGAGAGTGCACCGCGCAGGACATCGGCAACTTCCCGCAAAAGCTCAAGGTCCAGGCCATCCTCAAAAAGGTGGGCAAAAAGCAGTGACCCCTGGGGCATTTTTTCAAGTCTTTCCTGGAGCTCCCGGAGGATACGCTCTTTCCTTTCCCGGGCAAGGAATTTCCGGAGATTTCTGTTCTCTTCAAGGAGCTCCTCAAGCGTCCTCAGAAGGTGAGCTTCCTCGACATTGAGAAGTCCCCGCACCCCCTGCAGGACCTTCCGGGAGGCACGGAGCATCTCAAGCGCCCTCCACCCTGCCACAGCCTCAATGCGCCGGATACCGGCACCAATGCTTGACTCTGAGAGAATCACAAATGCCAGAGCCTCACTGGTTCGCCTGAGGTGTGTCCCTCCACAGAGCTCTGCCGTGTAATCCCCCACCCGGACAATCCGTACCGGAAACTCGTACTTCTCCCCAAAGAGGGCCACCACGCCGCGTTTCTGGGCTTCTTCAAGGGAACTGAAACTCACGTACACCGGGAGGTCCTCGGCGATTTTCTCGTTGACCCTTCTCTCCACCGCTTCAAGCTCCTCATCGCTTAAGGGAGCAAAATGGGTAAAGTCGAAGCGAAGGCTCTCCTCCCCCACAAAGGACCCCGCCTGCTTCACCTGCTCTCCAAGAACCTCCCGCAGGGCCCGGTGGAGAAGGTGTGTGACCGTGTGGTGGGTTTCAAGACCCCGGCGACGCTTCTCGTTGACAAGCGCCTTCCCCCGTTCACCCACCTTGACCCTCCCCTCCCGGACGATCCCCCGGTGTACGGAAAGGGCTGCCGAGGGACCGCTGACCTGGAGGACCTCCACCGTTCCCGAGGGCGTCACAAACCACCCGGTATCCCACTCCTGCCCGCCCTTCTCTGCATAGAAAGGCGTGACGTCGAGCACAAAGAGCACCTCCGCACCCTGGGAAGCCTCAGGAATGAGCTCATTGCCATCAGAGAGGGCAAGGAGCACGCTCTCTGCAGAAAGACGGTCGTACCCTACGAAGGTAGAACGAAAGCCGGAAAAGAGCTCCTCTTCCCTTTTCTGCCCCTTGAGGCCAGAGAATCTCTCCTCCTGGGCTTTCCGGGCACGGGTTCTCTGGCGTTCCATCTCTTCCTCGAACTCCTCCTGAGAGAAGGAAAATCCCTCTTCTCTCAGCACCTCCTGGGTAAAGTCAAGGGGCAGGCCATAGGTATCGTAGAGCTTGAAGATTTCCCGGCCTGAGATCGTTCTTGCGTTCTTTGCCCTGGCCTCTTCAAGGAGCTCTTCAAGACGGGCAAACCCAAGGGCAAGGGTGTCCTCAAAGCGCTTCTCTTCCTGGAAGACGACCTGGGCAATGGTCGTTTCGTTTCTTCGGAGCTCCGGGTACACATCGCCCATGAGCTCCACAACCCGGAAGGCAAGTTCATGCAGGAAAGGCTTCACAAGGCCAATTCTTTTCCCAAAACGGTGGGCTCGACGGATGAGCCGCCGCAGGACGTATCCTCGCCCCTCATTGGCCGGATACACTCCGTCGGCAATGAGGAAGGCCACTGCACGGGAATGGTCAGCAACGAGGCGGAAGACGGGTTTTTCCTTTTCATAAGGAACCCCGCTCAACCCCTCAAGCGACCGGATAAGGGGAAGGAAGAGGTCTGTCTCGAAGTTGGATTCCACCTTTTGCACCACGGCGCTAATGCGCTCAAGACCCATGCCAGTATCGATGTTCTTGCTCGGAAGCTCCCGTAAAGTCCCATCGGACTGGCGATCGAACTCCATGAAGACGAGATTCCAGACCTCGAGGAACCGGTCGCAATCACACCCTGGGCGGCAGGTTTCCTTCCCGCAACCCCGCTCTTTCCCGGTGTCGTAGTAAATCTCCGAGCAGTACCCGCAGGGCCCCACCGGCCCTGAAGCCCAGAAGTTGTCTTCATCTCCGAGAAAAACGATTTTCTCCTCCGGAAGCCCAACGATATCCCTCCAGATGCGAAAGGCCTCCTCATCCTTCTCGTGCACCGAAACCGAAAGACGTTCCACTGGAAGGCAGAGTTCTTCCGTGAGGAACTCCCAGGCCCACTGGCAGGCCTCTTTCTTGAAGTAGTCCCCAAAGGAGAAGTTGCCGAGCATCTCGAAGAAGGTGTGGTGCCTTGGGGTATAGCCGACCTTCTCTAAGTCGCTCACCCGGACGCATTTCTGGACCGTGCAGACCCGCCGGAAGCTCGGCTTCACCTGGCCAAGGAAGATGGGCTTGAAAGGCACCATGCCGGCAATGGTGAGAAGGAGTGTCGGATCTTGAGGGATAAGCGAAGCACTGGGCAGAACCTCATGACCCCGGTTCCTGAAAAAGGCAAGGAAGAGATTCCGGATGTCCCTGCTTGAGTACACGGTCATCGCTCCTTTACGACGTCCACAACGTGAAAGGTTCGCAACCGCCGGTTGGTGGAGGGGAGGAAAATACACTGCACAGGGAGGGCGAATTCCGGCTGTATCCTCCCCCGCGCAAGCCAGAATCGGGAGAGCTCGTTGCGGTAAATGCCGGGATTGGCCCGGACCACAAGCCGCAGGGGTCCATCCACAAGGATTACCCGGGAAAGGGAAGGAAGGGTCGAAAGGCTCTCAAGAATCCTGGTCCTTAGAGGCTCTCCAGGCAGAGGGGACACGTTCACCAGGGCGATGTTCTCTCGCAAGGGGCCCACGACGGTGACGTTGGCAAGGTCTCTTACATACCCTGCCTCGTCGAGCACCTCAAGAAGGCGTTCGTTGGCCTCCACCACCGCCTGACCGTGGAAGGAGGGAGAGGCCAGGGGTTTCAAGAGGTGTTTGAGGAAACACCCTTCCCGGACGGCATGTTCTCCGATCCGGCGGATGGGGATACCGAGAAACGCCGCTAAAGCGGCAATTTCTTCCTTTCCCAGGTCAAAGAGCGGCGAAAAAGTCCCCCTGAGGAACTTCACCCCCCGGTTGCCCCAGCTGTCGCTTTTGTTGGCCCCACCAAGAATGAGCGTACCTTCCCCGAAATGCTCCCGAATGCGGGCGAGTTTCGCTCTTTTTGTGCAGAGGTTACAGGAGGGACCACCCTTTGCCACCTCTTCAAGCACGCTCTGGCCGGGGAGCATGATGTGCTCCACCCCAAAGTGCTCCACGAGGAAGCGGATGTTTTCACGAGCCTTCCGGGGGAGATACGGCCCCCAGTCAACGGTGCAGGAAACGACGTTTCTCCGTCCCAGAGCCTCGCAGGCCAAAAAAAGCGTAACGGTGCTGTCCATCCCTCCCGAAAAGGCCACAACGGTTTGCCGAAAGCAAGAAGCCACTTCCCGGATTTCTTCAATGATGGCGCGGGCAAGGGCAGAAAGAGCCGGTTTTTCCAACGGGACGTTCATTTTTTCAGGTTGTTCAGAATGGTTGCCAGTTTCTCCCCAATGACGTCCCCAAGGGTGATTTTTCCTTCCTGAGTCTGTTCTTTGCGGGCTTTCTCCTCTTCCTCCCGCAGCGCCTGCTTGATGCTCAGGCCAATCTTCCGCTCAGCATCGTCGAGCTTGATGACCTTGACCTTGACGATGTCACCCTCTTTGAGAACCTCCTGGGGAGAACTGATGCGTTCCTCGGCGATTTCCGAGATGTGCACGAGACCATCCCAGCCCTCCTCAAGCTCCACGAAGGCGCCAAAATCCACCAGTCGGACAACCTTCCCCTCATGGATACTCCCCAGAGGATACCGGGTTTTGATGATTTCCCAGGGATCCGGGAGGAGTGCCTTGCGGCTCACCACAATGCGTTGCTCTTCCGGCTTGAACTCGATAATCTTCAGCGAAACCGTCTGCCCTTTTTTGAAGACCTGACTGGGGTGCTTCACCGGCTCCCAGGCGATTTCAGAAAGGGGAAGCAGGGCTTCAATCTCAGGGGCAAGCTCCACAAAGGCACCGAAGTTCATGAGGCGCTGAATCTTCCCCTCGACGATGTCCCCAACCTGCCACCTCGTCTGCGCCTCTTCCCAGGGATTGGGACGAAGCGCCCGCAAGCTCAGGGTGAGCTGCCGGCTTTCCCGGTCAATGGCGAGAACCTTGGCTTCCACAAGCTGGTTCCGCCGCACCACGTCGTTCACCCGGGTAACCCGCTTCCAGGAGAGCTCCTCAAGGGGGATACGACCCTCAACGCCCTCCTCCACCTCAACCAGCGCTCCCCTGGTGCTCACCTTGTTCACCCGGACGCGGACGGTGCTTCCCACGGGATACTTCTCCTCGATGTTCTCCCAAGGATCAGGGAAAATCTGCTTGAGACCGAGGGAAATGCGACGCCGCTCAGGGTCAATTTCGAGAACCTTGGCCTCCACAATATCGCCGACCCTCACCACTTCCCGGGGATGCTTCACATACCCCCAGGAGAGGTCCGAAATGTGGATGAGCCCCTCCACGCCCTCTTCAATCTCTACAAACACTCCGAACTCCTTCAAGGAGACGACCTTCCCCTTGACGACGTCGCCAACCTTCACTTCCTGGACGAAGCGCTCCCACGGATCAGGAGTGAGGCGTTTCAGGCTGAGGCTGATTTCCTCTTTCTCTGGATCCCAGGCGATGACCTTGACCTCGATTTCGTCACCCTTTTTGAAGAGGTCCTCGAGTTTGCCGACTTTGCCCCAGGAAACCTCGGAGATATGCAAAAGCCCGTCAATGCCTCCGAGGTCCACAAAGACCCCGAAATTGGTGATGTTCTTCACAACGCCCTTTCGAACCTGACCGACCTCAAGCGAGGCGATGGTCTCCTGGCGGCGGCGGGCGAGTTCCTCTTCAATCACCGCCCGGCGAGAAACAATGACGTTGCGGGTCTTGCGGTCGGCCTCGATGACCTTCACCTGAATCGACTGGTTGATGAGCTCGTCGAGATTCCGGGGAACGACGTCAACGCAGGAAGCGGGAAGGAAAGCGTTCACCCCAACGTCCACAATGAGCCCACCTTTGACCTTTCGCTTGACCTTTGCCGTGAGAACCTTCCCCTGGTCCCTGCTCTCCTCTATGTCAATCCAGGCACCCTGGTAACGGGCCTGTTCCCGTGAAAGCCATACATACCCCTGATCGTCGATGCGGGTCACCATGACCCAGATTTCCTCTCCCTCTTCGAGATCGTGCTCCACCTCACCTTCCCTCCCTTGAGCCCGTTCCCGGAGAGGGAGAATGCCCTCAGCTTTATAGTTGATGTTCACGAAGTAGCCTTCGTCACCCTTTTTAATGACCTTTCCCTTGATGAGGTCTCCGGGTCGCACCATGCGGATTTGTTCGAGGTTTTCGTGGAGCAGCTCCATGGCTTTCTCGTTTTCCACACCCAACACACTCCTTCCTCACAGTGTGACCCCGCTTCTGCCGTGTGTCAACCGCTTTGATCCTCGTCCTCCAAAAGGTGGGTGCCCTCCCGGAAGAACCACGGCTCTTCCGGAGTCCAGGCTCCCTGGACAAGGGTGTTGGGTCAAAGCCTCATTTGACATCACGCGCAAAGCAGGGTCACAAACCGACTTCTGCCAAGATAATAGCACAAGCCCTCACCTTTTGCAATGACGCTCAAAAAGCCTGGAAAACCGGGAGTCGAAACCCCGGCTACCGCTTTTCCTTCTTGAGGGCAATGCCAAGGATATCGAGCTGCTCCTTCTCCACCGGAGACGGAGCACCGGTGAGCAGGCACACACCCTTTTGCGTTTTGGGAAAGGCGATGACTTCCCGGATGGAATCCTCACCGCAGAGGAGCATCACCAGCCGGTCGAAGCCCAAAGCGATGCCTCCATGGGGAGGACAGCCAAACTGCAGTGCCTCCACAAAGAAACCGAATTTCTCCCGGATTTCCCGTTCCGTCAGGCTGAGGCGGGAGAAGATCTTCTCCTGAAGGTCCCTCCGGTGAATCCGGATACTGCCTCCACCAACTTCGTACCCGTTGAGGACGAGGTCGTAAGCCTTTGCCCGAACACGCTCTGGATGCTCGTCAAGAAGGGGAATGTCCTCATCAAAGGGAGCCGTGAAGGGGTGGTGAACCGAAACCCAGCGCCTCTCTTCCTCGCTCCACTCAAGAAGGGGAAAGTCCACAACCCACACAAAGGCGAAACGTTCTTTCTCGGGCATCTCTCTCCCAAGTTGCACCCGAAGATTCCCCAGAAATTCCTGGAGAACCTCTTCCTCCCCCCAGGACACAAGGAGCACCGAACCCTCACCAAAGGGGTATCTCGCCACAAGGCGCTGGAAGAGCGTCTCGGGAACCTTCCCTTTGAGAGGAGAGGAGAAGTCCTCCTGGGCCTTTCGAACCCAGGAAAGGGCAAGGTGCCTTTCCCTTGCCTCCGCTGCGAAGAGGTCGAGCTTTTTCCGGGAGAGGGAATGGTCCTGGGGCACGAAAAGCCCCCGGAAGACAACACGGCCCTTTTCCCCCAAGGGCAGCACGCCCCCTCCCTCCTCAAGGAAAAGCGGTGTGAGGTCGTCGATAGTGAGAGAGAAGCGAAGGTCCGGCTTGTCCGTGCCGTACTTTTTCAGAGCTTCCTCATACGTCAGGCGCGGGAAGGGAATCTCCAGGGTCACCTCAAGCACCTCGGCGAAAACGTGCTGCATGAGTTCTTCCACAAGCCGCAGCACATCCTCCCGGTCCACAAAGGACATCTCGATGTCCACCTGGGTGAACTCGGGTTGCCGGTCGGCCCGGAGGTCCTCGTCGCGGAAACACCGGACAATCTGGAAGTACCGGTCAAAGCCAGCCACCATGAGGAGCTGCTTGAAGAGCTGGGGCGACTGGGGCAGGGCGTAAAAGGAGCCGGGGTTCAGGCGGCTGGGAACAAGGAAATCCCGGGCACCCTCAGGCGTGCTCTTCGTGAGGAAAGGAGTTTCGACCTCAACAAAACCACGCTCGGTAAGGAACCGGCGGATGCTCTGCGCCGCTTTATGGCGCAGCATGAGGTTTTCCTGCATTCTGGACCGCCGGAGATCCAGGTATCTGTAGCGGAGGCGGAGGGATTCATCAACTTCCTTTCTCCCCTCAATCTCAAAGGGCGGGAGCTCAGAAGGCGAGAGCACCACGAATGTCAGTGCATGGACCTCAATGTCCCCAGTGGCCAGACGGGGATTGGTTAGACCTTCAGGCCGTTCCCTGACAACACCCTTCACCTGCACCACGTATTCGGGACGGACAGATGCGGCAACCTCATAGGCCTTTTCGTTCTCTGAACTCACCACGACCTGGGTGATGCCGAAGCGATCCCGGAGGTCCAGGAAAATGATACCCCCATGGTCCCGAATCCGGTGCACCCAGCCTGCAAGGGTAACCTCCTTCCCTACGTCGGTTTTGCGAAGCTCACCACAGGTATGGGTCCTCAGCATGTCTCCCGCTCCTTTCGCAGTCGCCCGAGGAGTTCTTCTCGGGAAAGGAGCATCTGCTCCCCCGAAACAAGGTCTTTGAGGGAAAAGCCTTCGTTCTTCCGTTCCTCTTCCCCGGCAATGACCACAAAGCGCACGCCCATTTTCTGCGCCCGTTTCAGATGGTACCTGAGGTTTTTGCTGGCAAAGTCAAGACAGAAGGGAATGCCTGCTTCATGAAGAACCTGACTCAGCGCGAGGAGGTCCTTCTCCCCCTCTTCATCCTGAGGAGCAAGATAGACCCGAAAGGTACCCTTCCGGGGAAAACCGCTCCGTTCAAGGAGAAGGACAATGCGTTCCATGCCCGCCGCAAACCCAACTCCCGGGACTTCAGGACCTCCGAGAGCCCGTGCCAGGCCATCGTACCTCCCCCCACCGCCAATGGCATCCTGAGCCCCCAAGGTGTGAACCTTAACTTCAAACACCGTACGGGTGTAGTAATCAAGGCCCCGGACCAGACGGGGATTGACCACGAAGGGGATGCCAAGGCGCTTCAGGAGGGAAAAGAGTCGCTCCTCATGCCTGCGGCACTCAGTACAGAGGAAGTCCTGAATGCTTGGGAAAGACGCCTCGCGGAACACCGCCTGGCACGTTTCGTTCTTGCAATCGAGAACCCGAAGCGGATTCTCCACAAGGCGCCTTTTGCAGTTCTCGCAGAGCGCG
Source organism: Candidatus Caldatribacterium sp. SIUC1 (assembly GCF_051549785.1). GTDB lineage: Bacteria > Atribacterota > Atribacteria > Atribacterales > Caldatribacteriaceae > Caldatribacterium. The sequence goes on along the minus strand of NZ_CP189974.1, from coordinate 1,211,498 downwards.
TCTTTACGGCTCTCCAGGTACTCCCGAAGCCGCCGCACGTAGTGGGGCTTGCAGAGGGGACAGCCGATGCTATTGAGCTCAAGGGAAAGGTCAGAAAGACCGAGTTCCCGGTAAATCGTCCAGGCAAGAAGGATGATTTCAGCATCACAGGCCGGGTCCTGGAACCCTAAAGCCTCGAAACCGAACTGGTGGAACTGGCGCATGCGTCCCGCCTGGGGACGCTCGTAACGGAACATGGGGCCGAGGTAGTACCACCGGACGCGGGGGTCCCGGACGAAGAACCCATGCTCAAGGTACGCCCGCACTACTGGAGCCGTCCCTTCCGGCCGAAGGGTGATGCTCCTTCCCCCTTTATCGGTGAAGGTGTACATCTCCTTCTGCACGATGTCGGTTTCTTCTCCCACCCCGCGGGCGAAGAGTTCCGTGTGCTCGAAAACAGGGGTTCGGATTTCCTCGTATCCGAAAAGATGGGCATTCCGGCGCACAACCTCCTCAAGGTGCTGCCAGAGTGCCACCTCTTCGCCGAGAATATCCCGTGTTCCCCGAGGCGCCTTTATCTCCATACACCCATCCCTTCCTTACCGGATCTCGAGGTTCTCCACTACAGAAAGCCCGCGCAGAGCCGAGGCAATCTCCACCACACCGGTGCCCTTAGGAGCATGGGTGAAGAGCAAACAGAGCACCCTTCCCTCGCGCTCTCTCTGAACCCTGGCAGCGGCGATATTCACCCCAAGTTCGCCAAGAAGCGTTCCCACCTTCCCTAAGGCTCCGGGCTCGTCGCGGAGCACAAGTTCTATGGAGAGACCACCCTTGGTTTTGAGGAAGTGCCCTTCGAAGTACTCAAGAAGCCACAGGACAAGAAGGATGAACCCCACCCCGGCAAACCCCAGGGTGAACATCCCCACTCCCATGGCGATACCCACCCCACAGGTAGCCCAGAGACTTGCCGCCGTGGTGAGTCCGGCAATGGTCGAACCGTACCGGAAGATGGTGCCCGCTCCCAGAAACCCAATGCCGCTCACAATCTGGGCCGTGATACGGGCCGGGTCAGAACCGATCCTCCCAAAAAAGAAGACGGAAACCAGGGTCATCAGGGCAGAACCAAGGCACACGAGGATATGAGTTCTGAGACCTGCAGGTTTCTCTGCCCGTTCCCTCTGCCAGCCAATGATGCCCCCCGCCACAAAGGCGGCAAAAAGGCGCAAGAGAATGGTTACCGTGTCACCCATGGACACCTCGAACACTGAGAAACTCAACCTCTCCCTCGCCGTGTTCTTCGAGGAACCGCTCAAGGTCCCGCATAGAAGGCAGAGCACTCTGCGCGCCGACCCTGGTGCAGGCAATGGCTCCGGCGGTGTTGGCAAGCTTCAGGGCGCTCACCCAGTCCTTCCCCTGAGCGATGCCCACCAAAAGCCCGGCGTTGAAGGCATCGCCTGCGGCGGTGGTGTCCTCAACCTGGACTTTCCGGGGAGGGAGGTACGCACATGTCGTATCGTCCACGCTGGCGATGGCCCCCTGGTCCCCCAGGGTGATCACCGTACGGGCCCGGGTACGCTGGCGAAGAACCCGGAGTACCCGCACCGCATCCTCGAGGGTCGTAATGGTGACACCGCTGAGAACTTCCGCTTCGTACTTGTTTGGAGTCATTATATCACTGGCCGTCAAGATTTCGATGGGGAACTCCTGAGCCGGAGCAGGGTTCAGGACCACAACCATGCCGAACCGGTGGGCAACCTCAATGGCCCGCCGGACCACCTCATGAGGAACTTCAAGCTGCAGAAGCAAGAAATCGCAGGATTTGAAGAGCTCCAGAGCGTTCTCCACATCCTGCACCGAGAGCTTCATGTTCGCTCCCGGGGCGACGAGAATCCGGTTCTCCCCTCGCTCGTCGATGAAGATGAAGGCTAGCCCCGTGTGGGTGAGCGGTTGCTTGGTCACAAAGGCGTAATCCACGTTCTCCTGCTCAAGGTTCAGAAGAAGACGGGCACCGAAATCGTCGTCGCCCACCTTGCCAATCATGCTCACCAGTGCCCCCAGGCGGGCACAGGCAATGGCCTGGTTGTTCCCCTTTCCTCCCGGGAACATAGAGAACTCTCGAACGAAGAGGTTTTCCCCCACCTCAGGCATGCGTTCAATCTTGAGCACCATGTCCATATTGAGGCTGCCAATGACGAGGACTTTCGCTCTCTCCACAGGCCCCACTCCCTTTCCTCTCATTCTACTACAAGGCGCTTCGGTATTGTACCACAGCCGTCCTTTTCAAGACCCTTCCTCTCCGGTACAATGGAGAAAAGGACGCAGGAGGGTGTTGTCCATGATTCGGGTGACCACAGCGCTTCTCAGTGTTTCCGACAAAACAGGCCTTGGGGAGCTCGCACAGCGCCTCAGCGCCCTGGGGGTGCGCCTTTTCGCCACCGGGGGAACGGCGAAATTCTTGAGAGAACTCCACCTTGAGGTCCTCGAGGTTTCAGAGGTCACAGGCTTTCCAGAAATCCTCGGAGGGCGGGTGAAGACGCTCCATCCCCGGATTGAGGGAGGAATCCTTGCGCGGCGGAACCTCCCTGAGGACATGGAAGACCTGAAACGCCACGGTATCGACCCCATCGACCTTGTCGTCTGCAATCTCTATCCTTTCGAAAAGAAGGCGAAGGAGGGAGAGCAAAACCTTGAGGTCCTCGTTGAGGAAATCGACATTGGTGGCGTGACGCTCCTTCGAGCAGCAGCGAAAAACTGGAAACACGTCGTCTGCGTTTCTTCCCCTTCTCAGTACCCAGAGCTCCTCGCAGCACTCGAAGAGCACAACGGGTATTTCCCCGAGGAGAAATCCCTCCAGTGGGCCATTGAAGCCTTTGCGCGAACCTCGCAGTACGACAGCACCATTGCCACTTACCTCAGTAAAGTGAGTGTCCGAAGCGAAGACACCCTCCCCCCTTACCTTGCCATCCACCTCAGGAAAGCCTCATCCCTCCGGTACGGTGAAAACCCCCACCAGAAAGGAGCGCTTTACGAGGACCTCTCCCTTGACCCAGAGGGATTCTGGAAGCACCTTGAGGTTCTTGCCGAAGGCAAAGAGCTCTCCTTCAACAACATCTACGACGTTCAGGCAGCCTACAGCCTCGTTCGGGAATTCCAAGAACCTGCCGTGGTCATCGTGAAGCACAACAACCCCTGCGGCGTTGCCGTGCACGAGGACCTCGCCGAGGCAGCCCGCTTTGCCCTTGAAGCTGACCCCGTCTCGGCCTTTGGTGGGATTGTGGCCATGAACCGGACGGTCACAAAAGCAAGCGTTGAGGTCTTTGGCAATCTCTTCCTCGAGGTCTTCATCGCCCCCGCTTACGAAGAAGAAGCCCTGGAACTTTTGCGCCGGCGGAAGAACCTCCGTATCCTCGCCGCACCCCTCCTTTCTCCGGCTTCCTGGGACCTCAAGAAAATCGACGGGGGATTCCTCCTTCAGGAGAACGACGGGATAACGGCCAGCCAGGAGGACCTCCGGGTGGTTACCGAAGTGAGACCCAAAGAAAACGACCTTGAGGACCTGCTCTTTGCCTTCACCGTGGCCAAATACGTCAAGTCCAACGCCATAGTGCTTGCGAAAGACCGAAAGACTGTGGGGATTGGCGCAGGACAAATGAGCCGGATTGATGCCCTCCGCATAGCCATCGCCAAAGCCCAGGGGAGAGAACGGGGGGCCGTCCTGGCTTCTGATGCCTTCTTCCCCTTCTCTGACGTTGTGGAGGAAGCCGGAAAGCACGGTATCCGTGCCATCATCCAGCCTGGAGGCTCCATCCGGGATGAGGAGTCGATCGTAGCCTGCAACCGCCTGGGCATCCCTATGGTCTTCACCGGAGTGCGGCACTTCCGGCACTGAGAGAACATGCGGAGAGAGCAGGATTTTCTGGGAGAAAAGGAAATCCCGGAAGATCGGTACTTTGGAATTCACGCTCTGCGGGCGAGGGAGAATTTCCCATTTTCGCTCCCTGTGCCCCGGCCGCTCATCCGGGCATTTTTTGCCGTGAAGTGGGCCTGCGCCAAGGCAAACCTCGAGGTTGGGCTTTTAGAGGAACCTGTTGCCTCAGCCATCCTCAAGGCCTGCGAGGAGGGTATGGCAGGGCGGTGGAATGAGGAAATCATCGTTCCCATTTTCCAGGGTGGGGCGGGAACCTCCCTGAACATGAACGTGAACGAGGTCATCGCCAACCGTGCCCTGGAGATTCTCGGATATGACAAGGGACGCTATGACATCGTGAACCCCTTCGATACCGTGAACCTCAGTCAGTCCACCAACGACGTCTTCCCCACGGCTCTACGAGTTGCCGCCCTGTGGGAGATGGAGGAACTGGAAAAAGCCATTGTGACCCTTCAGGATGCCCTCCAAGAGAAGGAGAAGGAGTTTGCAGGAATCCTCAAGGTCGGCCGTACCGAGCTCCAGGACGCCGTTCCCGTGACCCTGGGGATGGAGTTCGGTGCCTGGGCCGAAGCCATCGGGAGGGACCGCTGGCGCCTGTGGAAGGTGAAGGAGAGACTCAAAGAGGTGAACCTGGGAGGAACCGCCGTGGGGACTGGACTCAACGCTCACCCCCGCTACATCGCCCGCGCCATCGCTTATCTCAACGAGATTACGGGACTCCCTGTGGCCCGGGCCATGAACACTTTCGAGAACACCCAGAACCTCGACGTCTTTTCTGAGGTTTCAGGGCTTCTGCGGACCCTTGCTGTGAACCTCCGGAAAATCACGAACGACCTCAGACTCCTTGCCATGGGTCCCCGGGCAGGAATCGGAGAAATCGTCCTCCCTCCCCTCCAGGAGGGGTCCTCCATCATGCCGGGGAAGGTGAACCCGGTTCTCTGCGAGTACGTTGAGGGTATTGCCCTTGACGTTCTGGGCAAAGACGTGGCCCTGAGCTTTGCCGCTTCAAGCGGGCAGCTTGAGCTCAACCATCTCCTGCCCTTTGTGGCGTACTTCCTCCTCACCATGATTGAAGAACTCCGGGTTGCCTGTACAGTGCTTGCGAAAAACTACATTCCTCTCATCAGGGCCGACGAAAGCCGCTGCCGGGAACTCCTCGAGCGAAGCTTTGTTCTCGCCACCTGTGTGGTCCCCTACCTCGGGCATGAAAAGACCTCACTCCTTGTCCTTGAGTGCTTGAAAACCGGCAAGGATTTCCGGACGCTCCTTCTTGAGAAGGGGCTTTTCACCGAAGAGGAACTCGGAATAATCCTTGACCCTACGGAGTTACAGAAACCCGGGATACCGGGAATGGGAAAACTCAAAAGGAGCGACTATGCAGGGAACGCCCCGTAGCCTGAGACCGCACATTGGGATTTTCGGACGGCGAAACGTGGGGAAGTCCTCGCTCATCAATGCCCTGGTGGGTCAGGAGGTGGCCATTGTTTCGGACATTCCTGGCACAACCACCGACCCGGTCTTCAAGCCTATTGAGCTCCTCCCCTTTGGCCCTGTGGTCCTCATCGACACCGCAGGACTTGACGACGAAGGATTCCTGGGAGAACTCCGGAAGAGAAAGTCTCTGGAAATCCTCAACCGCTGCGATGTGGCTCTTCTTGTGTGGGACGGCAAAACCGACTTCGCTTTAGAGCGGGAAATCTTGAAGCTCCTCCGGGAACGGAACGTGCTCGTCCTCGGGGTGGCGAACAAAATCGACGAAACTCCGAGGCTCTTTGACCCTCCCGAGGACTTCAACATCCCTGTGTTCCGCACGAGCGCCAGGACGGGGGAAGGCATCGCCTACCTCAAGACCACCCTCATTGAAGTCCTGCGACAGGGAATTCAGGAAAAGCCCCTCATCCGGGACCTCCTGCGTCCAGGGGATCTTGTGGTCCTTGTGGTGCCCATTGACCTTGGAGCTCCCAAAGGACGGCTCATTCTTCCCCAGGTGCAGACCATCCGGGAAATCCTCGACACAGACGCGGTGAGCCTCGTGGTCAAAGAGCGGGAGCTTTCCGAAGCCCTGGAGCGTCTCAAAACCCCACCGCGCCTTGTGGTCACCGACTCTCAGGTGTTCCACAAGGTCGCCGGGGCCGTTCCTCCCTCCGTCCCCATAACGAGCTTTTCTATCCTCTTTGCCCGCCACAAGGGGGACCTCAAGACCTTCGTGGAAGGGGTGAAGGCTGTGGAGCGGTTGAAGCCCGGTGACCGGGTACTCATCCTTGAGGCCTGCACCCACCATCCTCTTCCCGACGACATCGGACGGGTGAAAATTCCCCGCTGGCTCAGACAGTACACCGGGGTGGACCTTCACTTTGACGTTGTCGCCGGCCCGACGGTCCCGGTGCCCCTTACCGAATACCAGCTCATCGTCCACTGCGGGGGGTGCATGATTAACCCCAAGGAAATGCTCTTCCGGATCCACGAAGCCTCCCGCGCTCGTGTTCCCATCACGAACTACGGCGTGCTCATCGCTTACCTCCACGGCCTCTTCCCCCGGGCCCTGGAGGTCTTCCCAGAAATGGCCTTCCTCCGGGAAGAAGGAGAACAAACCCTCCCCTTTTTCCGGAAGATCGGTGGTCGCTGGAACCTGTAGCGTCAGTTGAGCAGGGCCTGGAAGATATCGTACTTGCGGAAGGTCAGATACCGGTCGGTCATGACGTTTAAGGGTTTCTTCGTGAAGCGGAAGTTCTCCGCGATGTAGGAGAGGAGCGAGTCCAGCTGATACTCCCGGGCTGTAGAGCTCTCGCTGGCTCGTCGGTAGAGTTCCGCGCCCTTTTCCTCAAGCTCCTCCCCCTTCCCCCGGAAGCCTCGCAGCCAGGCACGCTTAGCAAAGGAGGCATGGAGCTCTCCAAAAAGCTGCTCGGGGAAGATGCCACTTACAAAGAGCGCGATGTCTCCTGCCCGCTTGAGGAAGATGAAGCGGTACGGTTCGTCCACCCGCTCGCTGAGCTCGGCAAGGAGATCCAGGTCAAAGTCTGAAAGGGTTTTCTTCAGGTAGATGCCCCGACCCCGGCGAATGTACACCGTGATGTGGTTAATCCGAATGAAGGACACAAGGAGTTCCACCAGGTAGTCCCGCAGAGCGTCCCGGGCGAGAACTTCAAGGACCTTTTTCCCATCGAATACGGGAACCACCGTCCGGTACCCGACGCGCTCAAGAGTGTACGACTCTCGCTCAATATCCCGGATGGCCCGCCGGAGCAAAAGCTCAAAGTAGAGATACGGGCTGACCTGCACGAAGAAGCGTTCGTCCTGAGCCACTCGCTGGAAGAGGAGGTCGTCCTCCAGGATCTGGTCAAGGGTTTCGGGGTCCTTTTCTACGAGCGAGAGGAAAACCTTCTCCTCCCCTCCCCGGCAGAAGACCTCGGCAAGGAAGCGGAAATCCGAAGGGGTGAACTTCTCGAAGATTTTCCGCACTCCTGGTCACTCCCTAAAAGACCACACCGAACTTCTCGCTGTAGAACCCCCTGACATCCTGTATTTCCTCATGCCTCCGTATATTATAAACATACCGGAGCACTCGCTTCTTCCAGAACTCGTCAGAGCTCAGATACCCCCGGCGCCAGATATCGAAATCGTAAGCCTTCACCTGGAAGCTCAGAACGTACTCCTTCTCCATGACAAGCTGTACCACAAGCCACGCTGCTTCAGGAAAAACTCGCTTCAGGGCGTCGAAGCCAACCCCGAGCTGGTTCCAGAGTGCCTGATCAAGAGCACGGCTTGCCATTTCCATGCGAATATAGGCCTGGTTGTCCTCGTCTGAGAACCCCACATCGAGCACAGTGTACCCGAACTCCTGAAGGAGCGACACAGTCCGCTTAACAGCCTCCTCTTTCGAGGTACTTCCCACGATGCTACTTTCCACAAGGGTGAAAGAGGTTTCAACGAGTTTGTCCTGTGCAGCGTAAAAGCGGGCAACCCACTTCCCCGAAGGAATGGTTCGGGAGCCCAGAGGGAGCTCTCCCCGAACTCCCACGTACGCTTCATCGCTCTCAAGAACAAGGGAACTCTCTACCGGAGAGCCTTCGGGGGGAAGAAACTCGAAGCGGCATTCGTCCCCCTTTTTCACCCCTTCAAGGAAAACCCAGAAGATGACCGCTTTGTCCTCAGTGCTGAACTTGTCGGTCCGATCAAGAGGCAGACCGTCTTTGTCCAGGCCCCGGCAGAGGGCATAGTCAAGGACGGTCGCAGCTAACGAAGTTCCAAAAAGCAACACAAGGAGAGCGCCGAGAACCAACCCGGGAAGGCCTCTGCCCACCATACCTTCACCCACATCCATCATACCGCAAGAGCCTCAGGAACACAACTTCCCGGAACGATGGGCTGCGATGTAATTCATGCAGAACTCATCCTGTCCGGTGAGAGCAAGAGCAGCAAAGAGCACGGCCATGAGCTCCTGATCGAGCGGGTCAACAATCGCCGCATCAAGACCATACCCGACGCAGAGGGCCAGAAAGGTACGGTTTAAAAGACGACGATTGGGCATGCCGAAAGAGATGTTGCTCAGCCCGCAGATCGTTCGCACCCCGGGAAACTCGTGCTTCACAGCTCGCAGAGTCTCGAGGAATACTCTACCCTGCCTCTGGTCTGTCCCGACGGGCACCACAAGGGGGTCGATGAAGAGCCGCTCTCTGGGGATACCGTAATCCTCGGTTGCTCGCACCAGGCGTTCCACAAGCTTTAGACGGTCGGCAACAGTTTCCGGGATCCCCCCATCCCCCATGGCCAGCCCCACCACGTACGCCTTGTATTCTCTAGCAAGGGGTAACACCGCCTCGATCCGCCGAACCTCAGCAGTGAAGGAATTAATCATGACCTCCCCCTTCCGGTACACTTGGAGGGCCCGGGCAAGGGCCTCGTCGTTTGCGGTATCAAGGCAAAGCGGAATGTTCACCGCATCTTGCAAAAGCTCCACAAGCCAGGGGAGATTCTCAATCTCTTTTTCTGCCTCGGTCCCAGCGTTCACGTCTAGGAAATGGGCACCCGCTGCTTCCTGCTTTTTCGCCTCTTCAAGGAGAAACGCTGCGTCTTTCCGCTCCAAGGCCTCCCGGATGGGCTTCCGGGTCGCGTTGATGCGCTCGGCCACAATCAGCACAGTTCCACCTCCTCTTCGAGGATTTCCTCAAAACGCAGGGCTTCTTTAAAGGGTCGGGCAAGGTAGAACGAGCCGGCCACGAGAAGAGGAAGGCCAAGGGTTCTCGCCACGCTTTCTGCCCTTTCCCGGGCCCGGTACGGGTCGGGGATGAGCTCTACAGGAACACCGAAAGAGGAAAAGAATGACGACACCACCTCCACTGGCAGGGCCTTTGGATGGAGGGGTTCGGTGAAGATGCAGTACGCGGGGAAACCCCGCAGCACCTCGGCAATTCCTGCACAGTCTTTCCCCTCAAGGAAACCCAGAAGGCACACGGCCTTCTTGACGTCGAGGTAGTCCCGGAGGGTTGCAAGGAGCACCTCAAACGATGCCCGGTTGTGAGCAACGTCGAAAACGCAAAGAGGTGAAAAGGAGAGCACGTCCACCCTCCCGGGCCAGCGGAAAGTGCCCGCAACCTCCTGGAGACGGGAAACCTCACAGGGAAGACCGAAGAGCCTTACGACAAGAAGGGCGGTGAGGAAGTTCCCCACCTGGTGGTCCCCAAGAAGGGGAAGCACCACCTCCCCTTCCCCCCACCCCCGAATGGAAAAGCGGAACCGAGAACCCCGAAGACCACGGAAGGTGATGTCGGCATGGCACTCTTCCGCCACCTCAAGTACCGGTGCTCCTTTCCTTTTTGCCTCTTGGAGAATGACCTCTCGGGCTTCTTCCCTCTGGGGAGCAAGCACAAGAGGGACGTTGCTTCGGAGAATCCCGGCCTTCTCCCAGGCGATTTGCTCGAGAGTATTCCCCAAAACCTCCATGTGGTCGAAGCTCACCGGAGTGATGACCGTCACCTGGGGCTCGGTGACGTTGGTGGCATCAAGCCGTCCTCCAAGGCCAACCTCCACCACGGCCACATCGACGTCCTTTCCGAGGAAATAGAGAAGCGCCAGACCCACGGCAACTTCAAAGTACGTGGGCTGTCCCCAGGGGGATTCCCGCTCCATCGCTTCCACTACAGACCGAACCCGGTCCACAAGGCAGACAAGCTCCTCGGGGCTTATGAGCCGGTCGTCAATGCGGATGCGTTCCCGGAAGGTCAGAAGGTGGGGTTTGGAGAAGAGGCCACAGCGCAGGCCAAAAGCGCCAAAAAGCCGGTGCAGCATGTAGGAGGTGCTACCCTTCCCCTTTGTTCCGGCGACAAGGACCGTGGGGATGGTTTTCTGGGGGTTCCCCAGACGCTCCACGAATTCCCGCATGCGTTCGAGCTTTAAGTCCGTGTAGGGAACCCGGGTCTTTTCGTAATTGATGAGCCCATAAAGGTACTCCAGAGCTTCCCGGTACTCCATGGTCAATACTCCTCTGGCATCTCCAAAAGGGTTTCATACGAAAACACCGGTCCGTCCTGACACACGTAATACGGGCCGATGTTGCAGCGCCCGCACTTCCCAAGACCGCACTTCATCTTCATCTCGAGGGTCGTGATGATATCCCCCGGTGCAAAGCCGAGCTCCCGGAGCGCTTTGATAGTGAACTTTATCATAATCGGGGGGCCGCAGACAATACTCACCCACTTGGTGCACGGGAAAGAGAAAACCTCCCGGAGGACGTTCGGCACAAGCCCCACTCTGCCCTCCCAGGACGCATTGCCTTCATCGACCGTAAGACAGAGCGCGAGGTCTTCACGCTTTCTCCAGCGCTCAAGCTCCCACCGGAAGACAAGGTCCTGAGGCGTGCGGGCACCGTAGAGGATGAAGACATCCCCGAAAGACGAGCGGTGCTCTGGAGCGAGGACGTAGTTAATGAGGGAACGCAAAGGCGCAAGGCCAATTCCCCCACCCACAAAGAGCAGGTGCTTCCCAAGGAGTTCCTCAACCGGAAACCCGTTCCCGTAAGGTCCCCGCAGGCCAACCGTATCCCCGGGGTTCAAGCGGTGCAGTGCTTGGGTCACCGAGCCGATGCGCTTGACGCTGAACTCGAGGAACGTCCTCTCGGTGGGGGAGGAGGAGATGGAAAAGGGTGCCTCTCCCACTCCGGGCACGAAAATTTCGGCAAACTGTCCTGGACGGTACACGAAGTGCTCGGGGCGTGGAATCCGAAAGGTCTTGATATCCTGGGTCTCCTCGACAATCTCCGCTATGGGGAGAAGGCACGGCGTGTATATTCCTTCACAGGGCACAGGACACCACCCTCTCGACCGCTTCCCGAATATCCCAGTTGACCGGACACAGCGCCACACATCGCCCGCATCCTACACAGCCGAACACACCTTTCCGGAGAGGATGGTAGGAGAACTTGTGGAGGATTCTCTGGCGAACCCGCTGCATGGGGTGGGATCTCGGGTTGTGGGAAGAAGCGTGGAGCGTGAACTTTGGGAACATGCAGCTATCCCAAGTCCGGATCATCGCCCCCCGGAGCCTCCCTTCAAGCGCCAGGTCAAAGCAAAAGCACGTCGGACACAGAAACGTGCAG